>SBHD01000006.1 GCA_006226345.1 Bacteroidota bacterium | reverse complement strand
TTTATTTTTCTCATCGTTAAATTTTTCGCCGGATTGCCCGCATACGACTACAAAATTTGCCTCGATAAAAACAAAATTTGCTCGCTCTCGCCTCAGAATAAAAACCCGAACAACCTCTAAATTTACCTGCCCTGCCATCCAAATGTTAAATTTAAACACGCTCTAAGACTGCCTGCCTTTCCCTTTTATGGACAGGCTGATCCTAAACCTCCATTTCCAGTACCAGCTCCGTGGCCATTCCCAGTACAGCCTCTTCCGGTAGCGGCAGCATTTCAGTCAGATACAGCTCCCCTGCTCCGGTGCGCAGCATTTTTTGAAAAAGCAACTGTGATACCGGGCTGTCCTGATCGAAATATTGTGGCCGAACACCAGCAAATCGGGCAAAAAACCGACGCGGCACAGACAACCCGGCCAACTCCGCACGGACCAGCCGGAAAAAATCCGGGTGCGCCCTTCCCCGCTCCAGCCAGCTGGTCCAAACATCCGGCATCAACCTCCAGACCGCCCGGTCCAGCACAAGATCCTGCCAGGTGACCCGTTCCCCCATAAAAACACCAGGCACAACCTCCTTCCATCGGTCATCTGGCACCAGCGCCTGCCGCGATACATAGGGCAGCCCAAGGTACCATAACAGCCGCATGGCCGGCGGACGTGCTTCCGGGGCCTCCAGACCAAGATCTGTCCAGATCACCTGCCGACCGGAGGACCGGTCGACCAGGACGGGCAAGCCATCCAACAGGGTTACATCAATATTGCCCAGCACCAGCTCCCGGTCGGAGTCTTTAGCCCGTAACCTACCGCCGGGAACCCGTCCCGTCTGCTCCGCCGGACATGGTTGGAAATTGGCATTAAAATAGCCCTGCCAGGGAAACGGAGACAGACCGGGCTGCCGCATTTGCCATTCCTTCAGCGCGTCTGAAACTGCCGGTGAGAATAAAGGAAGCCAGCGGGCGAACATTTTCCCACCGCCCGGGAACAACCCGTTGACCACTGCTTGCCAGCGGTCCTCCTGCCGGAACACCTGCAGGAGCGCACCGACCCTGCCCCCGGATACGGCTTTCAATTTAAAAGACGCCGGTTGGGGATGCTCCGCAGCCAGATAAGCCCGGGCGAACTCCTGGAAACCGATTGTTTCTCCCGGCTTGATGGCGCCTTGTGCAAACGAATAAACGGCAGCCCGTTCGGCAGGAAGCGACACTTCAGTACACTCCTGCCAACATTCACGCAGTTGGCCGGCCAGGCGGGCTGTAATCTTTTGGGGAATATCCAATGCTACCGGTCGACTGACATCGGTATAAAAAACTTGTTCTACCGGTATTGGCGGAGCAGTGGCTTGACTAACGGAAAAATATGCCTGCACCTGCTGCAGGACATCATTTTGCAACATAATCGCCTCCTGAACAGAAACCGTATGCAGTCTATTGGCCGTTCGGACCATTACCTGAAGCAACCGTTGCGTGGCCTGAATAGTAATAGAGTCCGACAGGGTGCTCAGGTAAGAATGGAGTGCGACGCACCAGTCCGGCGAAAACCCGGGTACCGGCAATTCCCACTCCAGCAGACCCACCTCCACTAATTGCAAGATGTGCGCTTCCAGGTCCGGAATGGTGGCATCCACCTGCCCGGCAAGCTGCTGCACCAAAGACTGAAATGGTATGCAGCGTCCATGCCGCAACATCAGGTCCGTGATCAATTGCAACACCGGTTCCGCTGCAGCCTCCTGAAACCGTTCACTCCCCTCCCGGCTAACCAGCCACTGCAGGTTGTTTTCGGGCACATCTATGATGCACGGATTGAGCACTATATCCAGAGAGCGAAAAAAGACGGGATCCTGGAGCAAAAAGGAATACATGAATTCCAGCAAAGCCACATTGGGCGCAACGGAAATGGCCGGGGTCTGTTCTGTGGAAGTATCCCCGGAAATTTCCTGTATGGATACGGTGGTCCAATAGCTCATTGGAGAAGTCTTGGCAACCATCCTGCAGGTATATTGAAGCAGAGAAAGGGCTGTTTGCCGATCCTTTTTATCCCACTTTTCAGGTGGCTTATTCACAAACCCCGGCAATTGCCGGAGTAGGGAATGACTGGTAAAAAGGAGTGCCCGTTGGAGATCTGGCTCTGCCACCAGTAGTTGCAAGTGCCGAAAACCCGCCTCCAATACCTCCTGGTATTGTGCGGCGTATTGGTTTCGTGCTTCCTGCAGGTGTGATTGTGCCCGAGTGTAATTTTGAAGACATTCCAGGAGGGCATCCATTCCGGGAAGGCCTGCGGAGGCCTGAAGCGCCTCCAGTGTTGCTCCGGCGGGTAGTTTCCGGCGGGTAAAAAACGCCCGGCGGGCATTATACACCACTGTTCGGACAGGCAGTCCATCCAGTGCATTCAGTGCCTGGTCAAAGGCCATCTGCAGCTTGACAGCCAGGTCTGACATCCTGGTTTCACCAACCGCAACAGCGGTATCCGCCGTCTTCCAGTCAGCAGACAAGCTGGACAGCCGGTCGAAAGGCAACCCGGCTGCCCGTAATAGCATCAATGGAAAGACAGCTGGCGCAGGCATACCTGCGAAAGAAACAACTTTTTACCGCGGTTCGCCCCGATAGTATGAAAAAAATTGCCCTTGTTTTACTTTGCTTTTGGAGCCCATGGCTGGTTGCGCAACGTCCGGTGCAGCATGCCTTCTATTACGGCATTTCAACGAGTATCGAGTTTCAAACACTGGGTATCCGTACACAGACGCAACAGGAAAATGCACCCTTTCTTCGTTCCGGGAACCGGACCGGCGCCGGTGGCGGCATTGGAATATGGGGCCGGTGGCCGGTGCTGCCAATGCTGAGTTTCCGGCCGGGACTCCAATTTGCCTACACCTCCAACACCCTTCAGTTTCAGACCAATGATGAACAGGTCATCACCTGCCGGTATACATTTTCCGATATTGAGCTACCGGTGCATTTTGTACTGAGTGATAATTTCCAGAACCTGCCGTTCCGGGGACTCATCCTTTTTGGCGGACGCCTGTCCTGGAACCTGACTGCCGGGCAGGACCAAAACCCCTTACAATTGTTGCCGGAGCGGCTGGGCCTGGATATTGGCATCGGAGCCGGCTTCCGTGCCGGCAAATGGGAGATACAGCCGGAACTGACCTACTCCTACGGCCTCAACAACGTCCATGATTTTCAAAACACCCCTTTTGACTGGGCAGTTGGACAAGTGTTGCGCGACCGGCTAAGCCTGCGCATTTTACTGACAATAGACAGATGACCCAAACAGGTCGTCATTCCTTTTCTTCCTGCTTCCCCAGAATAAACCCGGCTGCTGCATCGAGTTCTTCATAAAAATCTTCCCCGTATTTGCGAATGATCGCCGGTTTTAAGAACCGGTACACCGGCATCTTTTCCTGTTTACCCAGGGTACAGGCGGCAGAACAAATTTCCCAGCGGTGGTAATTGAGTGCTTCAAAATCCAGCTGCTCGTTTTTTTCCACGCGTATCGGATACAGGTGGCAGGAGACCGGCTTTTGGAAATCAACGACACCGGCGCGGTACGCTTGTTCAATGCCGCATTGAGCGGTACCCGTAGCATCGAGGGTCATATAAGCACACGGGCCGTTATCCACGAGCGGTGTGCCCCAGTCCCCTTCTTCCTCAAACCAGACATGCGTTCCCTGCTTTTCAATGGCAGCGATACCTGCCGGACTTAAAAAGGGTTTTATCTTTTCAAAAATGGCGTCCAGCACCGGCAGTTCGACCTCTTCCAGCGGAGCGCCGGAATCCCCTTCCCAACAGCAGGCGCCCTTACAGGCCGTCAGGTTGCAGATGAACTGCTCTTCCACCACGTCATCGCTGACGAGTTTATCCTGTACGATGATCATATATTAGCCGGTCAATTGTTTTAATACTTCAGACATCCGCCGCCGGGATGCCCGTCTTTCCAGGGTAGTGGCCGGAACGGCACGGTCGGTACAATCCGTCAGGCTGCAACGCTCACAGGTTACATTTACCGTGACACGCGGGATAGCAGCATCATCCCAGAACCGGATCACCTGACGCGCCTGATCATCCAGTAAAATCCCCAGTGTGACGCTTACATTGCGACCGACTGTAGGATACCCGGGTTTGGCCACGGAAATACAAAGGTATTCCTCCTGGCTGTCCAGGAACAGTGCGCGTTGCACACCGGCCCGTGGGTGCGAGTGATCGCCGGTTTGGTCCTGATAGGTCTGCAACTCCCGCAACATGGTGACGGACAGCCAACGACGGCAATAATGCTCATCAAGCCCAGACGCATGCGGTTGATGCCGGCGGTTGAGGTGCAACTCCTTGTCGATATCGAATTTATCCTGTTCCAAATTATGGATAAACCGCAGGAAAAACACCTTATGCAGGTCAAAGTCCAGGGAAAGTACATTGAAGCGCTGGAACAGCACTTCCGGGCTGGCCTGGTATTTGGCCATGAGCCGTAGCAGGAAATCGGCGTTCCATTTTGGTTGCTGGAAGAAGGCCCGCAGGTCTTGCACAAAAGCGTGGCGATTGACGATCAGCGCCACAGCAAAATAAGCGGCCTTGTAGTTGTTCAGTACTTCCTCGAAAGAGTGGATGCGCAACATGGTGGAGGCCAGCGGGCGCTCTTTGAGTTGGAGAACATTGAAGCCCAGTTCCTTGGCCAGTTGGAAAGCGCGTTGGCGCTCGTTGAGGCGCCCGTTGAGCAGCAGGTGTCGTTTGGCCGGATTGAAAACCGTACGCATGCTGGCCATTTCCGGGTAGGCATCCAGCCCTTTGTTATCGATCGTGTAGTTGAACTCCGTCACCAACAGCTCGGCCAGGAATTCCGCCGACACCCCACCTTCCTGTGGCAGGCGGTGCAGCCGGACGAAAGCATCGGCTGCCTGCTCGATGTCGTCAAAATAGTTCATATGGAGCTCCTGGTAGGCGCGCAACGCAGCGAAGAAGAAATTTTCATCGCGAAGGGAGTAGTTCCGGGCAATTTCCAGGAGCGCGGAAATAAAAGCATTGACGCGGTCGGGGGCCCGGGCGATGATCTCCACGACCTGCTGGACCTCGATACCGAACAGGTCGAGCGGCAGTTCGTTCAGGAAATTACTTTGCAGCAGGTCACCGATGGGTGCATATTGTTTGGTCAGTTCCGGCGAAGCCAGGAACTCCGGTGAAATACCCAATACATCGGCCAGTTTCTGCAGATTTTTAGGCTGCGGATACTTCTTGCCCTTTTCGATCTCATTCAGGTAGGAAACCGATATCCCGGTGCGTTTGCCGAGTTCCTCAAAATTCCACCCACGCTCCTGCCGGAACTGGCGCACTTTTAATCCAAGGACGATCCGTTGTTGCTGGGTTTTTGCCATAACTCAGGCGTAAAGGTAGTTTTGAGTTTCGAGTTTTGGGTTTTGAGTTGACGGAATTTCGTCATATCAGGGCAAAATTGCTCGCCGGGCGGATTCCGGAAGCAGCAGAGTTTTCCCTATTTTTGGCCCATCACCATCAACAGACAATTCAAAACCCAAAACAGTATATGCGCCAACAGATCGTAGCCGGCAACTGGAAAATGAATAAAACC
>SBHD01000026.1 GCA_006226345.1 Bacteroidota bacterium | reverse complement strand
AAAAAAGAATAGGCAGGTTCGAGGCCGGTATTCAGTTGTTCTCAGCAATCGATATTGGGCAGGATGTGCTGCTTTTTAGTCAAAAAACCGGGTTATTACCTTTATTTACAGCGGAAAACGACCTGCCGGGATCAAATAAGTGGCTTTAATAATATTTCTAAATAAATTGCAAAGGCATCTTTCCGGGAGAAAAATGCGTCATGTTCACACTGTCCTGTCCGGAAATCCGGCACAAGCGTCGCCGGACGACAAGATGCGCTAAAACACAACCTGTACCATTTTCGTTTCTATCCTACCGGATATGATATGATCCCCCGCCTGCGGGCCAGGGATTGCCCGATTGACAAGAAGCGTGATTAAGTTTAACATATCAAACACGCTCTAAAACCACCATACTGCTTATGCCGCGCTCCATCTCTACCTACCTGCTTATTTTCGTCTTAACGGCTCTGGCTGGCGCCTGCACCTATACCATTCGTATTAAGGACGGCCGTACTGCCTATGAGCGCAAGCAATACGATACCGCTATTCCCCTGCTGGAAAAAGAGTTTGGCAAAGCCAAAACGCGAACGGAAAAGGGCCAACTCGCTTTCCAGATCGCCGATGCGCACCGGCACAACGGCCGAGATGCCGAATCGCTCAAATGGTTTTCCCTGGCTTATGAGAACAACTACGGACCCGAAGCCCTGAAAGGACAAGCCTATGCGCTAAAAAAGCTGGAGCGGTACACCGAAGCCCAGGCGCTGTTCAAAGACTTGGGGATCGAGATCGGCAGCCCCTATGAATACCGGAAAGAGATTACGGCTTGCACCGTCGCGGAGGGCTGGAAAACGGAAGCGAAGGACAATGGCTGGAAAGTTGAAAGCAGCCCGTTCAACAGCTCCCAAAACGATTATTCGCCGGTTTATTATGCCGACGGACGCCTGGTCTTCAGCAGCGACCGGGCCCTCAGCAACGGTGATTCAGAATACAAATGGACGGGCAATAAATTCATGGACCTATTTATCGTGGAACCGGCCGAAGCCAGTGCCCAGATCTTTGATGGCGGACTGAACTCGGAAGGCAACGAAGGCACCATGTGTTTCAGCCCGGATTTCACCGAGATCGTCTTTGCCCGGGCTGTGGGCGCCTACAAAGGTGACGACCAGTATTGCAAACTGTTCATAGCTCAGCGCGCCGGTGACGGCTGGGGCACGCCACGTCCGCTTCCGTTCCAGCGGGACAAGATCAACTACTTCCATCCAGCCCTTTCACCTGATGGCCGCACACTTTATTTCTCCTGCAACGACCCGGAAGGCTGGGGCGGCTACGATCTTTGGTCGGTGGAACGCAACGAACAAAGCGAAAGCGGCTGGGGTGCTCCCAAATTGCTGAGCCGGAACATCAATACTCCCGGGAATGAGGTCTTTCCCTCCTTCAGCGGTGATACGCTCTACTTTTCATCCGACGGTTTGCCCGGCATGGGTGGTCTCGATATTTTCCGCACCTATAAAACCCAGCGTAATGCCTGGGCATCTCCGCTGAACCTCAAGCCCCCGGTCAACAGCGGCGCCGATGATTTCGGGTTTATCGCTCATAACGCCCCCACCCGGAATGGCCCGCTCCAACCCGGCGACCTGATCCGGACCGGATACTTTACGTCCAACCGGACTTCGACCGACAGCCGGGGTGGTGATGATATTTATTTTTTTGAGCAGCGCATACCGCCGCCCAAACCGGTGGAAGTGGTTGTCGAACCGGAGCCTCCAAAAGAATATAAAATGATCCTCGACGGGTATGTACTGGAAAAGATCTTTTCCGACCCAACTGACCCGAACAGCAAAACCCTGGGCAGAAAGCCTCTGGAAGGCGCCTCGGTAGAGATCCGGTTTGCCGGCAAGACCCAGCGCGTTGGAGTAGGCGCCGACGGGTTTTTCTCCCTGGAACTATCGGAAAACACGGATTATAGCTTCAGTGCATCCAGAGAAGGATATCTGTCCAACAGCACCCGCTTTAGCACGGCAGGCATTGCCCGCGACCCGGCCAACCCCGTTCAACGCTTCGAGGTAGAGATTGTGCTCGACAAAATATTCCGCAACCGGGAGATCGTACTGGAGAACATCTACTACGATTTCGACAAATGGGACATCCGGCCTGACGCCGAACCCACGCTCAACCGGCTGGCTAATGTACTGCAACAAAATCCGGATATCAATATTCAGCTGGGCAGTCACACAGATTGCCGGGGCAACGATGATTATAACGAAAGCCTGTCGCAGAAACGGGCGCAAAGTGCCGTCAATTACCTGATATCCAAAGGCATCGCTACAGAACGGCTCTCCGCGGTAGGCTACGGTGAATCCCAACCGGCTGTCAGCTGTGCCTGCAACCGCTGTACGGAATCCGAACATCAGGCCAACCGGCGGACGACTTTTAAGATCGTGGAATAACGCACACAGCATGTGCCGGTTTCGCTGCATTTTTGCGTGGTAAAAAACGAGATCATGATCCGCACGGTTTACTACCTGTTGTGCGCAGGCGTATTGTTGTTTTCAACGGCCTGCACCCATTACTATTATGCGCCAAACACCTTGCAAACACCGTTTTTACAAAAACGGGGCGATATGCGGGTTAGTGCGGGATATATCGCCGGAGATGAGTTTCAGGGCCTGGAACTACATGCTGTATTAAGCCCGGTCCGCTATGGTGCCGTAATGGTAAATTATCTGGATGTCCGGAATAGCGGCAACAACTTTTCCTCCAACAACGACTGGGGAAAGGGTCAATTGATAGAGATCGGGCTTGGCGGCTATTATCCGGCCACAGACAAACTGAGTCTGAGCCTGTTTGCCGGATGGGGTGGCGGAAGTGTACTGAATGCCTACGACCAGGATGCCCGCGCCGATCTTCGCTTCCAGCGTCGTTTCCTGCAGCCCGGACTTGCCGTTCAGGGCAGATGGGTCCGTTTTGGCGCAGCCCTGCGACTGAATCAATTGCAATATGTTCGTGGCGATATCAATTATGCCATTGGCGAGCCCCATATCACCACCATCACCCGAATCGAACAACAGTCGCCGCATTTTGTGCCGGAATCCGCCTTCACCCTGGGAGTGGGCACCCGGCCTTTCTGGGTGAATATGACCCTTAACACCAACCACAAAGCCGACCGCACCGACCTTGGCTTTGCCGAAGCCACCTTCGGTATTGCACTTTTCTGCGAACTGGATTATTTCTGGCGCGAACAGACTTCCGGGGCAGCATCCAAGTCAGAATAAGGCCTTTTTTTAACAGATCTGAATTCCAGACCCAGTCCTGCCAACCTTAAAAAAAAAGTTAAAACTGACCCAACCAGGCAGCCTGGATCGCACGTCTTTCGTCATGGAAATGTCACTGCTTTAACGCAACTTTAATGTGTTACAGCCAGGTGGAGACACCAGCTTTCACGCATGCCATTGTACTTTTACTGCTCCAATTATCACCTGACCTGTATATCACACTTCACCTAAAAGGTTAACCATGAAAAAACTCCGCATTCTCCTACCCTTGTTTGGCGTCCTGCTGCTGGCAGCCGCCTGCAACCGCGACGCTGACTTCAATTATTACTATTATGAGCCGGAAGACTACGCATTGATCTCCCAATACCTCAACCTTCCCGACCGGCCGGATAACTACCAGTCCGAACTGCCTAAGCATCTCTCTGCAATGGGACTCGCTACGCGGCCTGTTGACCAGGACAAAGCGATCCTCGGGCGGGTACTGTTTTACGACAAACACCTTTCAAAGGACGGTACGGTTTCCTGTGCCAGCTGCCACCGGCAGGAACTCGCTTTTGCCGATGACAAACAGGTCAGCACAGGAGTATTCAACCGGGCAGGCGACCGCAACTCGATCGCACTGGGTTCGGTACTGAGTTTTTCGGCCTATTACGGCACCGATCTGTTTGGCTCGTCCGGGATCCCGTTCTTCTGGGATAACCGGGCCAACACGGCATCCGACCAGAACATTTCCTCCATGACCAATCCGAAGGAAATGGATATGACCCATGCTGACATTGTGACGGCTGTACAGACACAGCCCTACTATGAGCCTTTATTCCGCATGGCGTTTGGCAATGGCCAGATAACGTCCGAGCGGG
Organism: Bacteroidota bacterium; assembly: GCA_006226345.1. Classification (GTDB taxonomy): domain Bacteria; phylum Bacteroidota; class Bacteroidia; order Chitinophagales; family Saprospiraceae; genus M3007. The sequence continues at coordinate 22,607 of SBHD01000026.1, read as the reverse complement.
TATCGGAGGCTATCGCCGAATTCGTGAACGCTATCGGCTCTTTCAACAGCAAGTTTGACCATGAGGCAGAGAAAAGTTTGGGCTACAATGTATACAGTAACCTGGAATTCAACAGTTTTAGCGGATTCACGGATGCGGAAAACCGCGGCAAGCTGATCTATCTGAACAATTGTGCCTCCTGCCACAGTCCTACACAGGGCCGCCCGCCCAAGATCAAAGCCAATAACGGCCTGGATGCAGCCACTGTTGACGTCGGTGTAGGCGGCATTACCAACAGTTCGTACGACATGGCAATGTTCAAGGTGCCGCTGCTGCGTAACATTGCGCTTACCGCGCCATATATGCATGATGGCCGGTTTGCCACGCTGGAAGAGGTTGTTGAACACTACAGCTCCGGTGTTCAGGCACACCAGAACCTGAGCCCGGAACTATTGGTAAACGGTACTCCCAGGAACCTGAACCTCTCAGCCCAGGAAAAGAGTGACCTCATCGCATTCCTGCATACGCTTACGGATGAGCAACTGAAGACCGACCAGCGGTACTCCGATCCATTTAAATAAAATTCAGTTTACCCCAATCAGCCCCCGGGAGCAGAGGCACATGACGGTATAAGAAATACGTCCATGTGCCTCTGTCTTTTCGGATCATTTTTCCGACCATCTACGCCTGTATATGAAGCACCTGTCCTTTCCCGCTTTTGGACTTTTACTGTCCACCATGCTGACCATTGGTTGTACCGCCAACCGGTTTTATACCCCCAACACGATGCAACTGCCGGTTCTCCAGGAATCCGGGCAGGGTAGCATACGCGGCGGGCTGTCAATAGATGGCGACAATACTGGCTGGGAAGGGCAGGCTATTTACAGTCCAGTCCGGCACCTGGGTATTATGGCCAGTCATTTTGGTGTCCGGTATTCCGGCACCAATTACAATGCGTTTTTCTCTCCGTTCCCGGTCAACGAGGAATTTAGTTATACCGGCTCCAGCCATCTGACCGAAGGCGGATTGGGCGGCTATTATGGCGTCGGCCCTGAAAAGGAATATTTATTAAGCCTGTTTACCGGATTCGGCCAGGGCGCTACTCAGAACCGGTATACGACGCATCCGGAACCACAGATCGAGGAGGTTTACAATTCGGAATGGCGCTATCAACGCTGGTTTATCCAACCCGCCATGACCATGCAGTACAAGCGCCTGCAGGTAGGCACTGGTCTGCGTTTTGCCTGGGTTAGCTACTTTGACGGCGATATCAATAGTCGGGTCGGATTTCAGGAAACTGAACGCATAGAACTGCTGGAAACAGGCTCCCCGCTCTTTCTGACCGAAATGGCCTGGTCGATCGGCTGGCGGATACGCCCCCTGGTGCTCAGCCTGAACAGCACTGCCGTTGTGCGGGGCAAGAATAGTCTGCGCGATCTAAACCTGGCCAGTAACTACGTAAGCCTGACCGTCGGACTGAACCTGCATGAATTAAAACGGAAATAATACCGGTGTATAGTCCTACACCTGGTTTTTAAAGTAGGCAACAATTTTTCCAGCTACGGCTTTTCCGGCTACCTGCTCCAGTTCATCCGGGGTGGCGGTCCGGAGGCGGGTAAGTGAGCCGAAATGCTGCAGGAGTTTTTCGGCTGTTTTGGCGCCCACGCCAGGCACCTCTGTCAGTTCAGTGCGTAAAAAACCCCGGCTGCGCTGGTTACGGTGGAAGGTGATGGCAAACCGGTGTGCTTCATTCCGGGCCTGCTGGATCAACTTCAGGGATTCCGACTTCTTGTTGATATGCAAGGGCACCGGATCCTCGGGGAAATAGATCTCTTCGAGTTTTTTGGCAATACCGATCACGGTTACCTTTCCTTCCAGATCCAGGGCGCGCAGGCTTTTCATTGCAGCGCTGAGCTGGCCTTTTCCCCCGTCAATAATGATCAGTTGAGGCAGGCTTTTCCCCTCTGCCAGCAAGCGCTTGTACCGGCGGTATACCACTTCCTCCATGGAAGCAAAATCATTGGGTCCCGTCACGGTTTTGACGTTATAATGGCGGTAATCGCGTTTGGCTGGCTTGGCATTCCGGAATACCACACAGCTGGATACCGGATTGGAACCGTGGATATTCGAGTTGTCAAAACATTCGACATGCAGGGGCAGGTCCGCCATGTTCAGGTCGGCCTGCAGGGTACGTAGAATGCGCTCGGCATGGGTTTGCCGCCCGGTCCGGCTGACCGCATCCCGGCGCCGTTGCATCAGGTGGTACTGGACATTTTTTTCAGACAGATCCAGCAGTTTTTTCTTGTCGCCGATCTTGGGTACCGTAACCGTACCGATGCCGGCGACCGCTACTTCCACCGGTACGATGATCTCATCAGCCATACTGTCAAACTTTTCCCGCAACTCCTGAATGGCATAGACCAGCAGCGTCTCCGGGTCTTCATCGAGGTTTTTGGTCAGGGTCAGGGTGTACGTATGGATCACCGCACCGTTCACCACCTTAAGGTAATTCACGTAGGCTTCTTTTTCATCGCCGGCAAAGCCAAAAACATCCACATCATGGATATTGGGATTTACTACAGTGCTCTTGCCCTGGTAGTCCTCAAACAAGGTCAGTTTTTCTTTCATTAACTGGGCTTGTTCAAATTGCAGGTTCTCGGCGAAATACTGCATCTCCTCTTTCAGGTGCGCCTTTACGGCGGCAAAATTGCCTTTCAGGATATTCTTGATCTGCTCGATCTTTTTGTTATACGCCTCCTCAGACTCCAGGCCCACACAGGGTGCAGCACAGGTTTTGATATGATACTCCAGGCAGGGTTTGAACTTTCCTTTTTCAATATTATCGGCCGACAGGTGAAGCGCACAATTGCGCAATTGAAAGAGTTTCCGGATCAGGTCTGTGATCTGATCGACGCGTACTTTCCCGGGGTAAGGGCCAAAAAATGTCGAACCGTCCCGAACAGGCTTTCGGGTTACGAATACCCGGGGGAAGCGCTCTTTTTTAACACAGATATACGCCAGCGGGGACTTTTCATCTTTCAGCATCACATTATACCGCGGCTGATGCTGTTTGATCAGAGTGTTCTCCAGTAAAAGAGCATCGGTTTCGGTATCGACCATGGTAAATTCGATATGATCGGCATGTTTGACCAGCGCTTTGGTCTTGGCGGTGATGTGTTTTTTATCGCCGAAATAGGAACTCAGCCGGTTGCGCAGGTTTTTGGCTTTTCCCACATACAGGATCACCCCACCTGCATCCAGGAATTTATAAATTCCCGGATCAGTCGGTATGGTAGGAGAAAACTCCTTGAACTGCTCGTTGGTCATGGTATATGATCGGGTCTTTTTGGTCCGGAAAATCGCCACCCTGCCGTACCCGTCAATTGTTGTAACCGAGGTATGTCGAAAGTGTTTTAAGGGCTAAAGCCTTTTCAAATTGAACTTTTGCCTTCTGTTGCTTGTTTTTAAAAGGCAACATCGCTTAAAAGTCAACTTTCAAAATATTCCTCTATAATTTGAAACGTTGAACAACAACCCCAACGCACTGAATACATATCAGTACTTAACCATCGAGGCTGCGTCCACAGCAAATGTCTACCATTAGCCCGAAATTTAACAACAACTTCGTGGCCCCTTCAGTAAAAAGACCGACTTTTGCCGGCATCACAGCGTGCCTGCAAAGGCGCGATTTTCAGTTCTCATTTATTTTGAAGTTTATGCAACAGGTGACCTTACCCCCAAAAGTCCTGCAGCAATTACCTGCTATTGTTAAAGCCTATCAACTCCCCAGCCCTAAAAAGGCTACTATACAAATCCTTAATTCTTTCCTTCCTTTTCTGGCCATTTGGATTGCCATGTACTTCCTGATCGATGTGTCGATCGGCCTGGTACTGACGCTGGCGGTAATTAATGCTTTTTTCCTGGTCCGGATCTTTATTATTCAACACGATTGCGGGCACCAGTCGTATACTGCCAACCGAAAGGCCAACAATGCCATCGGCCTGGTCTGCAGCCTAATCACCTTCATGCCGTATCGCTACTGGGCTAAAAGCCACAATTTCCACCACGGTCATAATGGAATCCTGTGGGAACACCGCGACATTGGTGATATAAACCTGTTGACCGTAAACGAGTTCCAGGCACTGGGCTTTTGGCGGAAACTGCATTATATGATATTCCGCAGCGCACCTGTACTGTTCGTGCTCGGTCCGGTATGGTATATCCTCGTCCACAGCCGTATCCCGTCCATCAACCTGAAAGGTTGGGGGCCGGCACGTCGTGCCCTGATGCGGCACAACCTTTTACTGGTTGCCGTTTATGTGGCACTTGGCCTCCTGCTCGGATATGAAGCACTGGTATGGGTACACCTGCCTATCCTGATCGCTTTCGGGATCATTGCTGTTTGGTTCTTCTACGTGCAGCACCAGCATGAAACCACCTATAAAGCCTGGCAGGATAAGTGGGAATATATCCGTGCAGCCATACAGGGAAGCACTTATTACAAACTCCCGAAACTTTTCCACTGGCTGACCGGCAATATTGGCTACCACCATATTCACCACCTGAACCCGCTGGTGCCAAACTATGAGCTGGCCCGGTGCCACCACGAGAACCCCGTGCTGGACCAGGTGGCCAACAAGATCACATTCCTGGAAAGCCTGAAATGCGTGTTTAACAAACTCTGGGATGAAGAACAGGAGCGTATGATCTCCTTCCGGGAATATTTCCGGCGCTATCGTACCGCCTGATCAGCCGGTATCCCATTGGAGTACTTTCAAAAATCCCGTTGTTGGGCAGGATACGTTCGGTAATTGAACGAGACGCACCAAACAACGGGATTTTTTTATCTATTTTGCACATGATTTCACAGCGGTGCGCCTGAAAACACGGCCGAAAGGAAAAACCTACCTGGCGTCCTGATGCCAAATCCGTCCCTACACCAGCCTGACCCAACCAACATGATGTCCGCAACACCGATCCGACTGTTTATCGTTGAAGACCATACTCTCAATTATGAAGGTATTCTGGCCTTATTACAGGGGTGTGACGACATTGTAGTTGCCGGACATGCGCGTAGCGGCGAACAGGCATTGGAACAATTGCAGCACGAAGTCCCGGAGGTCATCCTGATGGACCTGAAACTCCCGGGTATTGACGGTCTGGAAACCACCTCCAAACTGCTGGCCACACATCCGGAAACACATGTATTGATCCTGAGTGTTGACGACGACCTCCATATGGTTCGGGATGCGATCCGCCGTGGGGCACGGGGTTATCTGACCAAAAATGTAGACCGGGAAGAACTGGTAGATGCCATCCGGAAAGTTGCCAGCGGGAAACGGCATCTGGCAGATGAACTCATCGAGCAGATCCTCGATCAGCCGGATCCAGCGGGTTTCGGGGCAGGTACCACAACCAATTCCGGTGCACATCCTTTTACCCGGCGCGAACTCGACGTGCTGGGCCTGATGGCCGAAGGCAAAACCAATAAACAGATCGCGGAAGCACTCTTTGTCAGCCTGCATACTGTGGAGACGCACATTAAAAACATGTACAGCAAATGCGATGCCTCCAATAAGGTGGAACTGATCCGGTATGGCCAAAAACTGGGCGTTTTGGAATAGCAGGAAACCGCTTCAAACCGGCACTTCCACCGCTACAAAGGTGCCCTTTCCGGGATTAGACTCGATCGAGACGTGCCCTTTCAGTACATCCTCTGCCCGGTACCGGATATTACTCAGTCCGATACCCGTACGCAGGGTCCGGGCTTTGACCTGAAAGCCAATGCCATTATCTTCAATAGACAGCAGGATCTTTTTATCCCGTTGCAGCAACTGCAGATGGACTTCGGTTGCCTGCGCATGCTGCAGCACATTATGCAGCATCTCCTGTGCGATCCGGAACAGGTTGATCTTGGTCAGGTCATCCAGTTGGCCATTCTTGAAATTGGAATAGAACCGCCAGTGGATGGTCGGGTAGTTTCGACGCAACCGGCTCACTGTTCCTTCGATCGCCTGCGCCAAACCAAGTTTTTCCAGCGACTTCGGCATCAGGTTATAGGCCAGGCTGCGCATCTCTTCATGCGCCTGGTCGATACTGGCAACCAGTTCACCGGTTTCCTCATACAGATCACTATTCCCCTTTAAGCGGGTGCGCAGCGCAGCGAGCTTCATTTTTGTGGAAGACAGCAACACCCCGATCCCGTCGTGGATTTCCTGGGCAACACGCTTGCGCTCCGTTTCCACACCCAACACCAGGGCATTCCGGCGCTCTGCAAGGACCCGGTTGCTTGTCTCATAAAAGTCTTTGATCCGCAACACAAATAAGACAGAAACGATCAGCATTTCCCAAACTATGCCTCCCAGCAGCAACCAGGGGGTATTCAATTGAACAAAAAACGGTGATGGCGTAGGCGAAAACTGCAACAACCCCGGCAGATAAGGGTGCACCACTCCCAACTGGTGCAGACAGGTCAGCACCACTGCCAGACCATGAGGTGTAAAAGCAACGATAAACCAGACAGTCTGGGGTTTACGCGAAGTAAAATACCGGTACAACACCAGCCAGACGATCGCTGCGCATGTAACCAGCAGGTTGATGATCAGGATCTTGTTAAGCCCCATAAAGGCCACAGGCCGGTTGTGCAACAGCAAACTCAAACCTGCTGTGGCCAGGGCCATGGCGGACAAAAGCATCAACACCCAGTCAAAATAGCGGTAGATCCGGTTGGTATGAAATTGATAGCGGATAAACAACAGGCCGAATACGATACTCAGGTTGGTGATCAGCGGGGTAATGATCCGGTAGTCCCACTCCGGCCGGATCCAATACCAAAGTCCAAGATCATTGGCGATAAACAGTGCACCCAGCAACACGTACAAATAAAAGAACCACAAATGCCAGTCCCGTACAATGGAGAACAACAGGGTAAGGGTAAACAGATACACGAACAGCAGCGCAAAAAACAAAATGATAGCTCCGATCTCGATCTGTTTGAATTCCAGTTGCCAGCGGTTTTCATTCCAGATCGAAAAGGTGAAATTCGCCGGGTAGTATAGTGCCCGTGCATACAAGTAGATCGTCGACGAACCATGTGCCGGTTCGTCCCAGATAAAAAGCAAATTCGGGTAGTTCAGCGCGCGATCCTTTGGTAAAAAACGAACACCCGTGGTATCGGCAACCAACATCTCCTCCCCTACCACCCGAAATAGCGCAAGGGTGTCCAAATTCGGATTATTACACTCGATCAGCAGGGGCACACTGTGTTGAAGTTTGTTCTGGACCCGAAAACGCAGCCAATGCCCCTTGGTAGTAATGCCCAGATATACCCCCGAACCTTCATTGAGCGGTTTCCAGGCCGACTCCGGCAGCGCCTGTACCTGATCCAGGGTCCAGGAAACATGAGCCGGTTGCTCTACGTACTCCATAAAGCGTTCCGGGTAGGGTTCCCAGAAGACGGAGTCCACCTGCATGAACTCCTGAGCCTGCAAGCAGGCCGGCCCGGAAAGACCAAGCCATAAACAGCAGACAAACAACTGGCGTAATATATCGGGCATATCCAATCTGTACTTCAGCAAAGGTGGTGTTGTGTGTCAAAAAAACGACCTCAAACCGCATTTTTTATTGAAAATAGCCCAAAACAACAACGCTCTACCTGATTACAGGGATACCGGAAATGAAAAATACCAGAAACCAGGGAGATAAATCGGGGTAGGGAGAAGCCCACCGGTAGCGGGATAATACCGACATTTGAGCAAGCAAGTTTTAATCCTACGAACAAACCCCGCTTAACCGCTCCCATTCTATCGTAAAGAGCGGTTTCCCGCTTAAGAAACACATTTGCACACGAAAAAGGGCCATGCCGGTGTAAACCGGAATGGCCCATTCGTTTTTTATCCGCCTGAGGCTGTTATTGCTCCAGAACCGGACGCGGGAACTGCACATGAATGATATCGCCCGGACGATCGATCGGTAATTCATCCAATCGGCCATAGCGGCGCATATCAATCCAGTAGTGGCCTTCACCAAAAAGGCTGTACCGGCGTTGCGTCAACAGTTCATCCACCAGGGCATCATCTGTCAGCGCACCGGAGTAGGAAGGCAGGCTGGCAGCATTCCGCACCTGATCCAATGCTAGTGCCGCTGTATTGTTATTAGAGCCAATGTTGGCTTCCGCCCACATCAGGATCAGCTCCTCATTCCGTACGATCGGGAAGGGTGCCGTATTGGAAGCCACCAACTGCACCTGGTAATCACCCGAAAGCCCGTCGGCAGAGAACGGCGAAGCCAGCAACAGCGTTTTACCGGTCACCCGGCTATCCCCGGCCTCAGCATCGGCAATAAAGCTGGGATGGACGACGTACTTGGTCTGGTCCGGCACCACATACAATGGATTCAGGATGTTGTTACCACCAGCACCAAAGTCATAGTAGACACCCTCATCCATATCACTGGCAAAATCCATCCAGGTGTCATTCAGGTGTGTACGGGCGAGCCCTTTGTCTCCACGATACAATGCTACCCGTGCTGCCAGGGCACGGTTCAGCTGACGGACACGCGTGACATCTCCCAATGTGGAATTGAAAGGAAAATCGGCACCACCTGCAGCCAGTTCAGTATTAGCAGCTTCCAGAATATCGGCTATGGCGCGTAAGGCATCCTCATACGATACAAATGGCCCCAGGTTGTCCGGGTCTTCCACTTCCACCCGGATACCGTTCTCGTATTGCCGGTTGGCTTCGGAAAGCAGGCCAAATGCCAACAGGGTCCGGGCATGTCCGATTATGGCATTCCGTTGCTCGGAGGTGAGCGCTGCGCTGGTATTTTGCGTAGCATGGATCAAAACCCAGGCATTCCGGGCGATCCGGTAATGGCGGGCATAAGCCCGGGTGGTCAGAAAGCCGTTCGGATCCAGCGGCGAACCGCCGGCACCCAGCAATTCACCAGTATAACGCGGGTCAGTGTTCCGCAGATCCCAGTACTCCCGGCCGATGATGCAGTTGGTCCAGTAATTAAACTCCATATCGACACGCATGACCGACTCCAGACCACTGGATAACAGCCGCAGGTCATTCAGGGTAGCGCCGCCATTTTCCAGCGCACTCTGGTCCGGGGCATTGGGGTTTTCAATATCATCCAGCGAGCAGGCCGGTGTGCCCAGGAACAGTACGGCCAGCAACAATGCGTAGATGGTCTTTATTGTGATATCTTTCATTATCATAGTTTTTAAATTTAGGTAATATGGTTGAGCGTTCCCGGACTTCATCAGAACGTGAAGTTTACGTGGAAATTAAACCGTTTGGCACTCGGGAACGGCGTCACCTCTACCACATTGGCTAATACATTGTTACCGAAGTTGGACACTTCCGGATCGTAGCTGTTGTAATCGAAGAAGTTCAACAGGTTACGGGCGCTCAGGCCGAACCGGATCTTCATCTTGTCATTCAGCATGCTGCGCGGAATATTGTAGAACAACCCGATCTCCCGCAGGCGCACATAGCCGGCATCTTCGATCCAGGGGCCGGCATTACCGGCGAACCAGGTGGATGTACGGTAGTCTCCATTATTCAATACACCGGCAGGATCAAGGGTCTTGTCGTCGTAGTCCCAGGTCAGCTGACCCAGGTCCCACAGCAGGGTGCTCAGGTTGATCGCATCACCGCCTTTCTTCCAGTGGATCAGGAAATTCAGTTCAAAGTTTTTGTAGTAAATGGAGTTCTGGAACGACATATTGAAATCCGCCTCAGCATTTCCATATACCTTGAAACCGTCACCATCCGGATCACAATCCGTGCAACCTTCTTCATAAGTACCTACGATCTGTGTAGCACTCTTGCCTTCCTGGATCCGGTACTGACCGAGGCTGGCAGCAAAACCACCAATATTAAATGCCGGCACGTCCAGGCGGGTCACTTCTGACTGGTTCTTCCAGAAGTTGATACCCGTGTTCCAGGTAATAGCACCTTTCAACGGAGTAGCATCAAGACCGATCTCAATCCCCCTGTTTTCCAGGGCGCCGGCATTCAGCACCTGGTTAACATATCCGGTCGATTGCGGGATTTGCGCCCGCAACAACAGATCGTCGATCGATTTAATGTAATACGTGATATCCAGGGTAAGCCGGTTTTTGAAAAAGCCCAGATCTGTGCCAAACTCCAGTTCACTCTGCCGTTCTGGTCCCACAGTGGTATTCCCCCGCAGCGTACTGGTAAACAGTCCGTTTGATGTGCCGACAAACGTACCGACCATAGCGTTGAAGCGGTCAGCAAAGTTCGAGAAACGTCCTGCCTGACCATATGCCACCCGCAGTTTGAACTGGCTGACAGTGGAAAGTGTCCAGAAATTAAAGGAGTGGAGGTTGAAGGCCAGGTTAGCCTTCGGGTAGTAGTACAGTTTGGAGGCATCGCCATTGTTGGTCGAACGGTCGCCCCGCAGGCCGATAGTACCGGCAATGCGGTCTTTCCAGTTCAACTCCTGCTGTACGAAAAAGCCACGGTCTTTCTGCGGGAACCGACTTTGGAAAACCGCTACGCTTCCGGACTGGTCGAGGTTGGTCTGCGAACCATTCAGGCCTGTTGCAGTGGTGATCACAGTATTCTGGTCAAAATTCTCTGCGGTCATACCGGCCTGGGAGCGCAGCGTCAGCCCATTTCCGGTGGTGGCAGTGTACACCAGGAAGCCCCACAAGTTAGAGTTGGTGTTGATCGTGGTACCACTGACCGACACACCACCCAACGTACCCGGATCACGGAAGTACGACAGGTTTTGCGGGAAGATGGAGGTCGTCCGCAGTGTATATTGGTCCAGACCAGCCCGTATTACACCTTTCAGTTCAGAGCGGTCATTACTGAAAAAGCGGATGTTCATCGTAGCCCCGCCGATATAGCGGTTGATGTTTTCTCGGTTGGTCACCAGGGCGGCCGTTTCCAGCACATTGGAGCCGACTGCGTTGATAGCGGGATAGTCCTCACTACCCGGATCCGGGGTTAGTTTGTACCAGGGAGCCGTAAATGCCATAGCATATCCGATGGTGGCATTAGTATTGGAGTTATTGAAAAAACCACGGTCGGATGTCGAGTTGATATAGTTATTGGTCATGTACAGGTCGAGCCAGTCATTGAACCGGTGCCCGATGTTTACACGGCCGGAAATCTTTTCATACCCCGTATTGGACAGCAAACCATCTTCATTTTTATAGGTCGCGCCTATAAAGAAGTTGGTCTTGGAGGTTCCACCGGCAGCATCCACGCGCGTGGTTGTGGAGATCGGGCGGTTGTCATACAGGACCTTTTCATAATCGGTAAGCCCGTTTTGCTCAAAGAGCTGCCGGTCGGCGGCACTGAAATTTTGCTCCACCTTGTCGGCAGTCCACTCCCGCATACCCAGGAGGCGGATGGGCTGGCTAAACCCTACCGATTGGGAGACGGACACACGGGTATCGCCCGACTTCCCTCTTTTGGTCGTGATAATAACCACACCGCCAGCAGCACGAGAACCGTAAATGGCTGCTGCGGAAGCACCTTTCAGTATCTCAACCGACTCGATATCTTCCGGGTCCAGGTCGGCAATACGGTTGGAGGCATCATCCTGGTTGGTAGATGTATTTCCGCCACCTGCAGCAGCCGATACAATATTTGTACCCAGTGAAATAGCATCATTGTTGATAAAGACGCCATCCACGATATATAGTGGTTGCTGGTTGCCAAAAATGGAAGTTACACCGCGCAGGCGCACCGACATACCGCCTCCGGGCGCACCGGAGTTGGCCCGGATCTCTGCGCCACGAAACTTGCCATACAGCGCACCGTCCATGGTACTTTGAGTAGTAACGCCGGTCAGCTCCTTCGCGTTTATGGTGGCGACAGAGTTAGCCAGGTTAGAACGTTTGATGTTAGTCGCCAAACCGGAAATCACAACTTCATCCAGGCTGGCGAAATCGTCCTCCAGCACTATATCGATCGTGGCGCTGGCAGCAGAAACATCCACTGTTACAGAACGGAAACCGGTGTAGGAAATAGTTAGTTGGGCAGCATTACCGGGCACCTCGAGTTCGAATCGGCCATCCACGTCGGAAAGCGTACCAATCCGGGAACCACTGACAACAATTGTTGCTCCGGGGAGTCCCGCACCTTCAGCATCGGTTATGCGTCCGGAAGCGGTAAACTGTGCAAATGCTGTTTGAGCCAGTGCAAACAACAGGGCAAACAGCAAGAGTACCTTGCAGGGTAGTTTGAACTTCATACCAAAATTTGATTTAGTTAATAATAGGACAAGAAGCCGGTGGATTATTCCATTCTGGACAGCAGTGAGGCCCGTTTTTTCGATCAGGCACTTTCTTTTGCGCCGGAATACCCGATTTCCGACGAAAGACAGACACTATGAACTAAAAACCGCCTGCTCCTGGTTCATCCGGGAAGCCTCCCACGACTACAATAAAAATCAAACATACTGTAAATTTATATACAAGCCACCTTAAATTTTGAAATCAACACTTTTGTCGAATTCTGGCGAACCAAATGCCAGGATTAGGGAAATGTGTCTTCGCCCGCTCCGATATCTGGTCCAACAAAGCCAGCCCAGCCTCTTGGAATTGCCTTCAAAACCGGAACTTTGCCGGATGAAAAAACTAGCGGCCATGGTCATCCTGCGTTGCGGCACCGAATACCTGCTCCTCCGACGGGCTAAAATGCCGAATGCCGGTAAATACGTACCGGTAGGCGGCAAACTGGAGCATGGTGAACGCCCTGTGGAGGCAGCCATCCGGGAAACCAAGGAAGAAACCGGGATCGAGATCCCGCCACCCCGGCTATGCGGAATCCTGAGCGAATCTTCTCCCGTTAATTACAACTGGCTTTGCTATATCTACCTGGCCGATATTCCGTATCAGACCCCGCCCTATTGTAATGAAGGGCAGCTGGAATGGATCAGCAGTACACAACTCCGCACTATTCCAACCCCACCTACCGACCTGGCCATTTATGACTTTGTAGACCGCGGCGAAATGTTTGTGATGGATGCCGTTTACGACGAGGCCCTGAACCTGCTCCAACTGGTGAATGAACTTTCGGGAGCCGATCTCCGACATTTTATTCCCGCCCCCTGATCACTCCGGCATAAACCAGTTCTTCCCTCCCTCTGACCGGAAAAAACCACTTTTGGCGGGCCTGGAAACAGCCCGGCAAATGCGTGCTGTATATCATCATTGCCAATGATCGGAATCACCGTGAGCTACACAATAGTTTACCGGTTTTCTTGCCAAAATTGCATTTGAATGACGAGACCCGTACCCCCCGGGTTTATCGTTGCAAGGCAGGTGCACCCTCGGCACCTGCCTTGCGCTGCCAAATCGACTAATTTCTAATCCTATTTATTCACCCGCCCCCCAATTAAGGTTTTCCCTTCTATGAAATACACGTACTACCTGTTTGTTACAGCAAGTTTGATTCTGTGCACCGCCACCATCGTTCCCGCACAGGAATACCGGAAATACGATGGCAGCGACAACAACCCCACCCACCCCACATGGGGCGCTGCCGGTGAGCGGCAACGAACGATGGGAACCATTGGATATGCAGATGGTATATCCGAACCATCCGGGCTCGACCGGCCCAACCCCCGGCATATCAGTAACCTGATCTTTTCCCAAAGCACACAGGCCGAGGACCCCCGCGGATTGAGTGCCTATGCCTGGGCGTGGGGACAGTTTATCGATCATGATATCGTCCTGTCACCGGATAATCCCACGGAACCGATGCCGATCGCTGTTCCGCCGTTCGATTTCTTTTTCGACCCCTATGGGACCGGCAATGTGCAGATACCGATGTTCCGTTCCAAATACGATCCGATCACCGGCACGGAACCCGGCAACCCACGGATGCATGTCAACGACATTACGGCCTTTATCGACGGTTCGGGTGTATACGGGTCCAACTTCAACCGGGCCAGCTGGCTCCGGATGTACAGCAAAGGCAAATTAAAATTATCCGACGGCAAGATGCTTCCCTGGAACACTGTTACCGGTGAGTACAGTGCCCCGCTGGATCAGGGCGCACCGGAAATGGCCATGCCCCTGCCGTTTGTAGACAAATGGTTCATTGCCGGTGATGTCCGTGCCAATGAGAATCCGTTCCTGCTGGCCCTGCACAACCTGTTCGCCCGGGAACACAACCGGATATGCCTGGAATTGTATGCTGAAAACCCCACCTGGTCGGATGAAGAGCTGTTCCAGGAAGCCCGCCGCCGCGTGGGCGCTCTGATCCAGTCTGTAACCTACCAGGAATGGCTGCCTACACTCGGTGTACACCTTCCCACATATGCCGGCTACAGTGAATCGGTCAACCCCGGTATCATGAACGTATTCTCGGCAGCTGCCTACCGCTACGGGCACTCCACCATCAATAGCACCCTGATCCGGATGGACGACGCTGGCAATTACATGCCGGAAGGAAACATCCTGCTCCGCGACGCCTATTTCAACCCAAGTGCAACCACCGAAGTAGGCGGTATAGAGCCCTACCTGATCGGAATGTCCACAGTGGTGGAACAGAATTTTGACTGCAAGATCATCGACGACCTGCGTAACTTCCTGTTCGGACCTCCCGGCGCAGGCGGCCTTGACCTGGCAGCCCTTAATATCCAGCGCGGCCGCGACCGTGGCCTGCCGGATTACAATACCGTACGGATGGATTTCGGACTTCCCGCACTGAACGACTTCACTGAAGTTACCGGTGACGACCTGATGAACATGACCCTTCAGGCTGTTTATCAGGATATTAATGCCATTGATCCCTGGGTCGGGATGTTATCGGAAGACCATATGCCAAATGCGCTGTTCGGCCCGACGGCAATGACAATCCTTTCACAACAGTTTACCGCCCTGCGCGATGGTGACCGTTTTTACTTTGAGAACGATCCGGCCTTTACGCCGGAAGAGATCGCGGAGATTAAAAACACCCGGCTGGCCGATATCATCCGGCGAAACACTCCGATCACCTGCCTGCGGGATAACGTATTTATGGCACAACCGATCGTGACGACGCCTGCCCATGCGCTTACAGCCAGTACACTGTCGCTGCAGCTATATCCTAACCCGGTAGTGGATTGGGTCAACCTTTCCGTTGAAAGTCCGAAAGTGCAGGAAGCACAAATCCAGATCATTGATCCGCTAGGCCGGGTACAATACACGGAAACCGTTTCGCTGACAGACGGATCAAACCAGATCCGGCTCCAGGCGACTGCACTTCTTGCCAACGGCGTGTACCAGATTGTCCTTGCAACACAGGGTGGCTATTCCTTTGCTTCTTTCATAAAAGCCTAACCATATCGTCCGAACACCTGAAATCCAACGGGCAGCCACAAGGGTTGCCCGTTTTTATTTGGAGCAACAGCGATGCAATATGCTGCACGTTCAACTGACCGGGTTCTTTTTCCCCGGCCTCCCGAACTTCCTGTCCGGTCATGTCCGCAATCCGCCTAAAAAACATGCCGCCGGTTGCCGGAAAACGGCCTGAAGGATAAAATAAAATTGGGCAGATCCTTTCCCAGACCGGCAACCCTTACCCCGGTGCATTTTTTTTCCAAGAAAGCGCCTTTTCCCGCTGGCTGTACGCGCCTAAAATTGTATGTTTGCTCACCATACTTCGCATCCCCTCCCGCCGACGTTTTTTGTATAAAAACAAGATTTAAAGTAACAGTCCTTTCATGAAAACAATGGAATCCCCGACGATTGACAATTCAACGGAGGTGGCCGACTTGCCTACCTATACCCATGAAGAAGCCCTGGAAAAGGCCACGGCTTATTTCAACGGCGATACCCTCGCAGCCAACGTCTGGCTGAACAAGTATGCCCTGAAAGATTCCTTCGGCAATCTGTACGAACAGAGCCCGGAGGATATGCACCAGCGTATTGCCGCGGAGATCCTGCGGATCGAAAACAAATACAAGAACCCCCTTAAAAAAGCAGATGTACTACAGTTGCTGCGGCACTTCCGGTATCTGGTACCGCAGGGAAGCCCGATGGCTGGCATTGGCAATCATTTTCAGATCGTATCCTTGTCCAACTGCTTCGTCATTGGTGTGGAAGGCAGTGCAGATTCGTACGGGGCCATCCTGAAAATGGATGAAGAACAGGTGCAACTGATGAAACGCCGGGGTGGTGTGGGACATGACTTGTCGCACCTGCGCCCGACCAGCACCCCGGTCATGAACAGTGCCCTGACCAGCACCGGTATCCTGCCGTTTATGGAACGATACTCCAACTCAACCCGGGAAGTGGCACAGGATGGCCGCCGCGGTGCATTGATGCTGACCCTTTCCGTCCGCCATCCGGACGCACCTCAGTTCGTGGATGCTAAAATGGACAGTACCAAAGTAACCGGCGCCAATATTTCGCTCCGGATCGATGACGCCTTCATGAAGGCCGTCCTGGCCGGCCAACCATATACCCTCCGCTTTCCGGTAGAGAGTAAAAAACCAACCGTCACCCGGGAGATTGATGCCGCAGACCTCTGGAAAAAGATCGTACATAATGCCTGGAAAAGTGCTGAGCCGGGAGTGTTGTTCTGGGATACCGTACTTCGGGAATCTGTACCGGACTGTTACGCCGATCTTGGCTTCCGTACCGTATCCACCAATCCTTGCGGAGAGATCCCGCTTTGCCCCTACGACAGCTGCCGGTTGCTGGCGATCAACCTGTTCAGCTATGTTAAAGATCCATTTACCGATAAGGCCACATTCGACTTTGATCTACTCAAAAAACACGGCAAACTGGCCCAACGTATGATGGACGACATCATTGACCTGGAGCTGGAAAAAATTGACCGGATACTGGAAAAGATCGACCACGACCCGGAGCCAGATGCCGTTAAAGCCACCGAACGTGATCTTTGGTTGAAAATTCAGAAAAAATGCCGGCAGGGCCGGCGTACCGGGATCGGGATCACTGCTGAGGGCGACATGCTGGCTGCCTTGGGGATCCGGTACGGCTCGGACGAATCCCTGGATTTTTGTGAACAAGTTCATCAAACCCTGGCACTGGCAGTCTACCGCGGATCAGTTGACCTTGCCCGGGAGCGGGGGGCCTTCCCGATCTACGATACAGCCCGCGAAGAAAACAACCCCTTCATACAACGGCTTCGTGCAACCGACCCGGAATTGTACGCCGATATGATACAGACCGGCCGGCGTAATATAGCCTTGCTGACCATCGCACCCACCGGTACGACCAGCCTCATGACTCAGACCACTTCCGGCCTGGAACCGGTCTTCCGGATCTCCTACAAACGTCGGAAAAAAGTTAACCCCAACGACAAGAACGTTCGCATCACCTTCACCGACGAAGTGGGGGACAGCTGGGAGGACTATCATGTCTTTCACATCCCGTTCAAACAATGGTTGCAGGCTAATGGCTACGATCCTGAAGAAGTGGAAAAATTCCCGGAAGCCGAGTTGCAAAAGATCATTCGTCAATCGCCCTGGTATCAGGCTACAGCTGAAGATGTAGACTGGGTGAAGAAAGTTCACCTTCAGGGCCGGGTGCAAAAATGGGTGGATCACAGCATCAGCGTGACCGTGAACGTCCCTGAAGATGCGACGGAAGACCTGATCGGACAGATCTACCTCACCGGCTGGGAAGTGGGCTGTAAAGGCATGACCGTATACCGGGAAGGCTCCCGGAGCGGTGTACTTGTCAGTGATAAAAAGAAAGACGAGAAAAAAGAAACCTTCACCGAAACAGCAGCGCCGAAACGGCCAAAAGTACTGGATGCCGAGGTTGTCAGTTTTATGAATAATGACGAACGCTGGGTTGCCGTAGTGGGTTTATATCAGGGACGTCCCTATGAGATCTTCACCGGACGCGCAGTGGATTCTTTCACTGTCCTTACGCAGGTTTCGGAAGGCAAGGTGATCAAGATTAAAGAAAACGGCAAAAACCGATACGACTTTCAGTATGTCGACAAAGGAGGATACAAAGTAACGATCGAGGGGCTTTCCCGTACCTTCAATAAAGAATTCTGGAACTACGCCCGGCTCATCTCCGGTATTTTGCGGCACGGCATGCCGTTGCCCTATGTAGTGGAAGTGGTGGACAACCTCCATCTGGAAACTGCGTCGCTGAACAGTTGGAAGAACGGGGTGGTCCGGGCCTTGCGTAAGTTCATTCCGGATGGGACGGAGCCTTCGCACAATACCTGCCCTGCCTGTAAGACCGACGGCCTGGTTTACCAGGAAGGATGCCTGCATTGTAAGAACTGCGGCCATTCCGAGTGTAATTGAGCAGATTGATCTGTTAACACGAAATACATGTAATAAAAAACGCCTGCCGGATCCTATAACCCGGCAGGCGTTCTGTTTTCCTGGTATGCAGCAGATGTTATTCTACCCGGTAAAGTAGAGATAAGCGGCAAGAATAAGCGCCAATACCAGGACAGAGGCCAGGATATCGCCAGTAGTATAGCTGGCCTTGGTCTCTGCACGTTGTTCAGCCGTAACGGTGGCAAAGGTCAGGCCTTCCACCTGTTGAGCAGAAGGCGCCGGGGTGGCATAACTGACCCCAATCATGACCACCGCACATACGATAAAGATCAGCAGACTATAATATTGGAAGAATATATTGTTGACGATCCAGAAAAAGGAACCCTCTTCGTATGCAAACCCAGACAGGGTTACCGGCGTATCGATCGCCAACCGGAACAGTCCCATTGCAAAGCCCACCCCTAATGCCGCCAGGCAGCCTTTGGCGTTGAGGCGTTTGTTGAACACTCCAAAGAAAAAGACTACGAAGATCGGAGGCGCCAGATAGCCCTGTACGCTTTGCAGGTAATCGTAAAGCCCCCGGCTCCCCTGGATAACCGGTATCCATAACAGACCGATCAATACCATGACACCGGTTGCAACCCTGCCGATCCGGACCAGACCCTTTTCTGAGGTATCCGGCCGGAATTTGGAATACAAGTCCATGGTGAACAGGGTGGAAGAAGCATTGAAGACACCGGCCAGCGAGCTCATCAGAGCAGCCAGCAGGCCGGCAACAACGATCCCACGGATCCCTGCAGGCAGGACGGTCGCTACCAGCAACGGAAATGCCTGCTGGGCGTTTGCTGCAACCAGATTGCCAGACTCATCGGTCAGCGCAGCACTGATCGCTTCCATTTTCCCACTGGAAGCCAGGGCAAAGCAGATCAGACCAGGAATAATAAAGATAAATACAGGCAGTAATTTCAGAAAAGCAGCAGCGATCGTTCCCCGGCGTGCTTCTTTCAGACTGGAAGCGCCAAGCATCCGTTGCACGATATACTGATCAGTACACCAGTACCACATACCAATGATCGGGGCACAGAACAGCATGCCCAGCCAGGGATAGTTGCCATTAAAATACCAGGCCATTTGGGTATCCGACTTAACCGGTGCCCAGGTACCCTCCATACCGGCAGGGACCAGCGGTTTCCACAGGTTGAACATTTCTGTGCCGCAGATCCGCCGGAGCTCTGACCAGCCTCCAAGGGCTTCCAGACCGTACCAGGTGACTAATACCGAGCCCAGGATCAAAATAACAGTTTGGATCGTTTCAGTATAAGCTACCGCCCGCAAGCCCCCAAGAATGGTGTACAAGCCGGTCAGTACAATAACCAGGATAGAGCCTATCCAGAAACTGTTCAGGCCAAACAGATTGAGGTCTGGTAACAACACACCAAAAACAATACCGCCGGCAAAAATCCCAACAGCGACTTTGGTAAGCACATAGGCAACCAGGGAAATGACCGAAAGCACCCAGCGGGCCGTGGGCGAAAAACGCTTTTCCAAAAATTCCGGCATCGTAAATACCCGGGATCGCATGTAAAATGGAGCAAGCACCCACCCCAGCACCAGCAAACACCAGGCATGCAGTTCGTAGTGTGCCATGGCCACCCCATCCGTTGCACCCGAGCCGGCAAGCCCGACAATATGCTCCGAACCGATATTGGAAGCAAAAATAGAAGCGCCGACTACGAACCAGCCCAGGTTCCGGCCGGCGAGAAAATAGTCATCCGAGGTATCGGTTTTTTGCCGGATAACCCACCAGGCAATTCCCAGGATCAGGGCGAAATAAGCAAAAATTAAAATCCAGTCGATAGTGGCAAGAACGCTCATAGGTTTTAGAAACTTGAAACGGTTGATGAAAATCGTTTGTGAACGAGGCAGATCGTATACACCCGAAAACGCAGGCATCGGCAACAGGCGCCGACAAAGATATAATTCGGCACTGCTAGTGCGCAAAATCAATAGAATTATCTATCAATCCCCAAACCTTCAGAATAATTGTATGATCTGCGCAACTTTAGATACGACTGCCCACTCGTTTCTTTCGCAGGCAGTGGTCAACATCAAGGCCGACCAATCCCTAAAATCCGGCTCTTTCCAATAGATAATAACTGGTTGAACCATGGTCAATACAGAATTTGGCTACTTTTGCGCCGAATTATTTCGAACTTTTGATCACTCAATCACAACATAGACATGAGCGCAATACGTGATATTCTTGCCCGCGAAATCATCGACTCCCGCGGCAATCCAACTGTTGAAGTGGAAGTGTGGACGGAAACCGGTTTCATGGGCCGTGCCGCTGTCCCTTCCGGCGCCAGCACCGGCATTCACGAAGCCGTTGAACTCCGGGACAATGAAGAAGGACGCTACCTTGGGAAAGGGGTGCAACAGGCTGTAAAAAACGTACTCGGACCGCTCCGGCAAGAGCTCCTCGACTGTGAAGTGACCGACCAGATCAAAATCGACCGCATGATGCTTGAACTGGATGGCACCCGCAACAAAAGCAAACTCGGGGCAAATGCAATCCTGGCTGTTTCCCTGGCTGTAGCCAAAGCCGCCGCCGAAGAGTTCGGCCAACCACTTTACCGCTATCTGGGCGGGGTGAACGCACACGTGTTGCCTGTGCCTATGATGAATATCCTGAACGGTGGTGAACACGCCGACAACGGTATTGATATCCAGGAGTTTATGATCATGCCTGTGGGCGCCAACTCCTTCCGGGAAGGACTCCGTATGGGCGTCGAGATTTTCCACCACCTGAAAAAAGTACTGAAAAGCAAGGGATATGCCACCAACGTAGGCGATGAGGGCGGATTTGCGCCCGGTATTAAAAACAACGAGGAAGCCATCCAGATGGTCATGACGGCTATCAAGGCTGCCGGTTACCGGCCCCTTGATGATATCGTCATTGCTTTAGATGCCGCTTCGTCCGAATTTTTCGACGCGGAAAAAGGAGAATACGTATTCAAGAAATCTACCGGCGACCGCCTGAGCCGAAACGATATGGTGGCGTTCTGGAAAGACTGGTGTAACCGCTATCCGATCTATTCGATCGAAGATGGCTGTGCTGAAGATGACTGGGATGGTTGGAAACAACTGACCGAAACCCTCGGGCACCGGATCCAGCTCGTAGGCGATGATCTGTTCGTGACCAATGTCGAACGGCTGCAACGCGGAATCGATGAAAAGATCGCCAATTCCATCCTGATCAAGGTCAACCAGATCGGTTCCCTGACCGAAACGATCGAATCGGTAAGCCTGGCCACACGCCATGCCTATACCTCGGTGATCAGCCACCGTTCCGGCGAAACGGAAGATACCACTATAGCCGACCTGGCGGTTGCGCTGAATACCGGGCAGATCAAGACCGGTTCAGCCAGTCGCTCCGACCGGATTGCCAAGTACAACCAGCTCCTTCGCATTGAAGAAGAGTTGGGCGACGCCGCAACGTATCTGGGACGGGCGATCTTTGGGCTGTAAGTTGTTGAGTGGCCAAACCTGTCAGGTGAAAAAACAAAGCAGGCTGCGCATAGGCGCCAGCCTGCTTTGTTTTTTCACCTGACAGGATCGTGTTATATTTACCAACCAGTAGTATAACCTTCCTAATTCCCTGAAGTATGGCGACCCAAACTGCCCTGTACCCCGATTGCTATTACCATATCTACAACCGGGGGAATAACCGGCAACAGGTTTTTTTTCGTCCACACGACTATCTGTTGTTCCTGGAGCGCTATTCCAGGTATATTGCACCTGTTGTCCGGACCTATGCCTATTGCCTGCTACCCAATCATTTTCATTTGCTGATTCAGGTCCGGCCGGAAGACGTGTTGTTGCCATTGGTGGAACAGAAGGACTCTGCCTTTAAAGACCGGATCCGAAATTTGCCGGAGTTTGTTTCAGATCAGTTTTCCAACTGGTTCAACAGCTTTACCCGCACTATGAACAACCAGTATGGCAGGGAGGGCAATCTGTTTAAACGCCCCTTCCAACGAATCGAGGTTAATGATGAGGTGTATCTGACCCAACTGATTTGGTATATCCACTTTAATCCACAAAAGCACCGGCTTTGCCGGGATTTCCGGAGGTGGAAATATTCGTCGTACCCGGGCTTGTTGTCGTCAAAACCTACCCGAGTGGAGCGCAATGCAGTGCTCGAATGGTTTGGCGGAAAAGACGCTTTTCAGTTCTTTCATGAGGATGGCATGGATGAAGGGGATTTGGGGGATTTCCGGTTAGAGGGGTAACCACTTTCATAACCTGTCAGGTAAAAAAGCCCAACAGGCTGGCGCCACAGCGCCAGCCTGTTGGGCTTTTTTACCTGACAGGTT
>SBHD01000108.1 GCA_006226345.1 Bacteroidota bacterium | reverse complement strand
AACCCACCCCCTAACCCTCTGCCCCAATTCCTCCGTCACCATCAACGGCATGGAATACACCCTGCCGGGCACCGTCTACGACACCATCTCCGGTATCCAGGGCTGCGATACGATCAATGCGTATGTGATCGGGCTGGCGCCGCTGGATTTGGTGTTCAGCATCGACTCGTTGTATTGCGCCTCCGGCCAGGTCAGTCTGGACTACACGCTCTGCAACCTCGGCAGCGACTCACTGCCGCCGGTTGTGCCGGTGGCGTTCTATGATGCCGACCCTGCTACCGATCCGGGCGCTAATCTGTTGGATGTGGTAAATGTTGTGCTGGGGCAGTGGCCAGACAGTTGTATATCGCTGTCTTATACCCTTTTGAATCCGGGAGGAGGCCCCGTGCTCCCGGATGGCGGGACCCTGTATTCCGTGGTAAATACCGACGGGACCCTGCCGGTGCCGTTTACCCCCTCCGATTTGGAGGGCGCGACTTCCCTGGATGAGTGCAATTACGAGAATAACTTTGACAGCGCCACCTTAAATGCCCCCCTGCCACCGGTCCTCGACCTTGGCCCGACGGTCATCCTCTGTGCCGACAGCACCGTAGTCTTCTATGCCGGGCCCGGCTTCGCCGCGTACCTGTGGCAGGACGGCAGCACCGGCTCTACCTTTGCCGCTTCGGATGCCGGCATTTATTGGGTGGAGGTGACGGATGCCTGCGGCGGTCAACAACGCGACTCGGTATTGCTTACCCTGAGCCTGCTGCCGGATACTCAGTTTCCCGACACGGCGATCTGTGCCAATAAGTCTCTTACCCTGAGTGTACCCGGGTTCGATAACTACGCCTGGACGCCGGCAACCGGACTGAGCTGTACCGACTGCCCAACAGTGACCATACAACCGGCCACGACCACGACGTATACCCTGCTGGCCACCTCTGCCGACGGATGTGTGCTGCACGATACTTTTACCGTAGAGGTGCTGCCCCTACCCGAAATCACCGAAGTGGTCGAGTTCTGTCCGGGCGAAACGATCACCATTGCCGGGCAGACCTTTTCCGCTCCGGGGGCCGTATCCGACACAATCCCCAATCCCGGCAACTGTGATATTATCCTGACTTATCAGCTGCAGTACCTGACCGATCCGAACTCGACAGTCAGCATCGTCTGTATTGACGACCTGAACATTCCCACACTGGCCGGCACGGGGCCGGTGGCGGTGGACTACGATCTAC
Source organism: Bacteroidota bacterium (assembly GCA_006226345.1). Taxonomy (GTDB): domain Bacteria; phylum Bacteroidota; class Bacteroidia; order Chitinophagales; family Saprospiraceae; genus M3007. The sequence goes on along the minus strand of SBHD01000108.1, from coordinate 4,362 downwards.
CCACCGTACTGTCAGACTGCCCGTGCCCGGGCATCTCGCTGACCCTGACAGAGGGCCTGCCGCCGGGTAGCATTTTTCCGGTCAAGAAAACGGAGGTCTGCTACGAGGCCCGCGACAGCTGTGGCAATGTAGCCACCTGTTGCTTTAATGTTATTGTGCGCGAAGGCCTGCCCTGCGACGTAAAGGAGATCGGCTGTATGCGGTACGAACTGTTGCAGATCACCCAGAACAGCCAGCTCCAGCGGAAATACCGCATCCGGGTGATCAACCAATGCGCCGACCCGATGACCTATGTTGCGTTTGAAGTACCCAACGGCGTAGTGGCTGCCGCCCCGGCGAACGGATCCACCTATATCGCGCCACCCGACGACCGGTCGTACCTGGTGCGCAATCCAAACTTTACGCCGTTCTACAGCATCCGGTTCAAATCCACGACAGACAGCATTGCCAACGGGGAGACTGATATCTTTGAATATACCTTGCCGCCGCAATCCCAGCCGGACTATATCCATGTGGTGGCACGGCTGGAGCCACAGACCTACAATGAAGCCTACCTGAATACATTCAACTGCCCGGTTATGCCGGAGCAGAAACCGGCGAACCGGAGTTTGCAAACCGGCCTTCTGCACGTGTTCCCGAACCCGACGACCGGCGTGCTGTATGCAGATCTGCCTGCCTGGGCGGGTGAGCAGGTGCAGGTACAGGTGCTGGATGGCACCGGGCAGGTGGTATTGTCACAACAGCTGGTGGTCGATGCCGCACCTCAACCGGTCCTGCTTCCGGCGCATTTGCCTGGCGGCTTGTACATCCTGACCGTACATGCCGGGAAGGGGCCGCAGCAGGCGGTGCGGTTTGTGGTGCAGCATTGACAAACCTTTCCTACCCGCTCCCAAACTTTTCCAATTTCAAATTTTTCTTTTCAAATTGGATATTAATGGAAGTACCCTGGATTTGAAATTTGAAAAGAAAAATTTGAAATTGGAAAAGTATCTACTCCTGTAGCTGGACTTCCCAGAGGTCCCCATTCACACTCATCCAGGCGCGTTTGCCGTCCGCTGATACTGTGGTATAACCGCGGTGGGGAAACGTGTCGTTGAGTTCCTTACCCATGTTTTTGGGCCACGACCAATGTGTCCAGTCGTCGCGGGTACGGGTGGCCATAAAAACATCGCTGCTGCCCAGGCCGGGGTATTCAGTGCTGGTATAATAGAGTGTACGTCCGTCGGGCAGCAGGAACGGGCTGGTTTCCTGGCCGTCAGTGTTGATGTCGGCGCCCAGGGCCGCCGGCCGGCCCCAGGTGCCGGTAGCCGGATCGCGCAGGCTGACAAAGATGTCCAGGTCGGGTGCATGGGTCGGGCTGCCGGTCGAATACGCGCCTTCCAGGACCAGGATATTGCCATCAGCGCTGAGCTGGCCGCTGCCCATGATCGGGATGCCACTGACAGGCAGGGGTTCCGGCACACTCCAGGCGGATTCCGGAGCGGCCCGCCGGCTCAGGTACAACCGGCCGTTGATCTGGAGCAGGAGTTGTTTCCCATCGGCCGTCAAGGAAAGCGGGATCTGCTGGCCGGCGCCGGAGAGTTCCGGTACCCGGCGAGGCGAGGTCCAGTCCTGCCGGGCCGTATCCCAGGTAGCCGTGAACACATCGGCCTTGGCCAGGTTGTCGCGGCGCCCCCGGCCGGCGAAAAACAATTCCATTGCATCGGCACGGACCACGGGGTTGAATTCTTCTCCTTCCGGTGTATTCAGACTGGTCAGCGGGCGTTTACCGGTTGTTTGCGGCGGCCGGCGGAGAATGGGTAGTTTGCCATCGATCCAGGGTTTTACCCGATGCTGATAATTAAAATTGGTCGTGCAACCCTCCGGGAGTGTGTCGGGGAAAAACGGCCGGGCCTGTTCCAGCAGAGTGATGCCGCTGCTGTACAGCTGATATTCCAGGAAAAACTGCAGGGCCTCCTCCAGCATGCGGAAAGCGGAATAGCGAGGGGCGAACTGGCGGATATATTCCAGTGCAGCACCCAGGGCAGCGCTGGTGTCGCGGGCGGCATTTCCGCTGTGCAGTGCCGATCGCAGACCGGTGCGGGCTTTCAGCCGCAGCAGGTGGGCCTGTTGGCCGGGGTCCAGCTGCTGTGCCGCCGTACTGTCTTCTGCCAGACCGGCAATGCGGTTGAGCACGACGATCTCCAGGGCCGTCCAACGGTTTTCTCCGTGAAAGTCCAGCAGGTCGCCCAGGCTGCCTTCACAGAGCAGGGGGTGCACTTCGGACAGCCAGCAGTCCCGGCCGGCAAACGTCATGGGGTGCTCGCGGGCAAAGCGGTCGATCGCACAGGGTGGGTATTTGGTCGTGAAGGCGGTCCAGAGGGACTCGCTCATGCGCCTTGTTTCATCGTAGTTTTCCGAAAGCACATAGTCGATATGCCGGCGCAGGATGGCCGTCATTGTATCGTAGTCGGCGGTTTCCAGGTTGGCATTGACGATGTCTCGGTGGGTGTCTTCAATGTCGGGTTGCAGCTGGGGCAGGGGAGCGGTCAAACCGTCGAGCAAAGAATCCAGTGCCGGCAGGGTGCCGCGTGCGCGGATACCGGCGATCGCCCAACGCTGGGTTTGTTCGCGCAGGCTGGCGATGGCCATACTGTCCACACCGTACTTCCTGGCCTGGCAGCCGGCCAGCCGGAGTGGCAGGTGGTGCAAGGAAGAGTCCGTTTGCTGGAGGGCATGGTCGAGGGCCAGCAAACCGGGAAGGTCCCGGGTATCGGACAACCGGATCCGGGTGCTGTAATACTGCGCTGCCGGGCCCCATTTAGGGTGTGCCTCAAAATGCTGAAAAACAGATATAGCGGCAGGGTAGTCCCGTCGTTCAAAAGCCTTATAGCCTTTTTTGAAGGACGGGGCGCAGGAAACCATCAACAGGCAGGCGGCCAGGACAGACAGCAGGTGCCGGAAACGGCAGATGTTTTTGTTTTTCATCGGACAAAACTACGCACGCTGCGCGATTTTGCCTGTTGGGTAGCCTGTTTTACCTGTTCGGTTCAATTCATTTGTTTCTGCCTGTCTGCCGTTCGCATCTTTGTTTTACGAACAAACACAATCAGACTACTTCTTATGACACGCTACATTTTTATGGGAATTCTGGCCGCCCTTTTCTGGATGGGCTGCTCCAAATCGAATGACGACGACTCTAACCCAATCAATGTTCAACTGGGTAACGGTACCTGGGTGGTGAGTTATTTCTGGGACAAAGACAAAGAGGAAACTTCCGATTTCAACGGGTATAGTTTCGAGTTCCAGGATAATGGCCTACTGCTGGCCTACCTGCCGGATGGCACGACAAAAACCGGCCAGTGGACAGTAAACAACAGCAGCAATAAACTGATCCTGACGATCGCAGGTACCTATGCCCTGGATGAAATGAGTGATGACTGGCTGATCATGCAAAAAACAAACACTGAGATCAAATTGCAGGACGACAATACCAGTCATCTGGAGGCACTTCATCTCCGTCGCCTGTAATCACACCAAACACCCTTCCGTCCGGACGGGTAACCCACTTTTCGGGTGTTGTACAGTAAAGCGGCTGCCCGCAGGATTGCGGAGCAGCCGCATTTTTGTTTATTGGGTTACTGATTACAATATCACAGTGCCTGCTTTGTTGTTTCGCTGGCCGGGATAGGATAGATTTGAAAGGATAAAAACAAAAAACCATGAGACGCAAGTGCCTTTCCGTACTGCTACGCGGATATGATTGCCGGAAAATGCAACCGGTTCTTTATGTTTGTGGTCAAAAGTTGTATTCGAATATTGTATGGAAATAAAACCCGGAGACAAAGCGCCTGAATTTACCCTGCGTGCCAGTGATAAATCCCAGATCCACCTGAAAGATTACCGGGGTAAAAATGTGCTGCTGCTGTTCTTTCCGCTGGCCTTTACCGGCGTGTGTACAAAGGAACTGCAGGAGATGAACGCCAGCCTGGCAGAATATGAAAAACTGAATACCCAGTTGCTGGCTGTTTCTGTGGACAGCATTTATGCTCTGGAGCGTTGGAAACATGACCTCGGTTTCGATTTCCCGATGTTGTCGGACTTCAATAAAACGGTCAGCCGGAAATACGGTTGTCTTTACAAGGACTTTGTATTTGAGATGAAAGGTGTTTCCAAGCGTTCGGCATTTGTGATCGACAAAGAAGGAACTATCCGGTACGCTGAAGTGTTGGAGAATGCCGGAGAATTACCGGATTTTTTGGCTATCCGGAAAATATTGGAGGAGTTAGATGGTTAGATGGTTGGATGGTTGGATGGTTGGATGGTTAGATGGTTAGATGGTTGGATGGTTGGATGGTTAGATGGTTAGATGGTTGGATGGTT
>SBHD01000137.1 GCA_006226345.1 Bacteroidota bacterium | reverse complement strand
GACCTTTTTGACAACTGGGAGGCTTTCCTGCAGGACCCTATGGGTTCGCTGCTTTCCGGTGGCGGCCTGGCGTTTTACGGTGGCCTGGTCCTGGGAGCAGTTGCCGTGATCTCCTATATCCTGCGCAACAAGATCCCGTTTTTGCACGCTGCCGATGCCGTAGCACCTGCCCTGACAGCGGGGTATGGCGTGGGCCGTATCGGCTGTCAGATGGCCGGTGACGGTGACTGGGGGGTCGTCAATCAGGCGCCCAAGCCTGACTGGATGGGCTTTCTGCCCGACTGGATGTGGGCAACCACCTATCCGCACAATGTGCTGAACACGCCTTATACCGATCCGGTATCCAGTGTGCCCATTGATGGCTGTACCTGGGAGTATTGCATGGAGTTATCCATGCCGGTATTCCCGACGCCGTTTTACGAAACCCTGATGATGCTCGTGGTTTTTGGCATTCTGTGGGCCTTGCGCAAACAGCTTAAAGTGCCGGGCCTGTTGTGGTTTATTTATCTGGCACTGATCGCTGTCGAACGTTTCCTGATCGAAAAGATCCGGGTAAATGTGCAACACGATGTATTCGGGATGCGGATGAGCCAGGCGGAGATCATTTCTGTTTGCCTGTTGCTGCTGAGTGCGGTGGGAGCCTTGGTGGTCTGGCAGCGGTACAAGCGGCAGAAGAGCGCCTGATCTTTTCGGCTGCCATAAAAAAATACTGCCGGCATCATTCGGCCAGGAATACGTTCCCGGTGAACAACGCCGGCAGTCATTCGCACTTGAATTATTCTTTAATGATGGTCGATCCGCCGGACAGGTTCTGGTAGGTAACCACGCCGTTTCCGCGGTAATGGACCGTTGAGCCGCCCGATGCGGTGACGCGTATTTCCTCATTTACGGTAAGTGCAACAGTACATGCTCCCGTCAGGTCGGCGGTCAACTGATCCGTGGTGAAGTCGAAGCCGGCCATATTGGAGGCGCCTTCGGCATCCAGGTCGAACGTATGGGTGGTGCCCTCTAAATAGAGGTTGGATGCTCCGGTGATGATGCCAAACAACTGTTCGGTCATCAGGGTACCGGTAAGCGAACTGGCGCCCGTCAGGGTCACTTCTGCCCGATACTCGTTCCATTGATCCTCCAGGTAGATCTGTGCAGTGCCCAGGCCCTCGATCGACCGGATGTCGCGGGTCGTCAGGTATACCTTCAGTACCGGGGTGCCAGTGATCCGGTAGATGTCGTCATCGAGCTGGATGGACACTTTGTCATTCACCTGTTTCACTTTAATGAAGTTATGCAGGTTGTCGTTGGCTTCAATGCGCAGGGCCTCCTCTGTGTCGGAGAACTGGATGTATACCTGGAACGGGTCTGCTACCTTCAGGTCGTTGAAGTCGGTGATAACATGCTGCCGGGTAGTGATCTGAGCGGATGGGACGATGTCCATCTTTTCCTTTTCACAGCTGGTAAATGCGATACCAAAAAGGAGAATGCCTAATCCAAATGCGAAGGTTTTCATAATGCGTAATTTTTTAATGAAAGGATGTTTAATTCGCATCAGTCTGTTGGGAAATCCGTTTTGACTGAATTGATACCGCAAAGTTGGGGGCGGCAGCATTCGTGATCGACCGAATAAAAAAGTCGAACGTTTTTTACAAATAATCAGACGTTCGACTTTTTTCTAAAGGGTTGATGGTGAGTGACTTTTGAGGAATAGTAAACCTTGAATTTTTTTTGACGATTTTTTTTCGATTGAAAGAAATGTCCCAAAACAAGGTCTGATATTAAGCCAAAGAGCTACTTTTGTTAGCATGGAGCAGGTAATCTCTACGCTGATCTGGGCAGCGCTGTTGCAGGGCGTATTCCTGGCAGTTTTGTATCTGTTTTCCAAAAAACACAGCAGCCTGGCCAACCGCTTGCTGGGCTTCTTCCTGCTGGTGATCGTGTACGAAGGCACGATCGCTTTCTTACCTTACAACAGTATAGGGAGTTACGGTTTCTACTACTTTACCCTGCCGGAAGTAAAGTTGTTTTACCCGGTGCTCTTCGTGCATTATATCCTGGAGAAGATCGGAAGATCGAAACGGTACCGGGTGTTTCTGCAATTCCATTACCGGCTTGCCTTTGGGTTTGCTGCGGTTACCCTGGTCAATGTTGTGTTGTTTGGCTTCAACGGCCGGCAATTGCAGGATTACTTTGGGGAGGAATTGGTCGAATGGGTCTTTATGGCCCAACAGTACTATGCTTTTGCGCTTGTTGTCGCCATATTGATCCTCTCGATCCTTGAAGTCCGCCGGTACAAAAGGGTGGTGCAGAAAGAATATTCAGACTATGAAATGCTGAATATCAACTGGCTGTGGCGACTGATCTTTGCGGTGGTCCCGATCATTATTGTTTGGGGCGCCGACCTGGTGAGTATTATCCTGGGGGTAAAAGACGGTTTTGGTTTCGAACTGGCCACCTGGGGGCTGGTCGTGCTCTTCATTTACTTTGTCAGCTTTCAGGCGTTCAAACACAAAAACCTGTTTGAAGGGGTGGAAGCAGGCCAGGACCCGACGGATAGTGAACGTTCCGAAACTGCAGATGGAAAACATAACCACGGTGAACCGGTCTTCGGGGAGGAAGAGGATGTGGTCATACTCGACAAAATAAAGACGCACATGGAGGACGAGGAGCCGTACCTCGATGCTTCCCTGAGTATCTTTCAGTTGTCACGGCAGGTGGATATTCCCGTCCGGGAGCTGTCGCTGCTCATCAACCACCAGCTCGACAAGCATTTTTTTGATTTTGTAAATGAATACCGGATCAAGAAAGCCATGGAGCTGCTTCGCGATCCCAGGCACAATAAAACGACGGTGCTTGGGATCCTGTATGAGGTAGGCTTCAATTCCAAGTCGTCTTTCAATACCGTTTTTAAAAAATTTACCGGACAAACACCCTCGGAATACCGGAAGACGGGTTCTTGACGGCCGCCGGGCGGTAAGGGGCCTGATCGCTGGGATTGCATTATTTTCCGCATCTTTTACTCATTAAATCCAGTTTCCAATGAAAACGGATGGACAAAAAGGCCGGATCAGCTTGAAAGACCTCCCTTCTCCCAGGGGGCATTTTCTGTTTGGACATTTACCGGAGTTCCGTAAACACGCGAACAAACACCAGGTACTGGAACGCTGGGTGGCCGAATGCGGAAAACTGTTCCGGGTTCACTTTGCCGGCATCCCGCTGATCATTTCAGCCGATCCCGTGATCAACCAACAGGTCCTGGCGCTGCGGCCGGAAAAGTTCAGGCGCTTGTCCAAAATGAGTGCCGTAATCCGGGAAATGGGCGTTTCCGGTGTTTTTAATACGGAAGGCGATACCTGGAAACGCCACAGAGTGCCCGTCGCCAGCGCGCTGAACGTTCGCAAGATCAGGGCGTTCTATCCGGTGCTTTGTGCCAAGACGCAGCAGTTGCTGGACAAGTTCGGGCGCTATGCTGCTGCCGGGCAAGTTGTCTCTGTGCAAAAGGAATTCATGGCCTACACAGTCGATATCACCACATCCATCGCCTTTGGCTACGAAATGGATACGATCGGCGCCCGGGCAAATACCTTTCAGAAACACCTGGAAACGATCTTTCCCATGATCAATGCCCGGATCGCTGCGCCCGTTCCGCTGTGGCGATTTTTCAAAACACGGAAAGACCGGGAACTGGAGGCTGCCCTAAAGGCCATTGAAAAGACGATCCATCAGTTTATACGGGAGGCGAAAGACCGGCTGGCCGCGGATCCGGCGCTCAGGGAGCACCCGACCAATCTGCTGGAGCGCTTGCTGGTGGAAGACGAGGACAATAATTTCACTGACGAAGAGATATACGGCAATGTATTTACCATGCTGCTGGCAGGCGAGGACACCACCTCCAATTCGATTTCCTGGGCGGTCTATTTCCTGGCACAGCATCCTGAAATGGTCCGGAAGGTCCGGGAAGAAGCCAATGCCGTGTACGGCGAAGCGGTAGTGCCGCCCGATAATCAGCATTTGTCCCAGCTGACCTACACGAATGCGGTGGCACAGGAAACGCTCCGTATCAAACCCACTACACCCCAACTGTATATGGAGGCCAAGGAGGACGTGGTGATCGAAGACCTGTTCATTGCCAAAAACACGAGGATCATCCTCCAGAACAAGGTAGCGCAGACAGCCGAGGCGCACTTTACCAACGGGGAAGCCTTTCTTCCGGAACGGTGGCTGAAAGAAAAGCCCGCGCACCTGGAAAACCACGACCCCGAGATGATCAAAACATTTGGGGGCGGGCCGCGCTTTTGCCCGGGGAAATACCTGGCCACCAACGAAATAGTCTTGCTGCTGTCGGCTTTATGTAAGCAGTTCGATCTGGAACTGGCCGTTGACCCGCAAGAGGTTACCGAGCAGTTTGAATTTACGATGTATCCGGGGAATTTGCTGGTGCGGTTTACGCCGGTTTAGGCAGGTTAAGTGTTCCGGCAACGTTTTTTTCCCTTTTCCGACCTCCCCTTTTGCTCCGGGGGGGACTTGTTTCCAAGGTTGGTTTTGACTTGAGTTATCCGGTTACCCCATTCACTTATTTGGATATTCCCTTTTGCGGGGGCAGATTGAACCGGTAGCGCAATCCCAGGCTTGCCATAATATATTTTTTTAACTGCAGGGTGCAGTCAACCAGCAATGGGGTTGAACCAAGCGGATGCCGGAATCCAAGCAGGAATCCTGCACCTGTAGCATCGTCGTCTGCAGAACTCATAAGGCCTATCTGCAGGTTCTTTGCACCACTTAGGTCTCCAAAACCGTAATTCAACGAGGAATAAAAGGATGGTTCCGGATAAGCCAGCCAACCGGCATTCTGGAAAAAGGAGAAATCGAAATGAACCTTGTCGATCTTGCCTATCCGCAAATAAAGACTGGGAAGGAAATCTTCGTGTGATGGCTTTTCGTAATTGTAGATGAATGCCATAACACCAATACTAAATCCCATTTTTCGTTTATCCAATGCTATATACGGATTGATCGCCTGGAAAGCAAAGTCTTCGTCCGGGAATGTGCGGGCCTCCGACATTCCCGTTATTCCCCTGAAACCAAACCCGAACCTGCCCTCATTCAGCCCGATATTGTAAGAGGCGTCAAGGGTTGCATTTTGAATTTTAACTTTATGTCTTTTGTCGCTGGTGATATTCCCGTCGCAGTCCTTGGTTACAACTCTCCGCTCATAATTCCCCAACGTTCCACTGAAGCCAACATCAACCCACCTTTTTCCTTTTTGGCCTTGAACATAGTACGGATTGATTTTTAGTATGCTACTGTCGCTTTGCATTTGCAGGACCTCCGCCGGATCCGAAGGGACAAGAGTATCAAGCGGCATGAGGATCAGGGCAATACCGGAAGCGGATAAAAAACCGACGGATACCAGGGTATGTGATGTGCGTTCCCACTCCTGCCGGATTGCTTTTGCCAAGTTATAAAGGGTCGGGCTGACGATCAGGATCAAAATCACGCGTTCTTCCAGGGTCAGTATCTTGCTAAAGATCAGGATACTCAAGGTGGCGACCAGCAGTAACCCTGTTCGGATCAGCATCGGAACGTTTCGCTGTAC
>SBHD01000391.1 GCA_006226345.1 Bacteroidota bacterium | reverse complement strand
GCGATACCATTTACCTGTGTGAAGGCCAGACCGATACACTACGAATTGAATTTGACGGTCCCGGGCCGTATACGTTCCAGTACATTGCAGGATCGGATACCTTGCCGCCCATGACGACCACAGATACCCTGGTGCTTATTCCTGTCACCCCTGGCCTGGGCTTTACCAACTATACCCTTTTAAATGTATTTGGTGGGAATTGTGACGGCCCGGTTTCCGGCAATTACGGGGTCTTCGTGACTACGGTTCCGACGGCCACTCTGATTGGCGATACCACGCTATGCTTTGGTGAAAGCACCAGCTTGCAGTTTTTATTTACTGGTAGTTTGCCGTTCGTTACCAACTATACCGCCAATGGCGTCCCGCAACCGCCGGACACCTCTTTTTTTAACCCCAGGACAATACAGGTCAATCCGGATACTACGACAGTTTATCAGTTGACAAGTGTGTCTTCCGGAGGGTGCGCCGGATCAGTTTCCGGCGGTGCAACGGTGGTGGTGCAGCCGGAACTGACAGCAACGATTTCCGGTGGTGGCCAGATCTGCCAGGGCGGCACCGGGACAACGATCACTTTTACCTTTGAAGGGCCCGGTCCCTATACGTTTGTTTACCGCGCCGGAGCGACAGTGCAACCAGCCATTACAACCACTGACAACCCTTTTATCCTGGATGTGAACCCGCCGGTAGGTACGGTTTACAGTTTGATCAGTGTAACGAATGGTATTTGTTCGGGCACGGTATCCGGTAATGCTGTTGTGGCGGTATTTACGCCTTCAACGGCGTCGCTGGCCGGGGACCTCACCCTTTGTGAGTCGGCAGACACGACCGTTATGGTTGACTTTACGGGTAGCGGACCATTTACGTTGGTATACACCGCCAATAATGTGCTGCAGGACACAGTCGATACGTTTGACGATCCTTATTTTATCCCGGTTGATGTCAATGTGACGACTACCTATACACTGGTCAGTGTGGAATCTCCGGGGTGTATGGGCATGGTGACCGGTTCGGCTACCGTAACGATCAATTATGCGCCCACCATTATCGGCCTGGATATTGAATGTGACGAGACTGCAGGTACCTACATTGTCGAGTTCGATATCCAGGGTGGCACCCCGCCGTACACGCTCCTGAATGGAAACGGAACGTTTACAGGTGATCTGTTTACCAGCGCCCCTATTCCGTTGGCGCAGGGGTATTCGATCATTTTCCACGACGCCAATGATTGTGGTGACATAGAGGTGAGCGGAATGTCCAACTGTAATTGCACCTCAGAATCCGGCACACTGGACCTGACTCCCATTACTGCCTGTGTTGGCGATACTGCAGTCGCTGTTTTCAATGGAGATCAAGTGCTGGACAATGATGATGTATTATTATTCATTTTGCATACCAATCCGGAATTGCCGCTGGGCCAGATACTCGGCTGGAGCACGACGCCCGGGTTTTCATTTCTTCCGGGTATGCAGGTGAATACCACCTATTACCTTTCGGCCATTGTAGGTAACGCGGATCCGATGGGATTAGTGGATTTATCTGATCCCTGCTGGTCTGTTTCCCAGGGTGTTTCTGTAATATTCAGGCCTGCACCCGGAGCAACTTTTTCTGCCAACGGGCCTTTCTGCGTTGGCGATACGGCAAGTGTCACCATTAACCTGACAGGAACGCCTCCCTACAACCTGATATATTCCGTAAATGGAACGCCACAACCGGCACTGACCAACTTCCCGGGTAATTCGGTTAAACTTGATGTCCCGGTTCAGGGTCCAACTACCTTGATCCTTGAATCGATATCGGATGTGAACTGTACTTCCTCATACACCGATACCCTGGATATGGTGCTTGGTGCTCCACCTGTAGTTTCAAACCTGACGATCACCTGCGATTACAATACCGATACGTACCAACTGGAGTTTGACGCAGCTGGCACTGCGCCCTTTATTGCCAACGGCATTACCGGCATCTTCACCGGCAACCATTTTGTCAGCACTGCACAACCGGCGAATCAGCCATACGACTTTCAGGTATCCGATGCCGGAGGATGTGGGCAGGCACAGGTGTCCGGGATGGCAGATTGTGCCTGCGTGACGTTAGCAGGTGATATGAACCTGAACCTGATAGAAGGATGCTCCGCAACACCGGTAACAGCTGTACACCAGGGTAATGAAAACCTGGCTGGAAATGACATCCTGGTATTTATCCTGCATGACAGTCCGGGCCCCGGGCTGGGTAATATACTCGATGTGCAAAACCAGCCGGTATTCTCTTTCCAGCCTGGAGTTTTAACCATTGGAGCTACCTACTACATCTCGGCAGTAGCCGGCAATGATAACGGAATGGGGCAGGTTGATTTGAATGACCCCTGCTTGTCCGTTTCGCCAGGGACTCCGGTTCTGTGGAACCTCACCCCGACAGCCACGATGGATGCGAATTTTGACATTTGTCCGGGTGGCCAGGTGTTTATTCCAGTTACGTTCAGCGGGGTGCCGCCATTTTCCTTTACCTACACAGCGAACGGTCAGCCGAATACAGTATTGGCCCTTCAAAACTCCTTCACCATTGGCGCCACGCTTCTGACTTCCACCAATTACCAGGCGGTATCTGTTGAAAATGCATTATGCCCCGGTATTGTCAGTGGTCAGGCAGCCGTAACGGTGCACCCTACGCCACAGATCACGGCCATAGATATTATCTGTGCGCCGGATAATCAATCGTATACCGTGGAGTTTGATATCCAGAATGCTGACCTGAGCAACGTAATGGTGACCGGTTCGGTAACCGGGACAGTGGATCCGGGCACGGGGCACTTTATCAGCAATCCGATACCGGCACAGACCGGCTACTCAGCCATCGTTACGGATGCCTGGATGTGTGGTCTGGATTCCATCAGCGGAGGGGTCAGTTGCAGCTGTCTGACAAGTGCCGGAACAATGGATCAGGCTCCATTCGTACTGTGTCCGCTGGATACCGCATTTGCATCCGTTGCCAGCGGAACATACCTGGCTACGGGTGACACCCTGTTGTATGCACTGGTAACTACACCTTCACCGGTAACATGGAATATAGTGGCATTCAATGGCACACCGGAGTTTGTGTTCAACCCGGCTGTAATGCTGCCGGGAACCAATTATTATATTATTTCAATTGCCGGGAATATTACACCGGCCGGCAATCTCGACCTTACTGACCCGTGTTTATCCTTTGGGTTGGGACCGGCCGTTCGGTGGCAAACGCCGGCATCAGTTATTCTTGGGGCTGATACGGAAATCTGCGCAGGCGATACGACAACACTGGCGGTATTGTTTGACGGGAATCCACCTTTTAACTGGGTATATCAGATCAACGGGCAGGACCAACCTGGTCAGACCTCCTCGAATGCGCAATATCTGCTTCCGGTGAGCCCTGCATCAACTTCATTGTATACGCTTTCCAGTGCAACAGCCAATGGCTGTCCGGCCAGCGTCAGTGGTGGAGCCACGGTAACAGTTCAGGCTACCCCGGAGATTCAGGATGTTAATACGGTTTGTGACTTTATCTCCCAGACATACACGTTGCAGTTTTCAGTAAACAATGGAGCGGCGCCGAACCCGAACTATAACATTGCCGGAGTAAGCGGCATCTGGACCGACACTGTATTTGTTTCGGATCCGATTCCCAGTGGTCAGGTGTACAGTGTAACGGTATCCACTTCTGCCGGTTGCCAGGATATGATCACCGGGTCGGCCTCCTGCGTCTGTGTAACCAGTGCAGGTGTTTTATCGCCGGCCGGTCCGTTAAGTATCTGTCTTCCGGGTGTTCCGGATATACAGGTTAGCACTGCAGCAAACCTGGAACCAGGAGATTCTCTTGCTTATTTGATATACAGTAACCCTGCAGACCCACTTCAGAGTATTCTTGCCTGGGGCAGTGATCCTGGATTTGCCTTTCAGGCCGGCATGCAGGCCGGTGTCACGTATTACGTTGCTTCCATAGCAGGTAATGCGCTTCCCGGAGGCGGGTTGGATCTGGGAGACCCCTGTTTGTCCCGTTCGAATGGTGTTCCTGTCGTATATCGTCAGCCGCCTACGGCCAGCTTAATGGGGGATACCGTTGTTTGTGTGGGCAGTAATGTGCTGTTCAAGATCAATTTTTCAGGCACCGCTCCCTTCCAGTTTGTTTACTCTATCAACGGCGGGCAACAAACGGCTATATCTGCGCCTCAGAACTCATTTACTGTGGCGAGCAACAACATTCAACAGGATCAGGTCTTTGCCCTGGTATCGGTAATGGATGCATTCTGCCCGGGCACGGTAAGCGGGTCGTACAATGTGGACATCCAAAATGGCCCGACAGCGGCGTTGTTATCAAATACAACCATTTGCCCCGGCGACAGCGTAGTGTTAAGCCTTCAGCTGACAGGTGGCACTTCTTATAATGTTACGGTAAACGGCGGAGCTACACCGATCAGCCTGCAGGGTATACAGTCGGGAGCAACCTTTACGGTGGCGCCTGGAAGTACGACGACCTATTCGATCGGCTCGGTGCAGGCCCAGGGCAACAATTGCCCTCTAACCATTGGACCTGGCTCGACGGTAACGATCGCCCCTCCGGTAACGGCAACTGCAATTCTGTCTGATTACGGCGGTTTCAATATCAGTTGCCCCGGTGAAAACGACGGCTCGATCATCCTGACACTGTCCGGGGGGATTCCGCCGGTAGTGGCGAACTGGGATAACGGCGCCACAGGATCATCCATTCAGGGGCTGGAAGCAGGCGTGTATACTGTTACGCTGGTCGACAACCTCGGATGTATGTACCTGGACTCTTTTGTGCTGACGGCACCGGAAGGCCTGTTGGTGGATTTTGCTGCGCAGGATCCGATTTGTTTCGGAGCGCGGAATGGGCAGGTGATCCTGAATGGCGTTCAGGGTGGTATCGGGCCTTTTGCGGTATCAGTTGACGGTGCCACTGCCCAGGTATATGATGTATTCCCGGCGGAGATCCCGGGCCTGGCCGCGGGGACTTACATGTTGTCCGTTTCTGATGTAAACGGGTGCGAAACCGTCTTTGATGCCGTGCTTGCAGACCCGCCAGCACTCACGCTCAATCTTGGTCCGGACACCTTGATCTATGCCGGGGACAGTATTTTATTGACCCCGGTAGTCAGCTCGACAGCCATTGATTCCATTCTCTGGACACCGGTCAGCGGACTGAGCGCTCCAACGGCGCTGAATACATTTGTCCAGCCCAGTCAGACAACCCCTTACACCTTATGGGTACAGGATACTGCCGGCTGTACAGCCCAGGACATGATCGTTATCAGCGTGGAAAAGGATGTCCGGGTCTATGTGCCGGGAGCCATAAAGCCTGGCGCCGGTAATGGAAATGGTACGCTGACTGTTTTTGCCGGTCCGGAAGTATCGGTAGTCCGGGCATTCCGGATCTATGACCGCTGGGGGGAGTGTGTATTTGAACGGCTGGACCTGCTCCCCAATGACCAGGTACAGGGCTGGGATGGTACCTGGAAGGGCGATGCTGTTGCCCCGGGGGTATACGTTTGGGTAGCAGAACTGGAATACTTTGATGGCACGACCGAAGTAAAAGCCGG
>SBHD01000407.1 GCA_006226345.1 Bacteroidota bacterium | reverse complement strand
GAAAAGATGAAAAAGCAAGATTTTAATTTCAAAACCCAAATTCTGCTAAGTGTTATGACGGTGCTGTTTTTTGGCTTTTATATGTCTGGAGCGATGGCCACGGCCCCCGTTTCCTTACTAAAAGGCGAGCTGCCGGTTCCCGGTTCCAACGTAACGGCCGATTTTCTTCCTACCAGCCTTCACGGGGTGCTGCTGGAAAATCAGGGAGTCAAACTGGTCTGGCAAGAGGATGGGGACCTGGCCCTCACTTTTTATGATAAGGAGACGTTGTGGAGTTCGAATACGAGTGGAACCGGAGCCGTATTGTACTTTATGCAAAACGACGGCAAATTATTGATTAAAGATAATAACAATAACACGATCTGGAGTGCCGGCACGAGTGGCGGATCCAAACTCTGGTTGCAGTCGAACCGCAACCTGGTACTGCAAAACAGCAGTAACCAAACAGTCTGGAATACTGACACGGCGATGCCCCCACTCGGAACAGATGGGGTGCAGAGGATTGAAGCTGTCGGCGATTTTGAAGAGTTTATGGTTCCCTACACCAATTATCAGTATATGACTATTCGTACCGAGGGCGCTGACGGGGGAATGAGGGATGTAAAAGAAGCATGGGGTGCTACTCGTTTTAAAGTCAAGGCAGGTGCCGGCGCAACGATCATAGGTACGTATGAGATCGGCACCGGTGATGATCAGATCCCGCCAGGCTCCTTTCTTCGGGTGGTAGTCGGGAAAAAGGGAGATACCCGTACAGGTCAAACAACTGCCGGTTGTCGTGGAGGTGGCGGTACAGGAGTCTTTGTAAGAAGATATGATGATCCGGAATGGCGCTTGTTGCAAGTGGCCGGTGGCGGTGGTGGCGCCTATTCGGATTGTTGTACAGTTAAAAAGGAAGGAAGATCTGCTGAAACAGGCAGGGATGGTGGTGATGGTGGTGGTACTAGTCAATACATAGATGGTGGCACCAATGGTGGTGATGGCGATGTCGGCGGTGGGCTGGGGCTTCACGATGGATATGGCGGAGGAGTATTTGAGGACGATTGGGGGAATCCGAATCCTTGGCCGGGGGGGGATAGTGATCCAACCATATTGCCCATGGCTGAGGGTTTTAGCGAGTCATCTGGCTACAAATTTGGTTGTGCAAGGGGCGGTAATCAAGGTACGGCTGGTGGTGGCGGTGGTGGTTATTCCGGCGGAGGTGCTGGGGATCCTTATTTTGCTGGTGGCGGAGGCGGCAGCTATGTGAATACCGAGCAGATGGCTGTCCACAATATTGTAAAGGTCAAAAATGATCGTACCACGAATACGCAAGATGGATACATCGAGATTGAATTTAGTAATGTTTTGCCTGATGGGATGATCCACTTTGCCTATAATACTGGGAAATGTGTTGACGTCACTGGCAGCAACACGAGCAATGGTACGAATATTCTGAGTTACACCTGTCATGGCACTACCAATCAAAAGTGGTACATTAACACGGTTGATCGTACGATCCGCACGCAGTTGAATACCGGAAAGTGCCTGGATCTAACCGGTGGAAGTATCAGTAACGGCACCAATATCCAATTGTGGGATTGTGCAGTCAACGATAACCAGAGATGGGTATACAACGGTCTCTATAAGACGATCCACTCCGCAAGGAATGCGTATAAATGTATTGATGCGGCCAATGGAAGTGCGGGCGGTAATGTCAATATCCAGTTGTGGGATTGCCAATACACGCAACCTAATCAGAAGTGGGAGATCTACGGGGCTACAACGGTGAGCGATGTGGCAAACAAGAAGCACATCGTTTCGGTCCTGGCGCCAGGCTTTGCGGTGCATTCCCATACCGGCGCGGAGTCGGGTTCCAACATCCAGCTGTGGACCAAAGACAATATAGACACCAGAGAACAATGGTATTTCGACGGCCTGGCCATCAAGATGCGGGATCACCAGAATCTGTGCATCGACCTCAAGAGTAGCAGTACTTCCAATGGCAACAATATCCAATTGTACAATTGCAACGGCACCAACGCCCAGCAATGGCTCTACGACGGGATGACCCAGTCTATCCGTTCGGTGATCAACCAGGGCAAGTGCATGCAGATCGTGAAAAATACCGACGGCGTGTACGGCAAGCGGTCGAACGTCGAGATCCACGATTGCAATGGATCGGCCGAGCAGCAGTTTTTAATCCAGGAGTAAACAAAGTATCGCTCTTTCCTCTTTTTGAAAATACTCCGGTATGGGATTTTTCTCCATGCCGGAGTATTTTTTTTACCCGGGCTCCTTTTTGAACAATAGTCCAAGAATTCAAAACAAGAGTACCGGAACCCGGAGGCTATGCGCTGCACCTTTGTACCGGGAACAGCAAGAAAGATTCTTTTTTCAAATGCAAAATTTTTCTGCCATGAAATGTCAAAATGGAAATGCAGATATGGTCAGCCTGATTACCAAGGGCAAATTCGAACCCTTCGGTATGATTGCCAATCACATCGACGTAAATGGCATCCTTCGCTATGCACTAATGAGTAACCGTGATTTTGAAGGAGAAGGCTTTCACGTAGCCTGTCACGTGCTTACTAAAGATTACTATCAGGATCGCACCGATTTCGCCGTACCCCACACCCATGATTTCGATGAGTTCAACATTTTGCTCCCGCTCGGCCCGGAAATGGAGTATGAGATTGAACTCGAAGGGGAAAAGCAGAAAGTGAAAGCTCCGGCTACTGTCTTTATCCCCGCCGGCACCGAACACAATGCACGTCCGTTGGCCGGCGAAGGGATCTTTATCTGTATTCAACTGGATAATAAAAGCCAGATGGAGATAAGCGCATTAAAAAGACAACTTGCCTTTGTCTGAGCATCACTCCGGTAGTGTTCGAAACTATCCAATACATAAAATAACGGGGCATAATGCCAATATTTTTTCATTTACCAATCTATTCTTAATTATGCGAGACAACATATTATCATCCATCCTACGTGTAGCTTATGCGCTTATTTTCTTCCTGTGTACACAGCCTGCCTTTGCGCAGGGAAATAAGAACCTCACCGGAACCTGGGTAACAGAAAAACCGGTAACTTATTTAGTGGAGTTTACGGAAGAACACCCACAGGGGGAGATCGTAGCCAACAATGGTATACAGATCCTGGAGCGATCTGCTATTTTAGAGTGGACTTTGGAGCAACGTCCCGACGGCCTCATCACCGGGGTCAATAATTGGGCTGCCTTCGATGAGTCGGGCACCAAAGTATTCGAGGGTCAGGAAGCCCTGCTCGGGTTCTTTGACGGCCAGGCCGGGATGCTCAGCGAACCGGCCGATGAAGCCAAGCAGACTGCTCAGATCAATTTCGAATTCAAAATCAAAGGCCAGAACAAGATTCAGGGGTTTGCCTATAATGTCGGGAGCGTCAAGTTGCTGGCCATGCGTTTTGAACTTGTTCGGAAATAGGGTTTCTGCAGTTAGGCCTTGGTCTGGAAGTAATATAATCAGGCCGGTGCTATCAGGGATTGGCGCGGACATTTGCCGCAACTGTTTGCGATCCGGGATAGGTACGACGTATGTTCTAAAATCATTTGAAAAATGCTCCGGCAAGGGATTGTACTCCGTGCCGGGGCATTTTTTTTCTGCGTAAAACCCTTCTAAACAATAGTCCAAGAAGTTGAGACAATAGTCAAAGTACAGTTTGATCAATACCGGCAACTTTGCGTCATCAGACTATTGAAAGAAAAATTAAATCAGTTTTTAAAAAACAGCAAAATGAAACAGTTGAAAAAATATTATGTCTCGTTCATCCTTCTTTGTTGTTTGATGAACGCAGGATTATTAACAGCTCAGTTTGATGGTTTTCTGCTTGCGCTGAGTTCCTCCGGCACCATCAATGCCGATGGGAGTAACTACCAGGATTTTATCATTCCCAGCAGCATGAATGGGAAGGTCCTTCACATGACCCTGACGGGGGCAGATGGTGGCAGGGTTCGATCTTCAGAAGCCAAAAAATGGAATGATGCGGGACAAGGGGCAACTGTGGAACTTGAAGCGACAATCGGAAATGCAGCAAATCAGATTAAGCCCGGTGCAACTGTCCGGTTTATTGTCGGGCTCAAAGGAGTTGACCGGACAGTATCAACGAGTTGGAGTTGGAAAGCTGGTGGTGGTGGTGGTGGTACGGGAGTAGCATTCAAAAACCCGGGGGGCAAGTGGATCCTACTGGCGGTAGCTGGAGCGGGAACCGGCGCAATGGGTAATGCATTCGGAACAGGAACTGACCTTAAGGGTAAAGAAGGACGTGGAATTGAGTATGTTTTCGCAAATGCAGGCACCGGTAAAGGAGGAACAGTAAATGCCGATTTATTTGTTTGTGTGGATGTGTTTAGCCCGGGAGGAGGCGCTTTTTCCGATGGTGTTGATGCACATTATAGCGGGGGAGGGTGTAACAGGACCGTTGAAGGAGGAGACGCAGGATGGCCTAATGGCCCGGATAGCGGCGAACCAACCGGTGGTAATGGCCATTCTGCCGGTGGCTGGGGTTTTGGTGGCGGTGGCGGTTCTCTTGAGCCGGCAGGTGTTCGTTATCGTGGCGGCGGCGGAGGCTATGCAGGGGGTAAAGAAGATGAAGGTGGGAGCAGTTTCCTGAATGCCGAATACGCTTCCGGATATGCTACGACCCATGGATCAAATTCATCCCATGATGACGGTAATGTAGCCTACAGTTTCAATACTACTTCTAACTACAGTATCAGGGAAGTCAAGTTTTCTTATGCTCCCGGCAGATGTTTGGGTGCCAATATTGCCGCTACATCTCCGCTGAAAGACAGGAACATAGAGACATTTGATTGCACTACAGATGCGTATAAAATAAATTGGCAGTTCAGCAACAATACCATTCAACTTGGAGCCGAACAAAATTACTGCATTGACCTGACGGATGGAAATACCAGTAATGGCACCGATATACAGTTGTGGGAATGCGTGAGCGGCAACGATAATCAATATTGGGTGTACAATGGCATTTACAAAATGTTCCACTCCAAAAAGAACCTGAATAAATGTATTGACGCCGCAAACGGGCATAACAATACGACTTCGACAGTCAATATCCTATTGTGGGATTGCGGCTATACCAACGACAATCAAAAGTGGACCATCGAAGGGGCCGCAACAGCAGGAAATCAAACAGATACTAAACATATCGTCCCTGTCTTGGCCACCGGCTTCGCGGTACACTCCCATACCGGCGCCCAATCTGGTTCCAATATCCAGCTGTGGACCAAAGACGATACCAATACGGCCGAACAATGGATCTTCGACGGCCTGGCCATAAAGATGCAATCGCACCAGAATCTGTGTATCGATCTCAGCCAGAGCAATACCTCCAACGGCAACAATATACAATTGTATAACTGTAATGGTACCAATGCACAGAAATGGATATTCGATGGGATGACCCAAACGATCCGCTCAGTGGTCAACCCGGATAAGTGCATGCAAATTGTGAAAAATACAGACGGTAATGTTTATGGCAAGCGGTCGAATGTGCAGATCTGGGATTGCAATGGATCTGATGTTCAGAAGTTCCAGGTGGAAGACATGCCTTGTGTGGATGA
>SBHD01000113.1 GCA_006226345.1 Bacteroidota bacterium | reverse complement strand
AAGGGTGTCCAGGCCACTGACGACACCAAGACATCCGTTTGCCGTTACACTGTCCAGGCGGATCACACTGGTTCCGGCAAACAAGGTCGGCGTCAGGAAAACAAAGGAATCCTGATTCGTGGTCATGGAGGGAAGTAGCAATCCATTGATCGAATACACAAAAGAGTAGGGTGGGGCGCCTCCGCTCACCTGCAACAACAACGTATCCTGCTTCCCGGCACAGATCGTGTCCGGTCCTGCGAGCGTCAATACTCCGGCCGGAGGGGGTGTTACTTCCACATCTACAGTAGCATTCGGGCCCTGGCAAAGCGAATCCGTCAGGTTTTGTATGCTGTAAGTCGTAGTGGCCAGCGGTGAAACCTGAAGGGTCAGTGGAGTCGCCTGTACAGTATAACTGTTTAACAGCGTATTGCCGGCATACAGGTCGAAACTCCAGGGCGCCTGTCCGGACAGCGTGATGAACAATTCCGCCGGCTGGCCCGGGCAAACGGGCTGTACCGGACTAAAGGTAGCCGTAGGAGCGGGGTACACCGTAACTATAGTAGAAACTGCAACACCACAATCGGCACTGGGCGTAAAGGTCAGCACCTGCGGTCCAAAGAGCCCGGCAGGATTGAAATTCGAGCCACTTACTCCCGGACCTGACCAGATTCCATCCGGCAGGGTCGGGTCCTGCAATTGAGTAAGATCATAAAGTCCACCGTTATGACATACCGCTGCCGAATCCAGCACCGGTGTAGGGCAGATCACATCAAACTGCAGATAATTTGTAAAGGTGGGACTACAATTGTTGTTCAACGGGTCAACTATTCCTACGACCCAATAGGGCCCGCCGTTACACATGTCGGCGGTAATCTCGAAGGAAAAGGGCGGTATGTGGGCAGGCGGTGGAGCACCTGCTACTGTGGCGCAACCCAAAAGAACACCCTCTCCATTATAGGGGTTAAAAGTATTGTTCGTTCCGTAATACCAATTAATGCAGCTTCCGGGTATGAGGTTTGTCCCCGTTGCATTCAGCGTAAAGGATTCACCGGGACAAAGGGCACATGGATCTGACCCGGGGGCACAATCCGGGGAAGTCAGGGTCGCGGTTTGATCAAGGGTAGGGCAGGGTTGGGCATGCAAGGCAGTTGCCCCAACCAGAAAAAATACCAGAAAAGGGAAAAAACCGGTCTGTTGAAAACAGGATGGTATCACAGGAGGAATGATTTAAAGCCGAAGGGGCAGATTACTTGAGAAAAAATATACCGAACAAATTTATCCATTTAGGACCCGCGAAGGTAAGGGCTTCCTTAATTTTGGGGCGCCAAAATTATCGGATAAACGTGTACAATGAACTTCTAAAAGTGTTAAATGCTCATGGTGTCACTTTGGTGGCCGTATCCAAAACGCATCCAGCGGAACGGATATTGGAATTATACCAAAAGGGGCAGCGTGCATTTGGTGAGAACCGGGTGCAGGAAATGGTGGAGAAAGCAGCAAATCTGCCGGACGATATTGAATGGCACCTGATCGGACACCTCCAAACCAACAAAGTCCGGTACATCGCGCCATTTGTACATCTGATCCACTCAGTCGACAGCCTCAGGCTGTTAGAGGAGATCGACAAACAAGGGGCAAAGCACAACCGGATACTGGACTGTCTGCTGCAATTCCATATCGCAAGCGAAGAAACCAAATACGGTCTCGATGAAGACGAAGCCGCAGACCTGCTGACCAGCGATGCCTTTGCTGCCATGCGCCATGTGCGGATCTGCGGCGTCATGGGTATGGCTTCCTTTACGGAAGATACCCACATGATCCGTCAGGAGTTCCAGGCATTGAAGGCCATTTATGAAAATCTGAAGATCCATTTTTTCCCGGATGCTCCTCATTTCCGGGAAATCTCCATGGGTATGTCTTCCGATTGGGAAATCGCGATGGAGGAAGGCAGCACTATCGTTCGGATCGGTAGTCTCCTGTTCGGCACAAGGCAATAGTCCGGCCGGTCACGTCCCGTTTTTTGGCAATTACATTCACCACAGGCTCCCACAGCCTGATGTATTGCCTTAATTATGCGTTATTCATATTTCCTGTTTTTTATTTGTCTGGCCGTTGGTCGACCGGGCCTTCACGCGCAGATCCAGCAATCCAATATCGGACAATCCGGATTCCAGGTTTCCTGGCAAAGCAATTCCCCGGGCAGTGCTTTTGTGTTTTACGGTACCAGCCCGGACAATCTGGACAAGGCCAAACCAGCAATATCCGTAAATCAGCAGCATATCGCCGATCTGACCGGTCTGGTTCCCGGCACCATTTATTGGGTGCAGACCGTTTCCATCAATGGCGCCGACACTATGCTCCTGGAGCGCCGCCCGTTTGCGACACAATCCCTCTCCTCAGGCCAGATCAAAGTTTATTTTACCCAGGGTATTGATACCCTTGCGGCTCCGGGCATACAACCAAACGGTACAGACTATGCAAGCACTTACACCGAACTGATCACCAGGATACAGCAAGCACAGCAAACTATCGATGTGGCGATGTACAACAACAACCGGGATGATCTGGTGCAAGCGCTCCAGCTAGCACGGTTACGGGGCATCCGGATCCGGTATATTGCAGCACAGGCTACCAACAATTATGCACTAACCCCACCGCCCGGATTTCCGGTGGTCTACGGAAATGCAGATGCCCTGATGCACAACAAATTCCTGGTGATTGATGCCGATCTGCCGGATGCCTCCTGGGTGATGTCCGGCTCCATGAACTGGACGGTCAGTAATATGCTGGAAGATTGCAATAACGTCATCTGGATACAGGATCAGGCGCTGGCACGCGCCTATGAACTGGAGTTTGAAGAAATGTGGGGCAGTACCGGGGCTCAACCGGACCTGTCAGCCAGCCGGTTTGGAGACGAAAAGACAGATAATACGCCTCACCAGTTCATAATAGGCGGACGGCAGGTAGAGTCGTATTTTTCACCAAGCGACCGGGTTACGGATAAACTGGTCAATACCCTTATGACCACAGACCACCAATCTGTTTTTGCCACCTTTTCCTTTACCCACAATACACTTGGGAATACATACACAGACCTGCACAACAGTGGATATTGGATCAGAGGCATTATTGAAAACACCAACGACAACGGCACGGAATACAACAAGTTCCTGAGCAACGGCGTTCCGGTCCAGGGACACCCCGGGGCCGGTCTCTTACACCATAAATATGCTGTCGTTGATGCAGGTTATCCATCTGCAGAGCCCGTTGTGATTACCGGCTCCCATAACTGGAGCTATTCGGCGGAACAGAACAATGATGAAAACACCCTGATCCTTCATGATGCTGATATTGCAGCCATGTTCCAGGCAGAATTCGAACGCCGCTGGGGCGAGATCAGCACGAATACCAGCCGGTTACAACAGCCAGCCTTTTCCTGCACTCCCAATCCTGCCAGGGACAGGCTTTTCCTTACTTTTCCGGACCAGGACATTCCTGGTGGGCATATTGAAATACATAATTCAGCCGGCCGGTTGGTCTTGAGCCAGAATTTCAACAGTTCATCGGCTGAGATCGAAATTTCCAATCTGCCGGCAGGTAACTATCTGATCACACTAAAAACTAAACGTGGCGCCGCCTCCCTTCCAGTTCAAAAGGTTTCGCATTGAGCAGGATGCCGCAGTGCATGCCGTTGGGATCGACGGTGTTTTATTGGGCGTCTGGGCTGATGTAACCAATGCCGGTTCTGTACTGGATATCGGTACGGGCACAGGCGTAGCGGCCTTGATCGTAGCACAACGAACAGACAACCAACCCGCTCCTCCAATTCTGGCAATTGACCTCCATGCAGCTGCAGTTGCCTGCGCAAACCGCAACTTCCGGGCTTCCCCCTGGGCTGGCCGGATGCAGGTGCAACAGGCAGCAGTCCAAACATTCGCTGCAGCGGCAACCCGCACCTTTGACCTGGTCGTCTGTAATCCACCTTATTTTGAAGGATCCAAACCCTCCCCGGACCCGAACCGCCGGATCAGCAGAAGCGGCCAGACGCTCCGGTTGCCGGAACTGGTAACCGCCGCCAGAACACTTTTGTCCGGTCAGGGCAAAATTTGCCTCATAATGCCCCCGACAGAAGCGCGGAAACTGTATCAACTGGCAGCGGGGCAGGGGCTGTATTGTTCCCGTATACTGGAGGTGCATGGAAGACCGGAGAAACCTGTTGAACGGCTTCTGGTGCAATTGGAACGCACTCCGTACCCCTTTTCACGGGAGGTAATCAGTATTTATGACACCGGGAACGGGTACTCCGAAGCATTTTGGAACCTTACCCGGGATTTTTACCTGGATGGTCAGGGATAAAAAAAGGGAAACGCTGTGTAGCATTTCCCTTTCATTAACTCCAGCACCTGATTTTTCCGACCAGATGTCATAGAGCGAGCGATTTACGATTTTACACGCTTGTAGGGTTGTTCTCTTCCAGGATCTGCTTGGCGAGATCCAAAATTGTAGTGTCTTCCAAGTGAACAATACCGCCATTAGGTCCGGGTTCCAAATGCCACTCAACAATCTCACCGTCCTTGTATTTGTGCGCTCCAAAATAATTCCGGACAGTTTGTTCGTCAATATTAAGGTCCTGAGCAATCTTGGAAATACTGCCGGTGGGCAGTGCGTGTTTGATGCGGCGAAGCTCCTCAAAAGTAATATTCATACCCTCAATTTTTGGTTAACAAAAGAAATTCAAAAGGAAAGAACGTATTCAAAGATAATGACCTAAAGTAAGTTGATTATCCAAGAAAAAACAAACAACCCTGTAAAAATATTTTATTGGTCAGGTGAAAACACATCAAACGCTATCTTTGCAGCCGCTTCCACCCGGTATTCATGCAGCAATCTCCGGAACCGTACTTACACGTTATTTCATTTGACATTCCCTATCCGGCGAATTATGGGGGGGTGATCGTAATATACCACCAGTTACGGGCATTGCATGCCCTCGGCATAAAGGTCCTGCTTCATTGTTTTCAATACAACGGCCGGACGCCCAGCCCGGAACTGGAGCAGTATTGTGCTGCCGTATACTATTACCCACGCGATCGCAGCCTTCGGCATCAGTTCAGTCCGATGCCGTTCATCATGCATTCCCGCCAAAACAAAGAACTGCTCCACAGGCTTTTAGCAGACGACCATCCCATCCTGTTCGAAGGTATGCACACTGCGGCATTTATAGGGGATAAACGTCTGGGCACCCGCCGGAAGATCATCCGGATGCACAATATAGAGTGGCAATACTACCGAAGCCTGTCCGGGCTGACGGATACCTTCACAGACAAGGTGTATTACCGGATGGAAAGCTCAAAACTCCGCATGTACGAAACCCGGGTGCTCCGGCACGCAGACGCTGTGATCACGCTGTCTGACACCGATCAGCAATACTTCCGGCAGCGGCATCCACAGGCATATCACATACCCGTTTTCCATCCCAATGACAAGGTGGAGTGTTTGCCGGGGAACGGCGGGTATGTGCTTTTCCATGGGAAGTTGAGTGTACCCGATAACGAGCAGGCAGCAATATGGCTCATAAAGGAGGTTTTCTCCAACCTGCATATTCCATTTGTGATCGCCGGACTCGCGCCCGGTATCCGTTTAAAAGAATTAGTGCGGCAATATCAGCATATCCGCCTGGTCGAAGACCCCGATGAAGAATCGATGACCAGTCTGATCCGGGATGCACATATCAATTTACTGGTCTCATTTCAGGCAGCCGGGTTCAAATTAAAACTGATCAATGCCCTGTTCCGCGGACGCTTTTGTGTGGTGAATATGGCAATGGTATCCGGCACAGGGCTCCATCCGCTTTGTATCGTCCGCGATAGCCCGGCCGAATTCAGACAAACGCTCGAAGCACTGATGAATACGGCTTTCAGTACGGCCCAGGTGGAAGAACGGCGCAGTGTTTTACAGGCACATTTCGCCAATTCAGAAAATGCCCGGAAATTAGCAGCCGTTATTTGGGAGAGAGGCTTTCAAAAATAATTGAAAAAACTGAACAATTGCAGACACCACTGGTTGATTGACAAGATCTGCTAACCTGTGTCGACTCTGACTAAACGAATTTCCTATGAGAGGTGAAGCGCAACTCGAATTACTCCTGAAAAAAGAGAAACTCAGTCCCCGGCATCATGAAATTGCCGGAAAAGTGGCCAAACAGAAACGAATCAGTCCGGAAGACGGGCTTTTTCTCTTTCAACATGGAGACCTGGCATTTGTCGGTGCATTGGCCAATGTAGTTCGGGAGCGCCTGAACGGCGACAATACCTATTTTAACCGTAACTTTCACATGGAGCCCACCAACCTGTGTGTATACGACTGTAAGTTTTGCTCGTATTCCCGCCTCATCAAACAACGGGACGATGCAGATGCCTGGACCTACACGATGGAAGATATGCTGGACATCGTTCGGAAATACGACGGACAGCCGGTAACGGAGGTACATATCGTGGGGGGCGTACTTCCGCAGTATAACCTGGAGTTTTATCAGGACCTGTTTAAAAAGATCCGGGCACACCGGCCGGAACTACATATCAAAGCACTTACTCCGGTTGAATACCACTATATATTCAAGAAAGGTAAAGTGAGCTATGAGGAGGGTATGCGCCTGATGCTGGAAGCAGGTCTCGACAGCATGCCAGGGGGCGGCGCCGAGATCTTCCACCCTGATATCCGGAAACAGATCGCGGCGGATAAATGTACTGCCGAGCAATGGCTGGAAATCCATGAGATCTGGCACAAACTGGGTAAAAGGTCCAACGCCACTATTCTCTATGGTCATATTGAAGCATTCGAACACCGTATCGACCACCTCGAACAACTGCGCCAGTTGCAGGACCGGACCGGAGGTTTTCAGACGTTCATTCCATTAAAATTCCGCAATAAGGACAACCAGATGAGCCATATCCCGGAAGTGAGCGGTATTGAGGATCTGCGGAACTATGCCATCAGCAGGATTTACCTGGATAATTTTGCACACATTAAATCATATTGGCCTATGATCGGCCGGACATTAGCCCAAATGTCCCTGGCATTCGGGGTGGATGACATTGACGGCACTATCGATGACACCACCAAGATATACTCCATGGCTGGCTCAGAGGAACAGAACCCGGCACTGTCCACCCAACAACTGGTGGAATTGATCAGAAGGGTAGGGCGCAGGGCAATTGAACGGGATACCTTGTACAACATCCTTCAGGACCATACTGAAACCAAATTTGAAGAAGACAAACAGTGGCGGGGGTATATCGACCTCCCTGTGGTGCAATCCTGACAATTCTAAAAATCCGTTCTTGGACACCCTTTATGGAAAAACTACGCCTGACAGCCGTTAGTTATCTCAATACCAAACCTCTGATATACGGTATTTATCGAAGTGCAGTGTCTGCCCGTATTGATCTCAGCCTGGATATTCCCGCCGATTGTGCCCGGAAGCTGGCTGCCGGAGATGCCGATATTGCACTTGCACCGGTTGCGATCATTCCAAACCTCCCCAAAGCCTATGTCGTATCGGATTTCTGTATCGGTACAACCGGTCCGGTAAAAACAGTGTGTATATTTTCCGAAAAACCGATCCGGGAGATAAAGCGTATTTATTTGGATTTTCACTCCAAAACATCTGCGACCCTGACGCCTATTCTCTGTCGCGATTACTGGAAGATCAACCCGGAATTTATTCCCGCTACTCCCGGCTTTGAACAGCACATTGGAGGCGATACCGCAGGGCTGGTCATCGGCGACCGTGCATTTGGCCTGATCGGCAAATATCCCTATGTCTATGATCTTGGTGAAGCCTGGCTGGATTGGACCGGCCTGCCTTTTGTATTTGCCGCCTGGGTTAGCACCCGTCCTGTGGAACAGGCATTTATCCACCAATTCAATGCAGCACTACAGGCCGGCATTGCCAACATACCGGAATTGACTCAAATCATTCCTGCACTTCCAGGTATTGATGTGGAAGCTTATTTCAGGCACAACATCAGCTATGAACTGGATGACGACAAATGGAAAGGGCTGCAGCGCTTTCTGGACCTTTTGCCAGGCGCCGAAAAAGTGGCGGTGCAACGACTGACGGCTCCTCTTGAAGCACCAGGCTCTCTTTGATGCCCTTGTCCACCAGCGCGGCGGTCAAATGTTTCCGGCGCGACAATTCACCCTGTGCCACCGCCATTGGTAAACCATTTTATCCGGATGGCCGTTATTGGTTACAAGCGTGTTTAAAATTCGTTTTACAATGAAACAACTATTTTTCATACTGGTGCTGTCGTTGTTTGGCGCCTCCTGCCATTACGCCCAGGACACCGCAAAAAATGAGGCAACTATGTCTGACACTACAAATTCTACCGCTACTTCCGAAGGTATGACACCTGATAGCAACAAACTGGAAGTCGCTACTCTTGGAGGCGGTTGTTTCTGGTGCATCGAAGCCGTTTACCAGGAATTGAACGGCGTTATAAAAGTGGAAAGCGGGTATGCCGGCGGACATGTGGCCAATCCAACCTATAAGGAAGTATGTACCGGCACAACCGGCCATGCTGAAGTGGCGCAAATCTCGTTTGATCCCACTGTGGTTACCTTTGAAGAGATACTGGAGGTGTTCTTTACGGTGCATGATCCTACCACCCTGAACCGCCAGGGGAACGATGTCGGCACGCAGTACCGTTCTGCGATATACTACCACAGCCCTCAACAAAAAACAATTGCAGAAGCAGCGAAAAGTGCCGCAAGTGAAATTTGGGACGACCCGATCGTCACTGAAATAGCCCCGCTGGATAAGTTCTACAAGGCTGAAGCCTATCATCAGAACTATTACAAGGATAACCCGTATCAACCGTATTGCATCTATGTGGTTGGCCCGAAAGTGAAAAAATTCCGGGAGAATTTCCGGGAAAAACTCAGGCAGAGCACCCAAAATTGATCAATTTCCGGTTTAGGTTGTTGTACCTTTGTCAATCTAAAACCGCACTGCATGCAAATAGAAGAAAAAACCGATCTGTTACAGCGGATTGAAGAAGCACTGAGCACTGTTCGACCGCACCTCCGGGTAGACGGAGGAGATGTCGAAGTAGTGGATGTAACAGACGATATGAATGTACAGATCCGGTGGCTGGGAATGTGTGAGTCCTGCTCTATGTCAGGCATGACACTGCAGGCTGGAATTGCGGAAGCAATCAAAGGCAAGATCCCGGAAATCAACGAAGTTGTAGCCGTGAACGGATATTAAAATCCGGCAGACGATAATTTCAAAAAGGCGCCAGGCTTTACAGGTCTGACGCCTTTTTGTATTACCCCGCCTCAGAAACGGAAGCGGCCCTGCACTTTCCAGAAAGACCGGCGTCCTGTAAAGCCACTGCTGGTCACGGCCAGGCGTTGGATTGTCTGCTCGAAACGCGTTTCCAGCCTGAACCAGCGGTTGACCCGCCAACTCAGGTTGATGAAATACCGGGAGCCTCGTCCGGAAAATGCCGGTATGGATAATGCGGAAAATAGATCGTTCTCAAAAGTGTAGATCCGGGAATCAAAATCCTGCGTATCATAGATCGTAAACCGAACCGAACCCGTTAAAGGGAAGCCCAACGGGCGGAATACAGCCTGCTGATACGCCAGAAAACCACCAGAGGTAGGCGACGGACCGGCTGAAAAACGGGACCATTCCACCCGGCTGCGAAGTTCCAGTGCCGGACTGACCTTGTAGTCTGCATGGATCCGAAAACGCTGGCGTTTATGCTCCTCCAATCCAGGATGCTCTGTTGCATTCCGCTCCTTGATCTCCTGTTGCCAGAGCACATACATGGCAACGCCGCGTACTGGCGCCCAGATCAACCGGCCCAGGTATTCACTTCCCCTGGACGGCGCGTCGACACCAAACCGAAGCCAGGGGTGCTTCCATACATCCGCATAGGCATTGATCTTCCATTGTTTTCCAAACCGCACGTCTGCCCCTATATAGAGGCCGTTTTCGTTGTTGGCCCCCGATGTCTCGGCAAACGGAGCCGCGTAAACAGACTGGTAGTCCCGCCCCAGGCCACGGTGTAATACGGCCAGGGTGACATGCCGGTCGGCATTGAATAAAAGACCATTCACCATGGCCGTTCCACCGTTTTCACTACCGGCCCATTCTCCAAAGACAAACCAGTTGCGGCTGCGCCAGAAATAATCCAGGCTTGCACCACTTAAAGAACGGCCGGCAAACAGGAACTTTCGGTACGGCGCCTCCGTGGGTTCCCAGGGCCTGTCATACCGGACGTGCAGTCCGTTTACAGCAACCTGTCCGTTTTTCCAGATCCGGGCAACGGTTAATCCGCCGACCGTTTCCCGGATCGCCTTCTCATCGGCAATTTCTCCGGGTGTGCGGTGGTATCCGGAAGTTTGCAATGCGGTAAACACCTGATCGGCAAACTCCTGGTCAGTCGTATCTGTTCGGGCCAGTAAATTGCCATCCCGCCTTCTGGAGGAAAACAGCGCGGTGCATTCCCATTTGCGACCCAGGTTAAGGTTGGCAGCAATACCCCGAAGAAAATAGGTTTCACCAAATGCAGCATAGGGTCGTAACCGTCGCCCACCCCGGGCAATAGCGGTTGCTTCCGCAGACTTCCCGGGGGCAAATCCGGTTTGCAGCAAAAGCCCTTGCCCCATCCGGGCTGAATAATCACCCAATGCCAGCATCCGGACCTTATCGTTCAAGTCACGGATATACAGGTGTCCGCTGTAAAAATCAAATCCCTGCTTGTTACTGCCGGCAAAAAGCGCCTCACCCGGATCCTTCTCTGCAGTTATTCCAAACCACAACCGGTTGTCGAACGAGTGTCGGTAGCGCATCGCCAAAGCGTCCGGTTTCCCTTCCACTGTGCCGGAATAGTTGGGAGGATACTGCTTTCCCCAACGCAGGATAAGTTCATTTGCGCCGGAGGTGGCACCCTGCCACAGGGAAGTATTACGCGTATCCAGACCTGTTTCAACGCGGACAAAAGGCAGTATGCGCCTGATATCCGGCAATTCCACTCCCGGCACTGCCTGCAATTCATAAATATTGAGAAACGCTCCACAGGCAGCCCTGTAGGCCAGCAGGTTTTCCACCTGGATTTCTGTAAGCAACTGAAGATCTGCCAGGTCTTCCCGTGTGGCGCGGTTCAGGTCCAACGGGTTCAGGCGGAGCTGCTGCAGGTTTTCCAGGAACAACTGGGCATCAGATTCAGCCGCTTGTTCATTATCCCGGAAGAAGTTCTCCAGTAATTCCGCAGTTCCCGGATCTTCGACTTGTGCCCGTATAGCAACAGGCAGGCAAACCAGCAGCAGGATGCCGGAAATCAGGAAGCATACAACAGGTAGCGGAATAATCCGTGACATGGGGGTATTTCTTCTTCAAGGGTTTTTAAGGCCGGTAATGAATGGTGGCACAATGTACCAAAGAAAAATCCGTTAGGAACGATTGAAGGCTCACTTCTGATTAATTTGCAGAAACCACGCTTTGTGTTGTAAAGGCAGAGGCGGATGAGCAGTATGCCGGCGGGTGTTTTTTTGTACCTGATACCAGAAACTTTTAGGTAATTGTCCGTCTACATAGCGCATGTCATCAAATTTTAGATTAAAAAAAGTCAGGCAATCATGTTAAGCCAATAGTGATCGCCTACTTTTGCAAGGCAATTTTAAACCTGTAAAACTCTTTTTCACATGAAAAAAACACTCCTTGGAATTATTGCCGGTGGCATCCTGACCATTGGTCTGGCCTCTTGCGGCGAAAAACTGCTCTCAGAAGAGCAGGTTCAGGCTGAAATCCAGAAGGGCGTTGAGGCTGGCATGCCCGCTATTGAAAGCGAGGAAAATGCCAAATGCGATGCTGAATTCGAAGCCCGTGTTACAGCCGAAGTGGACCGCCTGAAAGCAGAAGCAGAAGCTGCCAATACGGTACAGTAAGATTCTAAATCTTACACTGTTTTCCAACCAAAACATTCACTATCCAAAGACACAACAAGATCTATGAATAAGAAACTTATCCTCGCCGGCCTGGTTGTTTGTGCCGGATTTACTTTGCTGACCGCTTTTGGCAGCGGTAAAACGCTGGAACAGCAAAAGCAGGAAATTGCTGCAGCCATCACGGCTCAGCTGGATGAATTCCGTGCTCAAAAGCAGGAAGAGTGCACCCTTCGGGTAAATGAAGAAGCGCAGCGTCGTTTCGACGAATACCTGGCAGAACAGGCTAATGCCAAACCGGCTTCTTCCCGCTCTACCCGTCGCACAACGACCAAACCTGCCGCTACAAAAGACCCACTGCCGCAGACGGCTCCGACCGATCCGCAAAAAACGCGTAGCGGCGCTGCTCAGGAAGGGAATGTAGAAGAGCAAAAAACACGGAGTGGCGCAATTCCGGTCACTTCGGATACCAAACAAAGCGCAGAACAGCAGAAAAAGCGCGGTGGGGCTACTAAAAAGGAAGGTGGCAACTAAGCCTTATACCTTGTAAGATTGCAATAAAAAACGGGTCGGCGGAAGTTCCGCCGACCCGTTTTATTTTACGGTGAACAATCTGACTTACTTCGTGTAGTTGAACGTGCAAGACTCAGAAGTACCGTCCGAATACGTTACGGTGTATGCGCCGCTCAAGGTATTACCATTGATCTCGCCATCGCCTACAAATACGCGGCCAGCCGGATCTGTGTAGTTATAGCTGATCACCTCTGCGGTAGTGGAGCTGGCATTTGCCAGGTTAATATCTGCCTGAAGGATCGAGTCGAAACCACCAAAGTTGGCGATCTGGATCTTCGATTCGCTGATACGTGTAATTACAGCAGGTTTGGTCAGATTGTATGTTGTGCCGTCGCAGACATCCGAACCCAGGTAGGAACCCAGGAATTTAGTGGCCCATTCTTCAGCACAGCCACTGCCTTCATACCCGACATTACATACGCATACACCTTCAAAACAGGTTCCGTTTACACCGCAATCAACATCCTTACAGGGATCAGAATCCCCACAGGCTGGAGCGAATGCGACCATCGAACCAAGAAGGGCAAATAGATAAAACAGTCTTTTGTTCATTATTGAATGTTTTTGTGTGATGGATAAAGTTTTCTAAAAGTTTGCGGCAAAAGTACTCAAATTGCACATGGCGCTCCACAATTTTTGCATGCAAGATTCGCCTGATATGTTAATCCATGAAAACCCTGAAGGCGCATTTTCTATTTATTAACAACTGGATATGCCTATCTTGCTCCCAATAAACAAGACCATGGAGCACCACAAACTGAACGTCACCAAAACCGCCCATTATTATACGCTTGGGACGCCCGGACCCGATGTTCGGCAGTTGTGGATCGTTTGCCATGGGTATGCTCAGCTGGCCTCTGACTTCCTCCAGAATTTCCAACTCCTTAATAACGAAAAAACACTGGTTGTAGCGCCGGAAGCGCTGAATCATTTTTATAAAAAGGGCTTTTCCGGCGATGTGGGAGCCACCTGGATGACCCGCCACCTGCGGGAAGACGAGATCGCCGACAATGCTTCATACCTGGAAAGCATTCTGAACCGATTCAAACCCGAGCTGCCTTCGGATGTCCGTATCATCCTGCTAGGCTTTTCCCAGGGCACAGCAACGATCTGCCGGTGGATCCTGCGTTACCACCCAAATTTCCATGACCTCATACTCTGGTGCGGCATGCCGCCGGAAGACCTGGACTACCAGGCCCATAAGGACTACTTATCGGATAAAAACCTGTATCTCCTGTACGGATCGACAGATCCTTTTCTGACCAACCAGCATTTTGAGCAACTCCGGGAGATCGAAACCACTGGTGGTGTGGACTTTGAAGAAAGCACCTTTGAAGGCGGGCATGAAATACCCGGCCCCGCCCTTACTGCACTTATAAAGAAACTCAACTGATACATATCAGCCTGCAGGTAGTTTAACCGCGATTCAATACCTTAGCCCGGAATTTCGTGACCCCGGGGTTCCATATTTACACAAGACTGACCAAGTAACTCAAGCATGGATTTTAAGAAGTTTATCCCGCACGTTATTGCTATCGTTGTCCTGGCAGCAGTTGCCGCTATCTTTTGCGCACCCAATGCCTTTAACGGAAAGGTGCTGGCCCAATCGGATAACGACAAAGCCCGCGGCATGCAGACCGAGATACAGGAATACCTGAAAACAGAAGGTACTGCACCACTTTGGACCAATAGCGCCTTCGGGGGTATGCCATCATACCAGATCTATTCTCCGACCCATGGGAACCTGACCATTCCCGTTTACCGTGGCTTGTTGCTCTGGACGGATATCAGCACAACGATCTGGACCCAGGTGTTGCTGGCTATGCTCTGTATGTACCTCTTGTTGGTCGTGCTCCAGATCGATTGGCGGATCAGTATATTAGGTGCAATCGCTTTTAGCATCACCACGTATAATGTAGACCTGTTGATCACCGGTCACACCACCAAAATGATCGCCCTGGCACTGGCGCCGGGCGTTTTAGCGGGCGCCGTGCTTGCCTTTCGGGGTAAACTGCTGGTCGGGGGTGGACTGCTGGCCTTGTTTATGGCTGTTCAAGTGTATGCCAACCACGTCCAGATCACCTATTATACCCTGTTGCTCTGCGGATTGTTCTTTCTGGCAGAACTGGTAGATGCCATCCGGAGCAAATCTTATATCAACTGGGCTAAAGGCCTGGTAGTTAGCGGATTGGCCATCACTTTGGGCTTTGCTTCCAACCTGTCCAAACTCTGGCCGACCTATGAGTACAGCCAGGAGACTATCAGGGGCAAATCGGAGCTGACCAGTAAAAAATCCAAAGGAGACGGATTGGACAAGGACTACCTGTTCGGATGGAGTTACGGAATTGAAGAGAGCCTGACCCTGATCGTTCCGCATTATGCCGGCGGTGGTAGCGGGGAATCATTTAAAGATACCAAGTTGTATAATGCCGTAGCCCCGCAGGTCCGCAACCAGATAAAAGGTTTATTCTACACCGGTGAACAGCCGTTTGTGGGTACAGCCATCTATTTTGGTGCTATTGTATTCTTCCTGTTCTTCCTCGGCGCCTGGCTGGTGCCAGGGAGTACGAAATACTGGCTTCTTGCGGGAGGGCTTTTCATGATCTCCCTGGCATGGGGGAAATATTTTTTCCTCAATGATATCTTCTACGATTATCTACCGATGTTTAAAAAGTTCCGGGCTGTTTCAATGGCACTGGGACTGGGGCAATTGTGTTTTGCGGCCCTGGCAGCTCTGGGATTGCAACACTTTTTTAATCCGGATACGCCCACGGAGCGGAAACGAAAAGCACTTTGGTGGGCGGCGGGTATTTCTGCCGGCCTCTGCCTGCTCGCATTTATGTTGGGCAGTACTTCCGGCCAGTATGATAATGCCCTCCAACAAGACCCGGCACTGCTGAATCTGCTCCAGGAGGACCGCGCAGATATGCTGCGCTCGGATGTATTCCGCTCCCTGATGTTTGTAGGCGTTGCAGTAGGAATGCTGTGGCTGGGTTTGAACAACCGGCTCAAGCCTGCTTTGACAGTGGTACTAATCGGACTGACGGCACTGGCCGACCATTGGATGGTGTGTACCCGAACCCTTACAAGCGAAGATTATCAAAATGAAAGATTAGCTATAGGGCCCCCTCAGGAAGCCGAGTATGATTTGCAGATCAAGCAGGATCCGGATCCGCATTACCGTGTGCTGGATCTGGCACGAGGCAGTATCACTGGAAATGCCACTACCTCTTACTTCCACAAGAGCCTGAGCGGGTATCATGCAGCCAAGTTGCAACGCTATCAGGAAGTGGTGGATTCCTTTTTGAACAAGGACCTCGGCCGGAGCCTCCATATAATCGGGATGCTCAATGGTAAATACATTGTGAGCCAACAGGGTGAAGTGATGCGCAACCCACAAGCGTGTGGTAATGCCTGGTTTGTGGAAGGTTATCAGGTAGTGCCCGATGGCGATACAGAACTGTATGCCCTGGGTGATCTCCAGCCACTGCAACAAGCAGTTATTCAGCAGTCGTATGCTGACGCGCTGAACGGCCTTCAGATCCAGCCAGACAGCAACGCCAGTATCCGGCTGACCCATTATCACCCGACCAAAATGGAATATGAATACTCCTGTGCTTCAGACCAGCTGGCGGTGTTCTCTGAAATTTATTACCCGCCTTCCAAGGGATGGAAATGCTTCCTGAATGGCGAACCTGCAGACGACTTTATTAAAGCCGATTATTTACTGCGTGCCATGCGTCTGCCTGCCGGACAGAATATGAAACTGGAAATGCGCTTCGAGCCACAGTCTTTCTTCCTGGGCGAACGCATATCCATGGCGGCATCTGCTATTATTCTGCTGCTGTTTATCGGTAGTCTGTACCTGTGGTTCCGGTCGCATCCGCTGGAGAGCGCTGACAAACTACCAGAACCGGCCGCACCCGAAAAACCGACCCGGGAAACGACCAAACCGGCCGGTCGCGCCAAACCAAAGCGCCGGAAAAATTAAGTACCGGGGAGGATGCCTCTTTCAGATGCTGCCTGAATGCTGTTGCGTTCAGGCAGCATTTTAATTCCGGAGACTACTTGCCCAAAACCTGCTCATACAGGCGCAAAAACCGGTTAGCCACCACTTTATTGGCATAAACACGCACCGCTTTTTCCCGTGCGGCAACCCGCAATTTTTCATAAGGGATATCACCATCAAGAACCCATTGAACACCTTTAGCCAACCCTTCACTGTCCCGCTGCTGCACTATCACTCCATTCTTTTGATGGTCAACCATATCGGGAATGCCCCCGGTTTGAAAGCCGACTACAGGAGTGCCGCATGCCAATGATTCAAGTACAGTTCCGGGTAGATTGTCTTCCAGGGAAGGAATCACAAATACATCCGAAGCGGCATAGGCCCGGCTCAGCAGATCCAGGTCCCGAACCATTCCAAGCGAATGAATGGGGTAGGGCAGCGACCCCAAACTGTCCGGATCCCCCTGGCCAAGTACCAGGATACTAAGTGGCAGGTCCGGCTGCTGTTGCTTCAGCAACGACAGGGACTCTTTGAAATAGCGAAATCCTTTTCGCTCCTCCTGTACCTTAACCGCAACGAACAACAGCACAAAAGTATTCTCCCGGATACCATACTGTTGGCGAAAGGCGGTAACGCCGGCTGCATCCATCGGTTTGAAAACAGCCGTATCGATCGGATTGGGTATGACGTCAACTGGATAATCCCGTAGCAGGCTGCTGTTCCGGGCCATTTCAGCCAGCCATTCACTGGAAGAGACGAAATGCATTCCTTTCGGGAAAAGGAGCTTTTTTCGCTGCCAGATCCGGTGTGACAGATCGCTCGGGCCCGGGCGCTTCAGAAAGGGACAATTGCCACACGCGACGCGATAGTTTTCACAGGAGCCGCTGTAGTGGCAGCCGCCGGTGAAGGCCCACATATCGTGCATGGTCCACACGATCGGCTTGTTCAGGCGGGCCAGGTTTTGAATGCCTTTAAGTGACAAAAAACCCTGACTGATCCAGTTAAAATGCAGTATATCAGCCTTTTGTACAATCGGATCACGACTGATATCCTCACCAAAATTGGCCAGCGAAAAGGAAAATCTTACCGATTTGTCCCGTTCATATGGCAAAAAGGAAAGCCGTTCTGCGTAAAATGGCCAGCGGCGGGGCAGGGTAGGGGTTGCCACCTTCCAATCGACCGGCACACCGATCTCCTGCAATGCCTCGTATAGTTTCCGGGTGGCTGCACCTGCGCCGCCATGTTTGTAGGTGCTGATTAACGCTACGTTCATAACGTCTGATTGGTTAACTATTGCCAGGAGTAAAAAGTAAAGTATAATTCCGGCAATCCGGTTCCTTGCCAACCACTTCAAAACCGATCTTTTGTAAATCCTCCAGACACCGGGAGATGCGCTTGAGATAATGTCGGTCCAGGTGGTTGGCTGCCGTTTCATCAAATTCGATACAAAGGATCCGCACCTGCACCCGGCCTTCGATCACCTCCTCCAGGATCTGGTACTCCGCGCCCTCCACATCGAGTTTGAGCAGGTCTATATGATCATGGCCTAATTCATGAACAATGGCAGACAAGGCCCGAACGGGCACCTCTATTGCAGCGTCAGACTTTTGCAGGTTAACCAGCGAGTGTGACACATGCGCCTCGTTTTCCGGCGCATAAAATTTCAAGACTTCGTCTTTGTTCCACACGCCGTACGGATGAAAATGCAGTTGAGCAGCCAGGGCTGGCGGGTATTCGGGATAGTACCCGTCCGGGCTGGTAACACATTTAGTGCGCACACCGGACTTCAGGTTTTCAATCAGCTGGTTGACATGCGCAATAGCCCGCGGAGTGGGATCAAACGTATGGACCGGACAACCGTAAAGATGAGCAAGTCCCAGGTCGAAAGAAATATCTTCACCTGCTCCGACCAGGTAACAAACTGCATTTTGATCCAATTGTCCGCGCGGAATGATCCACCCACCGTATGGAGTACCGATCCGTTCGGTGGGGACATCATTCCGGACAGGGATACCCAGATCGCCTTCTGTCCATTTCCGCAATTTGATGTAAACCTTTTTAAAAATATCAAGCATCGGCAGAATACCTTTATTTTGGCCCAAAACTCTAAACTTTTAACCACAATTCATGGCTTGCGCGGTACCTGTTTTGCTTTTAGCGTTTAACCGACCTGCACAAACCCGTCAGGTATTGGAACAGATCCGCCTGGCTGCTCCTGTCCGGTTGTATGCCCACTGCGATGGCCCGCGTCAGCATGTTGCAGCAGATCAGGAACGCACCAGTGAAGTTCGGGCACTGATCGAAGAACTGGGACCGTCAGACTCTACAACACTGAAAACGCTCTTTAGATCCGAA
This sequence comes from Bacteroidota bacterium, assembly GCA_006226345.1. Classification (GTDB taxonomy): domain Bacteria; phylum Bacteroidota; class Bacteroidia; order Chitinophagales; family Saprospiraceae; genus M3007. The sequence goes on along the minus strand of SBHD01000113.1, from coordinate 8,006 downwards.
AATAAAGGGTTACGCCAGGGAGTATACGAAGCGGTCAGTTGGTTTTTTGCGCAAGAAGAGTACGGGATTATTCTGGAGGACGACTGTATGCCGGATCTCAGCTTATTCCCATTTTGCACGGAATTACTGGAGCGGTACCGGAATTCGGACCGGATCATGCATATTGGTTGTTCCAATTTGGCTGCTGACCCGGATCCCACCACCAGTTACTATTTTTCCCGGTTCACCTTTGTGTGGGGTTGGGCATCCTGGCGCCGGGCCTGGGAAAAGATGGATCTGCACCTGAAGGAACTGGATCAATTTGAACGAAACGGGACAATTCAGCGTTTCTTATCGGATCCGATGGCGCAAACCTATATGCTTGACAAGTTCCGGCAAACCAGGTCCGGGAGAACTAACTCCTGGGCATACGCCTGGTTTTACAGCATACTACACCAGGACGGACTGAGTATAGTACCAAGTGTCAATCTGGTCACCAATACCGGTGTAGGACTGGCAGATGCCACCAACACCACCCAGCGGAACAGGACTGCTCAGCAACCGGCAGGAGCAATAGATTTTCCGCTTTCACACCCCGATTCGGTTATGCCTGACCCTGAACGGGAAATCCGCTTTTTTTATACTTCGCAGAAACGGCGGATCCGCTTATGGTTTTGGTACATATTACACCGGATCGGATTACGATAACCTCAATCCTTCACCGCGAAACTTAAACGCGATGAAAAATTTTATTATTTATGACCTTGAAGCCACCTGTTGGGAAAACATGCCTCCCGGTTTTGTCCAGGAGACAATTGAGATCGGTGCATACCGGATCAACCATTATGGCGAGGTAAGAGGCAGATTCAACCGCTTTATCCGTCCGATCGTACACCCGACATTGTCTCCGTTCTGCCGGCAACTAACCACAATCGATCAGCTTGATGTCAACCGGGCAGACACCTTTCCGGATGTGATCGAAGAATTCTGGGATTGGGCCCGGATCGATGAGGAGGACTATGTACTTTGCTCCTGGGGCTCTTTTGACAAAAAGATGTTTATAAATGACTGCCGCCTGCACCGCCTGGATTTCGAATGGGCAGAACAACATGCCAACCTGAAGGAGCAATATATGTCAATGAAGCGGCTGCGGCGTCCCATCGGCCTTCGAAAAGCCGTGGAAAAGGAGGATATTTTATTCACCGGAACCCACCACAGGGGAATTTCTGATGCTGAAAATCTGGCAAAATTATTTCTGAAATACCTCGGTAACTGGAGTGTATAGCGGATCAGGATGCATAAGGAGAGTCGTATCCTAAAATGCGCAACATGGAGTCTGCATCCTGTTCCTGGAATACCTCCCAATCGGTAAACTCTCCATAGTAGTTTTTATCAATGAGGATGTGCTTGGGAGCAGGTAAAAGGCAGTGTTTCAAGCCTCCATAACCGCTGAGTGATTCCTGGTATGCACCGGTATGGAAAAAGCCGAGATAAAGCGGCTCATCTTTCTCTTCATCGTATACAGGCAGGTATACCTGGTTGATATGCGCCTCGGAGTTATAGTAGTCCGCATTATCACAGCTGATACCACCGATATTGACTTTCTGGTATTCCTTATCCCAATGGTTGATCGGAAGCAGTATAAACCGCTCCTTGATCCCCCAGCTATCCGGCAGGGTATTGATCAGGGAATTGTCCAGCATATACCACTGCTCGGCATCGTTTTGTTGTTTTTTGCCGATCACCGAAAATATAGTCGCACCACTTTCTCCGACGGTGTATTTACCAAACTCCGAATATAAGTCGGGCTCCGGCACTCCTTCGTCATCGCAGTATTCCTTTATAAGGCGAATGATCTCATTGACCATATAAGGGTAGTCATACTCAAACCCAAGCGAGTTGCGAATTGGCATACCGCCGCCAATGTTCAGGCAGGTCAGGGTTGGGCAGACCTTTCGCAATTCACAATACGTCTTGATTCCTTTTTTTAGTTCGCTCCAGTAATAAATGGAATCCTTGATGCCAGTATCGACAAAGAAATGGAGCATCTTCAATTCAAAACGTGGGTTGGGCTCCACCTTAGTCTTATAGAAATCCATTACCCCGCTTTGGCGGATACCCAGGCGGGATGTATAGAACTCAAAATTGGGCTCCTCCTCTGTTGCCAGCCGGATACCAACCTGGCACTTAGGGGCCTTAAGCATACTGTCCAGGTTGTCGATTTCCTGTGGATTATCAAACACCGGAATGACGTTCTGAAAGCCCTCATCAATGAGCCGGGCAATTTTCCGGAGGTATGCACCGGGCTTATACCCGTTGTTTACGATCGTAGTGCTTTTGTTAATCTTACCCAGGCGATACAGACGCCAGACCAGGTCTATGTCGAATGCGGAAGAGGTTTCCAACTGCGTGCCATTTTCCAACACTTCATTCAACACAAAGGCGAAATGCGAACTCTTGGTGCAGTAACAATATACATACTTGCCATTGTAATTGTGTCGCTGGATCGCATCCCGGAATAATTTCCGGGCAGTAAGAATCTTCTCTCCAATCTTGGGCAAATAGGTAAGCTTGAGTGGCGAGCCGTATTTCTGGATCAGATCATGTATGTCGATATCGTTGAATAACAAGCGATTGTCTTTCAGACTGAAACCGTCTTGGGGGAAATCAAACGTTTGCGCAACTAAGTCGTAATACGTGTTTTTCATTGAAAAACAGAATAAGCTTACTGGACAAGGAGTTGGGTACGGGGCAGGCGCGTAAAGGTATAGGCTTTTTAGCGAGCAAACGTTGCCCGGTTAGAAATAAAATTAAAGACTTTATCCCTTGTGCAACTCTGATAGGGTAGAGGCGCCTATTCCTGAGCCGGGGGCTTTTTCATGCTACGTTGACTGGGATCTTCGTGAAGTAATTTATCGTCCTTTTCAAATTCAAATTCCGCCCAAAGCGGGTAATGGTCGGAAATCATCCAGGATAACTGCTGGCGGGAAAGGCTTCGGTTCTTCAGCACCTTCCCCACAAAGTCAAAAGTGCCGCCCTGATTAAAGCGCATGGATAGTTTGGGTATTCCATTAGCGCCGTCAAACCAGGCGATATGGTCGTAGTACTTGGTCTCATTAAAGATCGAGCGAGTTGCATCAGCCAGTCCCTCCGGAATGTGCAATCCTTCAGAAATAAAGGTTTCATTCAGCAGGTCACCGCGTGCTTCGATGTTAAAATCACCCAGAGCAATGAGGTTCTGCTCATAGTCATTAATGTCTTTGGCCCAGTCTCCCAGCCATTTGGCGATAGCCTTGAGCTCCGGGATCCGGTCTTTGGCGGTTTTGCCATACAGGATATGCAAGGTGACCAGAACGAACGTCACATTATTAGATCGAAAACCAACTGCATAGGGCGTTCGGGCAAACTGCTGATTTAAGGCGTCCGAGGAAATATTACTCGTGCGCTCCTCCGGTACGACCAGTTCGCAAGCCAGGCCGGACAGTTGCACCCGTCGGGTATCAAACAGGTAGGCCATACGTTCACCGTTACCGGCAGAGCCTTTGGTCACATCTGTGAGGATTAGACCCCAGTTAAGTCCAAGTACTTTCATCAGGTCACGTAAGCCCCGGATATTGTCTTTTACCTCCTGTATGGCGATCACATCAAAATGGCGGACAATTTCTGCAATGCAACGCACGGCGTGCAGGTCCCGGCGGGGTGAATCATCTTGCGAGCTTTCCCACTTGCGCGTGATATCGCCAAAGGCCCGGATGTTCCAGGTGGCGATTAGCAGGTTTTCTTCCAACCGCTTGGAAGGGATGGTGTCATGCAGGATATGATGTAATTCTTCAAGTTCTGCTTTAATCGGATCCGGTGGAATATCGGTGATCATTGCCATAGTATATAAATATAGTGGTCAGTAATGATGTGCCAAGATAAGGAAATTAATGTACCTGTCGGACTAAATCCATTCAGTCCGACAGGAGGGTAGGGGAGTGAACATTATTGAAAATCAACAACTTACAACTGATTAATAGAAAAGCAAACAATTTGTTTCAAGGGGTATGACATATACGTACTTCAAATTAGAGTTCATGCAGATTTGTAAAAGGAGGGATAATTGCCCGATGATTCATCAGCTACGACGTTACGACGGGCGTGCGGTTGATATGATGCGTGTGCTGAAACGAAAGGCCATATAAAAACAGCAAAGCAGAAGCAGCCTTCCCTTGGCGTTATAAGACGACCCAAACACCAATCTGCCAGAGGCTTGTGGTTTCCCATTTCACTATTTAACATAATATAAATTATGGAGTAATTATCAGGTGCTAAATTATCGTACCTTGCTGTGCTTTTTCAAAACTCCGAACTGTGCAACGCATTACCGGCTTACTACTCCTGCTTAGTTTACTGGCGCCTGTACTGGGCACTGGCCTCTGGCTGCACTGGCAGAAAGTAAAAATACGCCGGCATGTCAGGCACCAGATTCTGCTCAACAGCCAACCCGACGCACTGGTGCTGCTGCGTTTTTCGCAAGCCGATGCACAGCAGCTAAACTGGGAGCACGCTGGCGAATTTGAGTACCTGCACCAGATGTATGACGTGGTAAAGACCGAAACGCACACTGACTCCATATTCTACACCTGTTGGCCGGACCGGAAGGAAACACATCTAAATCGTCAGATTGCCGGCCTGATATCAATAATCCTGGCTGATTCCCCGGATCGTCAGAAGCATCAGCAACAGGTTCTGGACTTCTTTAAGTCCCTCTTTGTATATAATGCAGGCAATTTTCGCTTAAAACAAATTGTGTTTTGTAAAAATTACTTCCCATTCCTAAGCGTCAGGGGCGGTTTTGAAAAAGCCCCCCCTACCCCACCACCCAGGCTTTAAGCAGGTAATTTCGCTTTTATTTCAGTCATTTTAACGAAAAAAAACAAATCATACACTGGCGCAAGTCAGTGTAAACCTGCTATTTATGAAACAATTTGTCTTACTGGTACTACTGCTGGTACTGGCTACTATCGGAAAAGGGCAAATACTCACGATAAAAAGCAAAGAGACCGGAGACCTGCTAGAGTTAGTAACGCTTTATAATGTCGCTACCGGGTTTGCAGCCATTTCAAATGCACAGGGACAGGTAAACATTACAGCCTTTCAGGAAGCGCCGTCAATTGAGGTGCACAGACTTGGCTACCAGTCTGTTACGCTCCGGTACAGTGATCTGGAAGACCAGGGTTATGTACTACTTTTAGAACCTTCCATACTCGGTCTGGACGAGGTTGTGGTATCAGCAACACGCTGGAAGCAAACCTCTTATGAAGTGCCCGTACGGATTATACAAATAGATCCGGAGGATATTACCCTTCAAAACCCGCAGACCGCTGCCGACCTGCTCGGTGTATCCGGAAAAGTGTTCATCCAAAAAAGCCAGCAAGGAGGCGGCAGCCCCATGATCCGGGGTTTTGCCACGAACCGACTGCTGTATGCTGTCGATGGCGTCCGGATGAATACAGCCATTTTCAGAGGCGGTAATCTCCAAAATATCATTTCCCTGGATCCCTTTGCAATAGAACAAACTGAAGTATTGTTCGGCCCCGGCTCTATCCTCTACGGCAGTGACGCTATTGGCGGGGTAATGAGTTTTCAGACGCTCACGCCGCAATTTACCTTATCGGATACCATGTTGATCAAAGGCAAAGCTGCTGCCAGGTTTGCCTCCGCCAATCAGGAACGTACCGCCCATTTTGATATCAATACAGGCTGGAAAAAATGGTCTGCTACTACCAGTATCAGCTCGAACACCTATGGTGATCTGAGAATGGGCAGCCACGGACCCGAGCAATACCTCAATCTGTATTATGTACAGCGGCAGGACGGGGCCGACGTGGTAATTGATAATCCGGACCCGTTAGTCCAGCGCCCTTCCGGCTACTCCCAGCTCAACCTGATGCAGAAGATTCGGTATGCTCCTGGTGAGAAATGGGACCTCCAATATGGATTTCATTACTCAGAAACATCCAATTACGGACGCTATGACCGGCATCAACGTACCCGCAATGGGTTACCCCGGTATGCAGAATGGAACTATGGGCCGCAAAAGTGGATGATGAACAATCTGAATGCTACCTACGAAGGGCAGGCAGCACTATACGATCACCTGTTGATCCGGCTCGCACAGCAAGTCTTTGAAGAAAGCCGCATCAGCCGGGATCTGAACAAGGATCGACGGGAACGCCGGATCGAATCAGTAGATGCTTATTCAGTCAACCTGGATCTCGCCAAACATTTCAGCGGCATGTGCACATTTTACTATGGCTTTGAGAGTGTCTTAGACAAGGTGACCTCCACCGGGCAGGATGAGGATATCCGTATCGGTATTATCAGTCCCGGCCCGGCCCGTTATCCGCAATCGAGCTGGCAATCGCATGCAGTGTATGCATCTTTGCAGATCCGGCCTTCTGCCAGCATTACGTTGCAGGGAGGGGTTCGGTATAACCAGTTTCAGTTAGGAGCAGCCTTTGATACCACGTTCTACCCTTTTCCATTTGTGCAGGCTGAATTGAATAAAGGTGCCCTGACGGGAAATGCCGGTATCGTATGGCAACCATCAGAAAATCTGATCCTGAGTGCCAGTGCATCTACTGCATTCCGGGCTCCAAATGTGGACGATATGGGTAAAGTGTTTGACTCCGAGCCAGGCGCCGTAGTGGTGCCCAATCCTGACCTGGGACCGGAATATGCGTATAATGCTGACCTGGGTATCGCTCGGGTCTTTGGCAACACCCTTAAACTCGATCTGAGTGCCTACTACACGCACCTGAAAAACGCTTTGGTGCGCCGCAACTATAGTCTGAATGGATTGGACAGTATTCTTTATGACGGGGAACTGAGCCGGGTCCAGGCGATACAAAATGCTGCAGTTGCACGTGTTTTTGGTATCCAGGCCGGTATGGAAATAAAATTGTCCCGTCAATTCCGGTTGGCAGCCGATCTGAATTATCAGGATGGCGAGGAGGAACTTGACGACGGGATTAAAAGCCCGTCCCGCCATGCTGCTCCCCTGTTTGGGTCGGCGAAACTAAAGTACCGTACCGGGAAACTCTCCTTACAAATGGGTGTGCTATACCAGGCAGAACGCAGTCATGCAGATCTCGCACAGGAGGAGCAGGGCAAAATAGAGATCTATGCACTTGATGCAAACGGAAATACATACGCACCGGAATGGTATACCCTGAATTTTCATGGAATGTACAAGTTGAATGACTTCTGGGTGATAAGTGCGGGAATGGAGAATCTGACAGATCGGCGGTACAGGCCGTACAGCTCCGGAATTTCAGGGGCCGGCAGAAATTTTATCCTGTCCTTGCGCGCTGAGTTTTAAAGACTACTTAATTTGCCTGCCTGAATGGAAATGGATTTCTCATCTTTTGATCTGAGTTTAGCGGAACTCATCATTTTCGTAGTTGCAGGCGTGCTTACCGGAGTAATAAACACGTTGGCCGGGAGCGGGTCGTTGATCACGCTCCCGATCTTTATCTTTATTTGCGGTTTGCCGGCTCCTTTGGCGAATGGCACCAACCGGATCGGTGTAGCGTTTCAAACCTTGGTTGCCCTGCGTGAATTCAAAAAAAGCGGTGTAACCACCTTTGCCGGGTCGACCACACTGCTGGCACCTTCCGTAATTGGCGGAATAATAGGTTCCATGCTGGCGGTGGAGATAAGTGAACAGGCCATGAACTATACTATTGGCGGACTGATGGTGTTCATGTTGGTGGTGTTGTTATTGCGCCCCGAGAGATGGATACGGGAAACAACCGTTGACCTGAGCCGGAACCGGCACCCATTAACCATTCTAACCTTCTTCCTGATCGGTATTTATGGTGGTTTTATTCAGGCAGGCGTGGGCATATTCCTGTTGGCTGCATTGGTTTGGATCAGCAATTACAGCCTTCGTGCTGCCAATGGAATAAAAATCCTGGTAGTCTTTATGTTCACCCTCCCTACCCTATTGGTCTTCTGGCATAATGACCAGATCCATTTCG
>SBHD01000221.1 GCA_006226345.1 Bacteroidota bacterium | reverse complement strand
GTTGCCGGTGCTGGTGGAGCTGTTCTGTGGCAACGGATTGCCATTGTTGAAGACAAAGGCATCAGCCGGGCAGTCATATTTGGAAGTCATCGGCTTTGCCGGGCAATCAAGGGTAAGGTTGATAAAAACAGAGGTGGCCAGTCCGGCAAGACCAGTTACCTGGATGCGGTAGGTGCCGTATTCCGAACAGGGATTTTCGATTTTTCCCCCACTTTCGCCAATAAAGGTGGCGGATACCGCTCCTGGGCCGGGCAGGCAGCCAGAGGGCAGGTATAAGGTACAGGTAACCGAATCTCCTGATAGCACAATGATCTGGGCATTAATAGACCGGTGTACCGGCAGGGTGAACTCGAACCAGACCGATTTGACATAGTTGGGGGTTGCAAAATATTCGCCGGGCTCTGCTGTGGCATTTGTCATATCGCTTGTGTCGGAGACAAACGTGCCATAGGCAAAACCGCCGCCGGGGATCTGGATCACCGCTGCATTAGCGCAATTATCGTTGGCAGGTTGCTGGGCATACAGGCTGATGGAGAGCAGGAGGCTATGCAGGCATAGCAATACGGGAGCCAGTGTTTTCATACTTGGTGCGGTTAGGAAAGAAAAAGCGGGTTTTACCCGGCTAATTTAATAATTAATCGAGGTTTCATTTACCAGTGGAAGCAAAATGTTCAATCCGTTCGCCAGTCCGGCTAACCTGCCGTTCCGGCAGGTTTACTCCAGATATTCTACGCCCTGTACTACGAATATCTTCCGGGGTACAATCCCGGTTCCGAGTCCGGCGACCGTTTTAAATATGGATTGCTTCGGATTGGTCATCAACCAGCCCACCTGAATGTCTTCTACAGGCTGTTCCTCCAGGCGCTCGGCCAGTATGGCGCTGTAAAATTCTGCCCATTGCTGTTCCGTTGGATCTTGGCCGGATTCGAACAGATCAAGCATGGCTTTGCGTTGGAGGCTGACCAGGCTGGCCAGACTGTCCGGCATCATATCCGGGTTCTTTTGAGCCCAAAAACCGGTCAGGCGGTACATTGCCTCAGGGGCGATCTCAAAAGGCTCCAGGTCGGATGCAACTACCAGTTCAATTCCTTTCGACTGGTCCATATTTTTCAGGTTGCCGGCCCGGAAACAATCGACTACGGCCAGTGAAGAGTCTCCGAGCCTACACAGGATCAACGGGAATCCCTGCAGTGGATGATCATAACCCAGGTTCTCCGGCCGGAACAATAATAGGGGAGTCTGTATCCCGGTGACATCTCCTGGCGAAATAAACTTCCCGTACGCTGCTTTCAGGCGCAGCCGGTCCAGTTGCCGCCCTATTGAATCACGCTTTTCAGAATCCGGGTATTTAGCAAGATAGGCGGAATAGGCCTCGATGCTGTTGGCGGCAACGGCTTTGGACCAGTCTCCCGGCTCCGGATTTTGGCTGCACCCGGTCCAGAGCAACAGTATACAGGTGGTGCAAACGATATAAAAAGGAGCAAATCTCATCGTACCAGTAGTTGATGGATGTTAAGAATAAGGTGTATTCCGGCATTGGCAACAGGGGCGGTCAGTGCCGTACGGCGCGTACGGCCCGGAGACCGGCGGCCCCGCAACTCATGCCGGCGGCAAAATCAATGTACAGCGGGCTGGTGCCAATCGGTGTTTTGTCCAACAGCGTCAGGATTACTTCATCACAGCTGATCAACATGGCCTGGTTGGGAAAAACGCTGGTTAATTTGATTTTGGAATTGTCAAAGAGCGGATTCAAATACAACCGGTCGTGTTCATTCCGCGTGTTCTCCAGGATAGAGTACAGTTCTTCAACTGTTGGAGTACGCCAGTCGGAGTAGCCTCCGAACTGACTGCTGTTCAGGCTGTCTACATATGCCTGCACGGCACTGGTCGGTATCCTGTCAGATGACCCGCGCTGCCAGAACAAACCGGTTCGGGAATCGGTCAGTACATTGGAATCAGGACTGATCGAAAGGCTGATCGTGCGGGCCGGTCCGTCCGGATTCCGGTAGGCATCCCAATAGCCCCGGTCCTGGGTAAGCTGTTTGATCTCCTCCCACGAAAATGTTCGGGGTTCAGTCCGGTGCGGAGTGCAGGCTGCCAACAAAAGCCCCAAAAACAAAAGGCTAAACAGTATATGTTTCATACAGGTAGAGTGGATTTAAGTGTGCGATAAAATTCAGTTATCAGGCCCGGGGTGTGCCGGCTGCCGGGTTCCGGGGCCTGACAACTGAAAGGAGGAGCCCGGGACTGTTACTGCGGGCAGGAACCTGTTTGCGGCGTAGCACACCGCTTGAACACCCCGGATTTATTATAAAAGGGCAGGCATTTCAGGTTGCAGCAGCAATCCAGGTCTTCCAGGCAGGGCTCACACTTTTCCTGGGAGTAAGGGGCAAAATTGGGCTCCTTGAAGCAGCTGGCCAGGTTGAGGAAAGCCGCTGCCAGGATGATGGAGGTCAGGATGCGGATAAGGGTTTGTCCGGAATTTGGCGTGGTTAAATTGGCTTGTGTGTTTTTCATGATGGATTTCGTTTGGTGGTGTGGAATTGTTGTGGCAAATGGAGGCGGGGGCATAAATCAAAGACCTATCCTAGAACCGGAATCCGATCCCCGTCCGCCAGTCGTGGCGTACGCCGTGCCAGAATACGGGTGTATAGTCAAAATACCAGTCGACGGTTCCGGTTGGAGATTGAAGCAACTTGAGCCGGGCGCCGAGGTTCAGGCTGAAGGCCATGCGTTTGGTGGCCGGGAAGCCCTGTATCGTGACCAGATGGGGTTCATTAGCCAGCTGGTTGTAGTAAGCGGCGAGGGCTGCCGAGCTCGGGTCGGTGCCGTAGTAGGTGATATGGCTGCCGGAGGTAGACAGGTAGGATTCCGGCTTCTGACCGCTGATCCGGAGCCAGTTGAAGCCGCCCATCGTGTGCAACTGGAGCCTGCCGTTGGGCAGGGTGTTCCAGGCATAACCGGCATGGCTGGTTATGGAAAACGTCGGGCTGTCGCTCAGGGCGCTGTCAAACCGGCGGTCAAATGTACCGGCGCTGAAGTTGATCTTCCACAGGTAGCCGCCCTGTTGGGTTTCCCGGATTCCGTTATAGCCGAATGCAAGATCAATGAGCGTGCCGGACCGGTGGTTGGTCTCCGGGTAAAAAGCCAGATCTTTTTTCAGCAGGTTGAACTGGCTCACGCCGATATCGAAGTACAAGCGGTTTTGGGCGATCAGGCCTGACCCGGTAACCAGAAAGAGGCCCATGATAATCGTGATAATTCGATTGGTTTTCATCTTGATGTTTTTTTGCCGGTGATGAAAAAGGGTGTGCAGGTATTGACCTGTATCGGGATCTATTTTTTTACTTCGACATTTGCGATGCCGCCATTTTGCGGAACTGCTGCAGCTAGTGAAAGGAAGGCGCTGTTCACGGCTTCTTCTTCTATTACACCCTTCATGGCCATGCCAAGCACGCCTCCCTGGCCTGCCTGTCCTACGCCCTTGTGGCGCCAGACGATCGTGCCCCGTTCTTTATCGATCAGGTAACCGGAGATCTCGGCATTGGCTGTGCTTCCGAAGGTGATCTTTGATTTAAGGTCGTGGAGCAGCGGACAGAACAGCCAACGGGAGTTCTCCGGGCCGAGCGAGGACAGTATCTCCGGATCGGGATGGGTAAAGTCGTCTTCTATCAACGATTCCACCAGTGCACGGTCGGTAAGTGGTCGCAGCGCTCCGTATCCTCTTTTTTCAAAAGTAGGAGACAAGCGTTTCAGCGCATTGTCATTCAGTTTCAGGTCTTTGCTCTTATCTACCCGCAGGTCCACGACAGGCAGGAGATAAATAGGCTCGGTAACCGGGGTTTTGGCAAAGGTTTCGTCTACGAACAGGGGGGGCACCATTCGGGGAGTACAGGCAGTAAAGGTGAATGCCAGGTAAAGAGCGGCCAGGGCTGCCGGGATACGGCAGGCCAACAACATTGCGTTTTTCATTGTCAGTCTAGTTTAAAAGTTGAAAGAGCAGTTGAACGGCTTCGGAGAAGCGCTTGGAATCGGGGCGGGGAAGTTTGCGGAGTTCTACATCCTGGGTCCAACAGGGTTTGCCGTCCGGGGCAAAAGGGTCGAGCAAAGCGGCGTGCATGCGGCCGTAGGACGAACTGGCGCCAATGGCTCCGGTATTGGGGTCCCAGTAACCACCGGGACCGACTTTTACCCGAAACGAGCAAACCAATATGTACCGGACACTTGCTGATTGAGCGGTATGAGCCAGCACACTGCGCCATGTTGTGGGTATAACCGGACGTAGCAGGTGCCTGCCGGAAGCGATCAGTTTTTGTTGTAGGGAGTCGGCCGGGTCGGCCGGTAGCGGGTGGATGCCAGATTGTGACAAAAACGCGAAGGCCAGGCTGTCAAACGTAATGGCGGTTTCGGCGCCTTTGTGTTGGGCCGGATCCAGTGGGGTATCGGTGTAAATGTCTTCGTAGCGCAGGGAAACCGGCAGGACCAGTACACTTGCTGAATCCCCCGCAAGATGAAAACTGCGGGTGCTGCCGGCGACCGGCGCCTGGCCATGCAGCCTTGGCCAACTGAAGAGGAGCAGGAGAAAAAGCCAGTATTTCATAAGCGATCGATTGAATTCCGGTGAACGTATACCAGATAATCGTTCGCTTGCCAAAAAGGTAAACCGGCTTTTTAAATTTTTCGTTCAAAAATGCACGGAGCGTTACACGTCAGGTGAAACGCTCCGTGGCTGCCTTCAATTCAGGATTCGGATGGGAATGCCGTCAGATTAAGGTCCAGGCAGCCCATACCTGTACATTGCCTTTCTTTTCGGCAAATGCACGCTGGGTATCCTTTAGGGCTGCGCGGGCGTCACCGGTAGTCAGCCAGCGTTGACAGAACTGGCCAATAAACTCAACCGTTTCAGGGCTGTCCGGGATCTCCCAGAGTGTAACCAGCACCTGATCCACGCCGGCGATCTTGAACGCCCGCTGGAGCCCGTAAACGCCTTCGCTGCTTTCGGCATTGCCCAAGCCACTCTGGCAGGCGCTCAGGATGACCAGCCGGGTACCGGAAAGGTCCAGCAGGCTGACCTCCCGGGCAGTCAGGATGCCGTCCTGGAAACCGGGCGCTGCCTGGCCTTTCACCCAGGTATCTTCCGAACCGGCGAGCTGCAGGCCGGAAGAGTACATCGGGTTATTGCGCGGGAATCGTCCTTTGAATGCAATGGGGAGGGTATCCCAGGCAAAGCCGTGTGTGGTAAACAGCATAAACTCCGGTGATGGTCCGCTCCGCCCAATCATTTTTATGTCTTCTTCCAGGGGCTCGTAGCCGATCCAGACTGTCACATTGGTACCGACGGCACGTAGCCGGCTGGCCACCGTATCTGCTTCATTAAGAGTACCCGGCAGGGGTTCTGGTGTGCCATCCGAACCCTTCCTGCCATTGTTACCGGGCTGTCCGATACACTCCCGGGTACGGTTTGCCATTTTTACAGTATCTGTAGGGTAGGAGATACAAGCCAGGATGGTTGCTTCCTGCGGCGGGGTGGTCGGCTTCGGAGTAGCATAGATCAATTCCCGACTGCTGCCCACCTGCTGGAGGTCATACCGCATGCACAGGCGTTGTCCCTGTGCCCTGGCTATGGTCGG
>SBHD01000291.1 GCA_006226345.1 Bacteroidota bacterium | reverse complement strand
GGATCACCCGGAGCTGGGAACGCCTGGATGTTCTTGTTAATAATGCCGGGATCATTCGTGACAGTACGATCTGGAATATGTCGGCCAGTGATTTTGACCAGGTCATTTCCGTAAACCTGAAGGGGCCCTGGCTGCTATGTCGGGAGGCTGCCCGCCTGATGAAGCGCCAAAAAAGCGGCCGCATCATCAATATTGCTTCTCGGGCTTTGCTGGGCAATGCCGGTCAGACCAACTATTCCGCTTCCAAAGCGGGCCTCGTGGGCATGACCCGCGCGCTGGCCCTTGAACTCGGCCGGTACAACGTTAGCGTAAATGCAGTTGCACCCGGCCTTATTGATACACCGCTAACACAAAAACTGAGCCCTGAAATACGCCAAAAACTGATCGACGCACAACCTACACGCACTATGGGCAAGCCGGAAGATGTAGCAAACGCTGTTGCTTTTCTGGCTTCCGAACATACCCGTTTTATTACCGGGCAAACGCTTTATGTGGACGGCGGCAAAAGCATCGGCGCCGGTGGATGAACCTGAAAATACACTTGTCATGGAACAACTCAGTCTGAAAATAAACGGAAAACAATACGGACTCCTCGTCGATGCGCACGAGACTTTGGCCGGTGTGATCCGTAACCAAATCGGGCTTACCGGTACAAAGATCGGCTGCGAACAGGGTACTTGCGGGGCTTGTACGGTACTGGTCGACGACCAGCCGGTATTGAGTTGCATTACGCCGGCCTTGCGCTGCCAGGATACAGCGATCACGACCATCGAGGCTTTGGCCGAAAATGGGGCATTGCATCCGCTCCAGCAAAAATTTGTAGAAAAGGGCGCCATTCAGTGTGGTTTTTGTACCCCCGGTATGGTGCTGACGGCATTGGATTTCGTGCGAAACCATCCAGCGCCCACAATCGGGGCGATCAAGGAAGCATTATCCGGCAACCTGTGCCGCTGTACCGGTTATAAAAAAATAGTGGATGCCGTAGTGGAATATGCTGCTGGTATTCCGGCATCGAATCCGCCGCCCCGGGATCACGCCGTGGGAACGCCCCGCCCGTATATAGAAGCCGGTAAAAAGGTGGCTGGTATCGCTGAATACGCCGGCGATATTCTCCTCAAAAACACCTTGCACTGCAAATTCCTGCGCAGCCTTTACCCCCATGCCCGCATCATTGGTATCGATACATCCCAGGCACTGAAACTGGAAGGCGTCCGGTATATTGCAACGGGTAAAGAGCTGCCGGTCAAATTTGGTGTCCTGCCCATTTCACAGGATGAAACGGCGATGGCAGTGGACAAGACCCGTTATGTGGGCGAGATCGTAGCAGCAGTTGCTGCCGATACGGAAGCAATTGCGGTGGCAGCCAGTAAGCTGATCAGGGTTCAATACGCTCCCTTGAAACCGTTTCTTGAAATCGAGGAAGCACTGGCCGATGCCGGGGAGCATGAAAAAATCCATAGCCACGTCAAATTCAACAACAACGTACATAAAAAAGCCGAGCTGCGGTTCGGCGATCAGGAAAAGGGCCTGGCAGATGCAGATGTAACCACGCAACTGGATTTTGAATTTGACGGCCTGAACCACGGGTTTACAGAGCCGCATGCCGCCACTGCCTATTGGGATGAAAATGGACTGACCGTCATAAGCGCCACGCAAGTGCCCCACTACCTGCACCGCGCACTGGCAAAAGTAATGGAGGTGCCTCTTAACCAGGTTCGCGTCGTTAAACCATATTTAGGTGGCGGCTTCGGCGGTAAAAGTGACCCGTTCCCGCATGAAATGATCGTATCCCACCTCGCCCGCAAAACCGGAAGACCCGTGCGGGTTGTGCTGAACCGGGAGGAAGTGTTTCTCACCAACCATGGGCGCCATCCCACGAAAATGACCGTCCGGATGGGGTGCTCCAATGCGGGGGTGCTTCAGGCATTGGACGCCGATATCACTATAGATGGCGGCGCATATGGTAGTTTTGGGGTGGTAACCACCTATTACAACGGGGTACTGCTGCAGGCTCCCTATAAGCTCGACAACTTTGGGTTCCGTACGTTCCGGGTTTATACCAACAAACCCCAGTGCGGCGCTATGCGGGGGCATGGTGCGGTCAATTCCCGTTTTGCCGTCGAGACGCTTCTGGATGAACTGGCCCGTAAAACCGGTCTGGATCCCTGTGCGTTGCGGATGAAAAACTTCCTGGATGCCCACACCCTCACCGTCGGTCAGTATCGCATCACTTCGAATGGCAGCCGCGAAAGCCTGCAAACGGTCATGGACCAATCGGGTTGGCAGGAACGCCGGGGCAAGCTGCCGCCCGGACACGGTCTTGGTGTAGCCTGTGGCTTTTTCATTAGCGGTAGTGCTCTTCCGATTATCTGGAACGAACTGCCACAATCCGTCGTCCACCTGAAACTGGATTTTGACGGCCGTGTGCTTATTACTTCCGGGGCGAGCGATATCGGACAAGGCAGCGATACCATGCTGGCTATGGTAGTTGCGGAGGTGCTGGGTATCGACCTGGACAAGGTTTTTGTACTTGCTGCCGATACCCTGCTAACCCCCGTCGATCTGGGCAGTTATTCCAGTCGGGTGACCTTTATGGCCGGTAATGCTGCTAAAAATGCTGCCGAGAACCTGAAAAAGGAAATCCTGGCGGCTATAGCGGCACACCTGAACGTACCGGAAACAGAACTGAACCTGTCGGCAAATCGCATCTTTTCACTCGACAAAACCATTGACCTGGATTGGCTGGCAGCGGTAGAGATACTCACTGCCGGACGTGGGGCGGTCAATGTGAGTGGCAACTATATTTCTCCAAAGTTGGGTGGCGACTTTAAGGGAGCCGGGGCTGGCCTCAGTCCTTCCTATAGTTTTGGTGCCTGTATTGCGGAAGTGGCGGTAGATACAGCGACCGGCAAGGTGACGGTACTGGAGGTCTGGGGTGCGCATGATTGTGGAAAAGCGATCAACCCACTGGCCGTAGAAGGCCAGCTGGAGGGCTCCTGGCATATGGGTATCGGACAGGCCATGAGCGAGCAGTTGCGCTACCATAATGGACTGCAGTTGCACAACAACTTCCTGGACTACAAGATCCCAACCACCCTGGATACGCCGGAGCTGCATGCCAATATCATTGAAAGTATGGATCCGGAAGGACCGTTTGGCGCCAAGGAATGTGGCGAGGGAGCCCTGCACCCCGTCATTCCTGCCATTGCAAATGCAATCTTCAACGCTGTGGGCGTGCGCATTACCAAGCTGCCTATCAGCGAAGAAGAGGTCCTGCGACTACTAAAGGAAAAGAGAACCGCCACCGTTCATGAACCAAGTACGACAACCTGATATGACGACTGAAAAAACATATTTCCGGCCCCGATCCCTGGAGGAGGCGGTGCAGTTGGCAGCAGCACATCAGCATGATTTTCGGTTTCTGGCCGGTGGTACGGACGTGCTGGTAAATAAGTTTCATGAAACCGATACCTGCGGCTGCCTGATCGATCTCACAGGTATTGCGGAGTTGAAACAGGTATATCAGGAAGCGGGTCGGCTGCGTATTGGTGCATTGGTTACGCTGGATGAGCTGCAGCGACACCGCGAGGTTGCAACGATATTTCCCGTGTTGCCGGAAGCGGCAGCGGCAGTCGCGTCGCCGGTTATCCGAAAAACGGCCACGCTGGGCGGTAACCTGTTGTGTGAAAACCGTTGCATTTTTTTCAACCAAAGCGAATGGTGGCGTCAGGCTGTCGGTTTTTGCCTGAAGTGCAGCGGTGACACCTGCATTGCTTCCGGGGGAAAGCAGAACTGTTTTTCCAAGTTTTCGTCCGATATAGCAGTAGCGCTGATCAGTATGGATGCCACCATTGAGGTGTTCGATCAGGGTACCCGGCAGGATATTCCACTGGAATCTATTTATTCCGGCGATGGTGTAAATCCGCGAACGCTTTCCCCTGCAGCCCTGATCAGGTCTGTCGGAATTCCGCTGGACCGGGACTATCGATCAGTTTTCAAGAAACTCAGACGCCGGAAGTCTTTGGAATTCAGTTCGCTTACCAGCGTGGTGACCACTGACCGGCAGGGCCATATTCAGATTGTACTGGGCGGGGTTGATCCCCGGCCTGTAGTGGTAAAGGGAACCACTGCTGATGAAAGAGGTGCTTTGATACAAAAAGCGGTAAAAAAAGCACGTATTGTAAACAATGATCCTTACCCCCGTTTGTATCGAAAAGAAATGATCGGGGTGTATTTGAATGCCAGCTTCGATATGCTTAACCTTTAATTGTTTGTCCAAAATTCGCGCACTTTCGCCTTAAATCAAATTCTCAAACACGCTCTGAATCCCAACCACCCTTTGCCTGGGTTCAGGCTGGTACTCTATCACGGAAGACCTCAAGCGTTTCTGCATATACAAACACCCAATTTTTAACAGAAACAATACACCATGGCAATTATCATTACTGACGAATGTATCAATTGTGCGGCATGTGAGCCCGAATGCCCCAACGGCGCGATCTACAAGAATGGCGACGAGTGGCGTTATTCCGACAAGACCAATGTCTCCGGAGACTTTACCTTGCCCAATGGCTCCTCCGCCGATGCCTATGAGGCGCACCCGCCCATTTCAGAGGAGTTTTATTTCATCGTGCCCGACAAATGCACCGAGTGTACCGGCTTTCACGATGAACCCCAATGTGCTTCTGTCTGCCCGGTGGATTGCTGCGTGCCTGACCCGGATCACGTGGAGTCAGAGGAGGAACTGCTGGAGAAGAGGAACATGCTGCATGGTTGAGCATCAATTTTAAAAAATTACAAGCCGAGGAATTAAGTGATTTAATTCCCGCAAAATCCTGGTATCCATGTCAGATAAAAATCCAATGGCAGTTCTGGTATATGAACATGACATCATCAGCGCAGCTGCCAATATCATTTCGGGTTTGAGTAAAACCTGGGAGACCGATGCTGCTGTATATGCGGAAAAGGTGCGGCGCCTGCTCGTATTTTTTCGGGAGTACAGTGATCAATATCACCACTACAAGGAAGAAGAGATCCTTTTCCGGGAACTGCGGGAAAATCCCGCCTTTGTCCAGACGGATATTATTGATGAACTGGAAGCGCACCACCGGAATTTCCGGGAAAATGTAGCGGCAATTGCCAATGCCCTTGAAATTAAAGATTGGCCACAGGCGCAGGAGGTGCTGGAGGGTTATATGGCAGAACTGCTGGACCACATTGCTATTGAAAACGATGAGTTTTTTCTGATGGCCGAAACGGTACTCAGCCCGGAAGAGCGTGCGCGTATGTATTTTCGATTTGAGGATATTGACCGGGAGCTGGGCCTGGACCGGAAGCAGGCGTTGGCAGATGCGGTTGGGAAGGCATAGTACCCCCTCCCTGCCCAAACCTTAAAAGAAAAACGCCCAACAATCTGAAAAACAGAAAGTCAGGCGTATGTTTTGTGGACCTGGCGGGGGGCGAACTGGTGCAGTCTTTTTTAAAAAAGGTGTGCTGGACCAGCACTTAGTGCAAGGTGCACGGTAGTGCGAATAACAACGTTTCTGAATAAAAATCCGGGCCGCTCGTTGTTCGGCTCCTTCCTGGCCGGCACCTGGCCTACCGGTTTCGAACCCTCGCGAAAAAGGAAATCAAACAGGAATTTTCAGGTTCGATTTGAGGCACAGACGTAGCCGCCCCGCCGGGGCTGAATGATT
>SBHD01000169.1 GCA_006226345.1 Bacteroidota bacterium | reverse complement strand
ACGCTGATCCCGGCCGGCAGTACGCAGCAGTTTGTATTGCAGAATTACCTGGGTTGTGACTCGGTGCTGACGGTGAGTGTGATGGGTTTACCACCGGCGGCAAGTACGCTACAGATCCAGTTGTGCCCGGGAGACACCTTCCCATATCAGGGTTCCATTCTGCAAATTGGCGATTCGCAGGCCTTTACACTTCAAAGTATGGCTGGTTGTGATTCTGTAGTAACCGTTGTAGTAAGTGGGTTGCCTTCAACTTCTGAAACGATTGCTGTAGAGATCTGTCCGGGTACCTTTTATAGGTTTGACGGCGTGGATATCCTGCCTGGCGAAACACTGGAGTTCACTTATGCCAATAGCCAAGGCTGTGATTCTACCATTCTTGTAAGTGTGGGTGCTTTTCCGGATGTGGTTTTCGATCTCGGGGTACAGGCTTCCTGTGCAAACAGCGGGACCGGACAATTGACGGTTGAAAACCCGGCTGGTGGGTTGCAGCCATTTCAGTATTCCCTGGACGGGACAAGTTTTCAGCAGGAACTGACCTTTTCGGGGCTGTTGCCCGGGGATTACACCGTTTGGCTTGAAGATGCCAATGGTTGCCTGTTTGAAGGTGCGGCTGCTGTACCGGCATTGGAGCCGTTGGTAGTTGAACTGAATGCTGTTCCGTTGCCCTGTGATAGTGGCGGTGTGCTGCTGGCACCTTTAGTCGGCGGCGATCAGACGGCACTGAATTATCAATGGAGTACCGGGCAGCAGATACCGGCTATCACGGTGTATAATCCGGGTATGTACTGGGTGGAGGTCCGGAACAGCTGTGATGTCCTGAAGCGGGAGGTAGAAGTAAACTGGGCCGACTCGGATGCCGCACCGTCCTTTGTATACCTTCCCAATGTCTTTGCGCCGCTTTCAACGGATCCGGATAATGCCCGTTTCCACCCGCACTTTGCTTCCGGATTGCGGTTGTTGAACTATAAACTGGAAGTCTATGATCGCTGGGGCAACCTGATGTTCAGAAGCCGGGATACGGATGAGGGTTGGACAGGACCTTTTCGGGATCATGATATGCAACCGGCGGTATTCGTCTGGTTGTTATCTGTTGATATCGACTATTGTGGCCGTATCCGGCACCTGCGCCTGGAGGGTGATGTGACTGTGGTCCGTTGAGGCCGGCCGGTGCCGGATGTTGTTGCGGCAATGTACCAGGAGGGGCCGAAGCAGTTATGTTTCCATCATAACTGCTTCGGCCCCTTTTGATTTGTAGTTCACTGAAAGGATGCCATCAGGTGCGCAAAATACGCTTCCGTTACAGTTGGCTTGTTAAAGATTCGTATTTTATATGCTTGATAATCAGTTTTTTGTACGAAAAAATGTAGTTACCGTGATAATTTTTCAACTTTTTAGGGATTAATCGTTGAGATCGCAATTGCTGCTTGCGTCTAAATGAAAAGTATATTCCTGCGGCTAGTACGATCATAAACCAAATGAAACTCAAGCCCCGAAAAACCTATTTTTTGGGGTGCAATTAAAAATCGGCAACTATGAGAGCGGCAAGTACTTATTCTTCTCTGCGTACGACATTACATCCAATGGTACACAGTGCTGCCGGTCGGCGTACCTGGTGGGAACGCCTGGAACCCCAATGGCAAACCGCCTTTAAAGAAGCTGTATTAGGCAAGTACGAGCCAGACGATGCGCCTACGGATACCGAATTGGAACAGTTATGGAATACATCGGTGTTTCGTTTTGCCGGTCCTTCCGGGGCATACCCGAACATGTCGATTGAACTCACCAATCTTTCCGGGATCCGCTTGATGGAACAGGTGGAGATCCTGATCGTTACACACCACAGCATTGCTTCGCTGGAAGACCTTGCTATGCTCCGGCGGCTGAAAAGCCTTTATGCTTACAATAATGTTATTCAGACCCTGTCCGGTATAGAGTCGCTCACTGAACTGGAACAACTTTTCGTTCAGAGTAACCGCATAGAGGATTTGCAGCCGTTGAGCCAACTGCACAACCTTCGGGAGGTATATGCCAATGATAATGCCCTTCGTTCTCTGGAAGGCCTGAGCCAGTTGCACTCCCGGAAACTCAAGCAATTTTATTGTCTGCCGAATACCAGCCTGCCTGACCAGGAGGTCCTGCGCGTCAACAATGACTTTGGGATCCGTTGCCGGCTGCGCCCGGGAGTCTGAGCCGATCTGCTGTATTCCGGAAAAGGTGCTGCACCGAACCTGGTAGCACAAATTTTACCTGTTTTTTACACCTAATGCCTGTTGCAGGGTGGACAGATTGGCCTGAACTTCAGGCCGGTTAAAAGATTCGAGGATGTCCTGTTTCTCCCTTTTGCTGAGGTGCAGGCTCATTGAAGCTTCATTCTCTTTCTTCAACGGCCGGTAAATAAACCGGATCACCTGCAGCTGGTTATCGCCCAATGCATCATTGAGCAGAGACAGGGCGACATCCTGATCATAGTCCTGCATTGCGGTAAGGCGTGCGGCGGCACTGAAGGGGGTGGTCAGGTTCTCCAGTATGCCCTTGGTATCGCCTTCTTCTATCGGATCTACCTTTTCCCAGCAGCGCACCTGTACGATCAGTACCCCGCCGGTATTTTCCTGTATCCAGTCCCGGAAACGGTGGATAAACCGGACCGCGGTCATGATCCCATAATTGTCCCGGAAACCTGCGTCCATCGCTTCTATGGACGGACGGGTAGGCAGCCAGGAAGGTGGCAGGATCAGCGGATAGGTGCAGTTCATTCGCAAGGCGGTGGTAAAAGCCAGGCTGTCGGCCTGCTGGCCGGCAAACAGGCGCCGGAAATCCACGCCGTCTATTTCCGGCTGAATTCCCTTTATCGCATTATCCATGGGCCTCATCAGATAGGTAACATCCTGGGCACTGATCAGCAACCGGCGGGCATCATTTATCACAAAAGGTGATATGACCAGCATGGGGATCCGGGCCTCTGCCTCGGGCTGGCGATAATCGGCCAGCCGCTTATCCAGCATACCCCGGCAGTTTTCATTCAACTGGCGTTCAAACAGATACCCGCGGTCTTTGCGGTAAGTAAAGCTACCGGAACGAAAGGTGCTGACCGGAAAGAACAGGTCATTGGATACAATAGCAAAACTGACCGGGTTGAGGAGGTCGAGGGCAATGTCGTCAATATATTTTGGGTCATGCACCGATAGGACGGCACCCTCCTGCTGCCGCAAATACAACTCGCGCAGGTATGCCGCCCCGAGGATACCTCCGGAAGCGCCACTGATCAACACAGATTGCCGCAACAGCCGTCCGTTGGTGGCCAGGTCTGCCTGTTGGAGGGTCTTCATGGTCCATACCGAAGAACGCATTCCACCGCCACTGACACATAAGAAGACCATTTTAGGGCGTTCTGATCCGGCTGCACGGTTTTTCGCCAGCCAATTCTCCAGTATGTTCAGCGTTTTTGCCTGGTCCTGGGCGATGTTGTCCGGGTCATCCATGGCTTCCAGTGCGGAAATAGAGTAGGTAGCGCGGTTCGTTTCCCGGTAATCAAGTCCGTAGGCCCGGTTCCGGTAATGAAAAAAGCCCAGGGCGGTCGTGGCGTTAACCAGCACCATCAGGAAGATAAAGACCAGGGTGCCCCAATGGCGGAACCAGAAAACGATAGCGCCGAAAAGTGCCATGACCATACTGGCCAGTAAAAAGATCGTGGCGCCGGTGGGGATCCGGGCCCAGGGTTCATCCATGAACAGTCCCAGTACCATGAGGATCAGGATGGCAATGATCTGTACGATCACAGCATTCAGGTGGTTTTGCCGGAAAACCCGTCCTAACAATTCCGGATCGTAGTGTTTCACACTCCGTACCGGGCGCAGGTGCAGGCGTTCGGTAACATAGGCATCCACCCGCCACCGCGTAGCACCTGCGCCGATCTCCCATAACGTCGGCATCCGGTAGCCGGGGGCCAGCAGGCGGCTACCCGGTTGCGGGATAAACTGTCCGGGCCGTAAAAAGGAGGCGATATCTTTGTTGGTCAGGTGCAGGTAGGCTGCCAGCGCGATCAGCATAGCGCCCAGTCCGGCCAGAAACCCTGCGGTATTCCGGACGATCGCCCAGGTGCTGGTCAGTTCGTCATGCGATTGGAACCGTACCGAGGCGATGAGATAAGTGGCCAGGAAGGCAAACGGAATAATACTGTTATTGATCCCGAATTTGGTGAAAGGCGCATTGAGGGTTGCCAGAAACGGGAACCGGTGTGCGCTCAGCAAATAGGTGGTCAGGTTCCAGATCAGAAAGAATGCACCACAGGCCGCACCGGTGAGAAAAAAGCTCCAAAAATTGACCTCGCCGTGGTACTCCGGTGTCAGCAACAGGTAGTGCACGCCAAAAAAACGACCGGCAACCCCTGTCATCAGCAGGGCCAGAAAGATCCATAGCCCGATCAGCATCAGGTGGTTGCGGAAATGCAGGACCACCAGACGCAGGGGAAAAGAATAGAGAACTGCACGTGGGCGCTTCATGTTTTGGTGCATCGGTTGCCAGTCTCCTATACCAGCGCATCAGAATAACGCGTACCCGGTACGAATATTCCCGTCAATGGTGATTTGCCGGCAACCGTTGGAAGTGGGAATTTGAGGAAAATTCGTTTAACTTATGCTACATAACGTAAAAAAGCCTGCGCCGGTTATCCAGCGCAGGCTTTTTGATATACCCGCCAAGCCCTTTCTACGGAGTCCTCCGTTCGAAAGCCTGCAGGGTAGTTTTACGCGACCAGATCACACGTGCCTACTTCGCGCGCCGCAGACCGGCAAAGTATACGTGTATACCAAGCGACACAGCAAACTGGTTGGTTTTGGTCGTGGTTTCGGTAGTTACCCCACTTTCTGTGGTGTTGAACCTGCTTCGGGCATAGTTGTACTTGAACAACGTTTCAATCCCGATCGCATCGTTGGAGAAAATGGTAAACCCCGGCCCGGCTCCGAAGGCGATGATATCAGTACTGATACTTTGCGGCTCTCCTTCGATGATCAGATCGTCAGAAGAAGTACCAAAGCCGAAGTTGCCTTCAAGGAAGACAGCCTTGTCGCCACCAAAGGGCAGGTAATAACGGGCAAAGGGACCAAACAGGAGGTCACTGTCGTCGTTCTTATCTTCATTCGGTTGTTTTTCCCGGCTGAAGGTATAGTCCAGGCCTACACCCAAGGCAAAGTTTTCAAACAGAAAGTAGCCAACGTGCGGGGCAATGTTCCATTGAAACGATTCGGGACCCTCACCCTGCCCGCTGCTTTGCGAGATCGTGGAAGTATTGGACGAAAATCCAATGGCAGATCCAACCAGGAAGTTGCCCCGCTCAGTAAACTGCTGGGCTTCTGTCCGGATCGGGAACAGCATCGCGACAATGGCCGCGCATACCGTCACTATGATCATCTGTTTCATAATACATTTGTTTGGTTATCACCACAACAAAAGATGACTTTCTGATTAAGAAAACAAATGATATGTATCAAAACAGACCCTGACAGTGGTCAAAAGGAATGACTCATGTCTAAGGATCAGTATGCCCTTACATCCCGGTTTTCCATAAAGTTCATGAACGCCCGGTTGACAACGCGGTTGCCGCCGGGGGTAGGATAACGACCGGAGAAGTACCAGTCGCCCAGGTTTTTCGGACAAGCGGAATGCAGTCCGTCAAGGGTCTGGAAAATGACCTGCACCTTGGCCT
>SBHD01000304.1 GCA_006226345.1 Bacteroidota bacterium | reverse complement strand
ATCATTCCAAATATATGCTTCAATTAAAAGTTGGTGATACCGCTCCTGATTTTTCCGTCCTGAACGAAAAGGGCGAAACCGTACAGTTATCCGACTACCGTGGGAAGAAACTTGTACTGTATTTCTATCCGAAAGACGATACGCCGGGCTGCACGGCGGAGGCCTGCTCGCTGCGCGACGGCTATCCGCAGTTTATGGCCAAAGGCTACGACATCCTGGGGGTAAGTCCGGATTCGGTGAAAAAACACGTCAAATTCATTGAAAAATACGACCTGCCCTTCAGTCTGTTGGCCGATGAAGACCACAATGTAGCTGAGGCCTACGGCGTGTGGGGGGAAAAGTCGTTCATGGGACGCAAATACATGGGTATTCTGCGCACCACTTTTGTGATCGACGAGGCGGGAAAAATTGAGCAGATATTTGAAAAAGTGGATACAAAAGCACACGCAGAACAGGTGCTGGGGGCGTAACAGGACCTGTAGTGATGAAAAGGGCAGATCGGCTTGGGGCTGGTTTGCCCTTTTTTATTTGTCCGGTACAAAACCTGCGATAAAACCCCGCCAGGGGCATTACGACATTGCCGTGTATGGGACCGGAGGTTGTGACTGTGAACAAAGTAAAAGTTGGAATTTGAAATAAAAAATATTGTTTTAAGTTTTTTAAAAAACAAAACATATTGTATATTTTTGTGGATATAACCGCCAACCAGATGGAAAGCATAGACAAAGACCAATTCGCAACGTTCCTCAACGAGGTCAAAGACCGGATCCGGGAAGCACAGTACCAGGCACTTCGTACTGCGAACCGACATTTGATAGACCTGTATTGGAATCTGGGCCGCATGATTGTAGCCCGCCAGGAGGCGCACGGATGGGGCAAGTCGGTAGTGGAAAGGCTGGCAGGAGAACTGCAAAAAGAATTTCCAGGGCGCCAAGGATTCTCCAGTCGAAACCTATGGAAAATGCGCGAACTTTATCTGGATCTTTCCAAAAATGAAAAACTGCAACCACTGGTTGCAGAAATCAGCTGGACAAAAAATTTGATTATTTTCGAAAAGTGCAAGGGCGATCTTCAACGAGAGTTCTATCTGCGTATGACCCGCAAATTTGGCTGGACAAAAGCGGTACTGGTACATCAGATCGAAAACCGCTCGTACGAGAAATACCTCCTCAACCAGACTTCTTTTGATCAGACTGTGCCTGCACACCTTCGCGTGCAGGCAAAACTTGCTGTAAAAGCCGAATACACCTTTGACTTTCTGGGACTCTCGGAAGAACACTCAGAATACGAACTGGAACAAAGCCTGATCAAAAATATCCGGGCTTTTCTGATCGAAATGGGTGGTGATTTCGCCTTTATCGGCAATCGTACCGGCTACGGGTCAGTGATAAAGAGTATGCCATAGACCTGCTGCTGTTCCACAGGCGCCTGCGCTGTCTGGTAGCAATAGAGTTAAAAATCGGGGAGTTTGAGCCCAAGTATAAAGGCAAAATGGAGTTTTACCTGGGTGTTCTCAATGATCAATTGAAACTTCCGGAAGATAACGATGCCATCGGCATCATCATTTGCAAGACCAAAAACAAAACGGTGGTGGAATACGCCCTCAAAAGCACCACACATCCTATGGGTATCGCCACCTATACCATTACTACCCAACTTCCACCGGGTTATGCAGAACTACTGCCTTCCATAGAGGCTATTCAGGAGCGCCTGGAAGGCATGTAACAGGTCAATTGAGTTCCCCTCTCTCCACTGACCGCTCCCCACTCTCCTTCAACTGCCGCGCCACCCAGCCCGGCACAATAAACGCGCCCAGCAGCAAATACCCGTAATAGGCCATACCGCGCCACAACAGGGCCACCACGATGCCGATCCCGGTCGGTACAAAGTCCGAGATGAAACCGGCCAGGGCTACTTCGGCCAGCCCCGCGCCACCGGGGGTGGGGCTGAAGGCCATGATGATGAACATGGCCACCAGCCGTGCGTAGATGAATGTCTGCGTGCTGCCGTCGAGCGGGATAGTGGGCACAATGGCAATGATCAGGAGGTTGATCATGATGAATTTGCTGGTCCAGGAGCCCACAGTGCCCAGGATGACCTGCAGGTGGTAGCGCCAGTCCTGCTGGCTGATCTCCGTGGCGGCCCGTTCGAATTCATCGCCCAGCCGCTGCAGTTTGGGCGCCCAGCGCTGGAGCAGGGGCCGCGCTGCCAGCCAGTACAGTACGCTCCGGGCGTATTTTGGCCGGATCAGCAGCAGAAAGACCAGAACCAGCCAGTAGCTGGTCATGATCGCATAGGTGACGAAAAAGGCGCCGGTGGCCAGCCCGACGTCGCTGTACGATTGCATGCCCGGATACAACATGATCGGGCCGTAGATCAGCAACCACACCGGCAGTGTCAGCACAAAAAAGCCCGAGTCGCAGATCATAGTGTAAAAAACCGCGGCGGCGGTGCGGCCGGCCGGCAGTTTTTCCTGGGTCAGGACGAACAACATCACAAACGGACCGCCCTTGCTGGTCGGTGTCAGGGCGCCGCTGAACTCCCACAGTACGATCAGCTCCAGGCATTTGCGGAAGGAAAAATACCCGCGTGTGATCGCCCAAAGCCGGAAGGAAATGAACAGGTGGCGCAGCACCAGCAACAATGCCGCAATAGCGATCCAGAAAAAAGCCGCCCGGGTCCATTCTATTTCGCGGAATTTCTCTGCATCAAACTGCCGGTAAAATAACCAGGCAACAGCGGCTACCCCTAGCAGGACCGGTACGATCATACGGGTAATCCGGAGGGAGCGCAGGATCTTTTGCCCTTCGGCATCGACGGGGGAGGGTGCTACGGGTTCTGCAGGTTCGTTCACAACAATATCTCGTTTGGGACTGCGAAGGTAAGGCAGGCAGTGTACCTGTGGCAGAAAAAATTAGAACAGTGGCGGCGTATTTCGGATCAGATACCGGTGTTTGGGGTTGGGGGGCACACAAATGCAGCCTGCCACAGACGAATTACTTTTCAAATTTTTCTTTTCAAATTGGTCTTTTGACTTCCATGGCTTCTACCCGTTTGGGGAAGTTTCTGTTAAAGTCCAATTGGAAAAGAAAAATTTGAAATTTGAAAAATTTGGAAACGGGCTTGGGCACTTTTGATACAAAAACCGGACACTTTACAGGGCCCGGTTTTGAATTGATCCACTACTGGTATGAAGCAATTTTAGGACTCAAAGGAACCGGAGCGCAAAAAACAGCCTGTCCACTCCGGTCATTAACGCGGTGCGTTAGATATTTTGTGTTGCGGGTCTTCCGCCGGGGGCTATCAGTTTTCCTATCAGATCACTTCCATCGCCACCGCACCGTTCCGGCGTTCCGGCAATACTTCCTCCTGCTTCAGGTGGTATACCTTGGGGTCTGACTCCGGTACTTTCAGCAGGGGGCTCAGGACGTTGAATTCCATTTCATCATACTGGTACAACTGCCATTTGCCGTTGTGGAATTCCAATGCAGTGAGGTGCTCTACCCAGTCTCCGCTGTTCATATACGTGATGGTCCGGCCGTTTCCGGCGGTTACTTCCCGGATCTGCGGCCGGTGGATATGCCCGCAGATCACGTAATCGTATTCCTGCTCAGCGGCCAGTTGGATCGCAGTATCCTCGAAGTCGCTGATGTATTTGACGGCGCCTTTTACGGATTTTTTTATCCGCGCGGCAAAAGAGACCGGGGCGAACCCGAACAACCGGCGGCTCCGGTTGATCAGCCGGTTGCAGCGGATCAGCAGGTCATAACCGGTACTGCCCAGGCGTGCCAGCCAGCGGGCGCGTTGTACACTGGCGTCAAACACATCCCCGTGAAAGACCCAGTGTTTTTTTCCGTCTATCTGGAAGATCAGCTTATTCCGCAGGTGCACCAGCCCCATCGACAGCTCGCCGAATTTGCGCAGCATATCGTCGTGGTTGCCGGTGAGATAATACACTTTGGTGCCGTTAACAGCCATCTTGATGATCCGGCGCACCACTTCAAAATGCTCCTTGGGGAAGTAGCTCTTTTTAAATTGCCAGATATCGAAAATGTCACCGTTCAGGATCAGCGTGCGGGGTTCGATGGTTTTCAGGTAATTGTGCAACTCTTCGGCATGACAGCCGTAGGTGCCCAGGTGAATGTCCGACAGGATAACAATATCAGGTTTGCGTTTCATATGTTATCGGGACGTATGGTGCGTAAGGGAATATTCAAAAGCCCGCGCCGGCATGGGCCTTCCACAGAATAAATATCCTGATGTGGGTAAGGGTGAGTCAGGATCGAGCGACCGAGAAGAAGAAAAGAAGACAACAGTATTGCGCGGGTACATATCCATAATATCGTCTGAATGACGGTACAAAGGTATGCCCGGCGCCTGTCAGGAGGCGTTAAGCCAATATGAAGTTAATATTACCTTTTTGCATGTAAGAGGCAACATGTAAAATGTAAAAAAGGAAAGGGTCTGTCGGTAGTACGGTACCCGGGTGGTGTTTATGTCACCATGATACTGTACCGCGGCAGACCCTCTAAAATTTAAAATCTTAAATCTTGCCTTTTAAATTTCTCAGGTTTTCTGGTGCTTCTTCTTGGCTGCCGGGAACAGGATATTGTTCAGGATCAGGCGGTATCCCGGCGAGTTGGGGTGGAGGTTGAGGTCGGTGGGCGGATCGCCAACGTAATGCCGGTAGTCTTCGGGGTCGTGACCGCCGTAAAAGGTCCAGAAGCCAAAGCCGAAGGTGCCGTGGATGTACCGCGCTTCATCGGCCGCCTTGTTTTCCCCCATGATCAGCACCTTGGATTTGATGGTTTGCTTGGTAAAGGCGGTGCTTTGCCCCATGAAGCCTTTTACGGTACGGGTTTGGCACTGGGTCAGCATAGTGGGTACAGGATCCCATTTGGCCGAAAAATCAAACAGGGTAAAGTAATCCTGTTCGGGATTTACCCGGCGGCCCAGGTTGTGGTCGATAGTGGAGTGCTCGTAGGTAAGCGGATCGCGGATCAGTTGGAAATTCTGGAATGCCAGGGTTTTGGAATAATCCAGTTTGCTTTGTGCATTTGGGTCGGCAGGATCGCCGTCGTACATTTCAGCGCAGATGTCGATGCCTTCGGCCGCCAGGGCGATGTCGTAGGTGTCAGTGGCGGAGCACATGGCAAACATAAAGCCGCCTCCGGCAACGTATTCGTTGATCTTTTTGGCTACAGCCAGTTTGAGCTGACTTACCTTCGTAAAGCCGTTCGCATGGGCGAGGTTTTCCATCATTCGCACATGGTCACGGTACCAGGGCTGGTTGCCGTTGCTGGCATAGAATTTCCCATACTGGCCGGTAAAGTCCTCGTGGTGCAGGTGCAGCCAGTCATATTCCAGGAGTTTGCCTTCCAGCACTTCCGTGTCATACACTACATCATAGGGGATCTCGGCGTAGGTCAGCACAAGGGTTACAGCATCGTCCCAAGGCTGGATCGCTTCACCTTTTTGGTTGGTGTCCGGCGTGTAGACGGCGATCTTCGGCGCTTTTTCCAGTTTGATCACGTCCATATTCACTTCGGGGTTCAGGATCTCTTCCCGGATGGCAGCAAACTGGGCGTCAGCAATGACCTCGAAGCTGACATCCCGGGTTTTGCATTCGCGGTCGAACACAGAAGTATACGGAAAGGCAAAGCTGCCTCCACGGTAATTGAGCAGCCAGTAAGCCTCCACCCCCTGCGAGAGCACCCAATAGGTGATGCCATATGCTTTCAGGTGGTTGCGCTGGCTGTTTTCATCCATCGGGATGAGCATGTAAGAGGCCCGTACCTGGGCAATTGCACAGAGCAGCAGGGCAAGGGCTATGGTAATGCGGCGGATCATGAGATGGAAGAGTTTATGACCTGGTTCAGATTCCAGCAGCGGCCTGTTCCTGAAAGGTGAACCTGGTCTTAGTTATACGGCAGGACTCCGTTTTTTTGCGTGTTCCCGGAATTCGCTTTACAAACGTTTCTCCGGTAAAAAAGATTTTTAAAGAAGTGTAAAAGTACAACGAAATGACGGTTGGGTGGCCGAGCCGGTCGTTAACAACCTGATATTAGCCGAAAAACACGGGCCGGTGCAGGGATACCCGGCCCAATACCTTATTTTTCCCTCGAATATGACAAAGCGGCGCTTTCCGGTTCTGTTCACCTGGTTGATGGTGGTCAGCATGAGTGGGTTGCTGGGCATGCCCCGTGCTGCAGCCCAGTATGCCGATTCGCTGGCGCGTCTGCTCCGCACCCTGCCGGCTGATACCAACCGGGTGATCGTGCTGGTCGATTATGCCTGGGAGATCAATGAAACGGAAACCGTCCGCGCCGACAGCCTGCTTCGCGAAGCTATACAGCTGGCTAAAAAACTGCAGTACCGATCGGGTGAAGCGTCCGCCTACAACGGGCTGGGGGTGGTGGAAGAGATCCGGGGTAATTTCGACCGCGCCCGACTGCACTACCGAAAAGCCCTCGACCTTCGCCGGCAACTGGGTGACAAGGCCGCGATCGGTGCCTCGCTGAACAACTTGGGCGTATTGTATGAAATGATCGGGCGATTTGATTCGGCCCTGGTCTACCACCAGGAAAACCTGGAGATACAGGAAGCATTGGGGGATACTGTGCGGATCGCCCGGGCCCAGTTCAATATCGCTGGCGCCTATCAGGAGATGGGCGTGTATGTGGAAGCACAGGGCCACCTCAATGATGCCCGTCTAATCCTGGAGGCGCAGAATGACCTGGACGGTATGGCAAAGGTGTATGCCCAGCTTGGACATATCCAGTTTGAACTTGACCGGTACGGGGAAGCCCTGGAAAACTACGCGCGCGAACTGGAGTACCGGGAAAAACTCAATGAGCCGGCCCGGTTGGCCGAAGCCCTGACGGACTATGCCAACGCACTGGATGAACTGGATTCTTCCGAACTGGCGGTAACCTACTACCTCCGGGCACTGACCTTGTGGCAGGAGCTGGACGACCAGCCCGGCATTGCCAATGTGTACATCAACATCAGCGATGCCCATAAACATATCGGCAACTACGAGCTGGCGCTCGATTACCTCAGGCAGGCAGAGGCGATTTGCCTGAGCCTGGATGACACACAGGGTCTGATGGAAGTTTACAATACCATGGGCGATGTATACTACCGGGATGGCAAACAGGAGCGGTCACTTGAAATGGTGCGCAAGTATTACCGGATCGCCCAGGAGATCAAAGACAATAAGTATATCCAAGGGGCATACAAAGACTTCGCGGAAGTATATGCTGCCATGGGTGAGTACAAACAGGCATATGAATACCGGGTGAAGTACGATGAGTTCCGGTATAAAAACCTGAATGAGAAGATCAGTGCCGAATATGCCCGGAAAGAAGCACTTTTTGAAGACCGGAGGCGGATAGAAAAAGTCAAACAGCAGCAAAAAGACCTGGAGCTCCAGGATGCCAAACTGGCCGAGTCCCGTACCCGTCAGTATGCCCTGTTGGGAGGTGGTCTGGCCCTCCTGGTCCTGGTTGCCCTGCTGCTCAACCGAAACCGCATGCGCGCGCGCGCCAACCGCGAGTTGGCCGAGAAAAACCGGGCGATCGAACACGAGCGCAAGCGTGCTGATGACCTGCTGACCAATATTTTGCCGGAAGCCACCGCTGCCGAACTCAAGGCCCATGCAAGTGTAAGGCCGGTGCGGTATGAATCGGTGACCGTTATGTTTACCGATTTCAAAGGGTTTACCAAAATTGCTGAAGACGTCTCCTTTGAAGTGCTGATCGGTGAGCTGGATGAGTGTTTCAGCCTCTTTGACCGCATTGTGGAAGAATACGGGCTGGAAAAGATCAAAACGATCGGTGACTCGTACATGTGTGCTGGTGGCCTGCCGCTGGTCAATACCACACACCCACAGGATGTAGTGCGTGCTGCTATTGCAATGCAGCGCGGGCTGCAGCTGTTAATGGAGCAGAAAAAACGGGAGGGTAAGCCGGTATTCGAAATGCGGATCGGTATTCATACCGGGCCGGTAGTGGCCGGGGTGGTCGGCAGCCACAAATTTGCTTATGATATCTGGGGCGATACAGTGAACACGGCAGCCCGGCTGGAGCAGGGCAGCGAATCGTACAAGATCAATATTTCCGAGACGACATATCAGGCCGTAAAAGACCAGTTTCACTGTACCTACCGGGGGAAGCTGGCAGCCAAAAACAAAGGCGAGATCGCTATGTATTTTGTGGAGTACAATCAGGAAGAAGGATCAAGGACGGTGATTACCAGGCAAAAAGCAGGTTGAGACCTGATTGGAAATCGCCGGAATCCGCTAATTCGCCCACCATTCGGGGTGCCCAAAGTCGTAGTCCAGGAAAACTTCATCCAGCAACGGATCAGCGCCTTCGACATACCCTTCCTTGAGGTCATAATCCCAGAATTTGCCCAGGTTGTGCCAGTAGTTGGCTGTGAAGCTGCCTCGTGTATCCCGGATGATGTCGAAAAACGGCTCTCCCAGCTCTTTTTCCACCATTTTGATGAGCACCCTTCCTTCCGTCCGGGATAGTTTTTTCATCTGCTCCTTAAAGTCCTCTTTCAGTTCCTTATGCTCTTTCCGGATATAGCGTTTGCGCTGCCGCTTGTTCAGTTGTTGTGTTTCCTGGGCGATCTCGTCATACAGATCGATCGCCTGAAGCGCATAGGGGTATACTTTCCGCGCGGCACGCATGTAGAGATAATACTGACGTTGTTCGGCAAAATTGGAAAACTTACGCCGGGCGGCCACCTTGACCAGACGCAATGCCATTACGAAGGTGGAGTCGCCATTAAGTACTTCCAGCCGCGCCCAAGCCCCTTGCGGAGCGGGCAATTCTGCAGGATCAGATGGGCTGCCCGGTTGGGCGAAGACCGGTGCACAGGCAGCCAGGATCAGGATATACAGTAGACCTCTTTTCACGATAATAAAAACGTTTTCGGTGTACGGGTTGGTATGTTAATAAGGTCTGGTATAGTGAATTTGTTTGCCCGGCCAGTGAAGCGACCCGTTGCCTATTGCGACGCTGGCGGGCACAAAAGTAACAACAAGGATATAACGCAGTACCTGCCTTCCAGGGCTGCTGAAAAAGCCCGCTTTTGTCAGAAGAATTTACTGCACTTCCCATATTTTCCATCCTGCCGGGCTTCATTACGGCTTTCACAATGACCTATCGGCCATACCCGCCATCATACGGGTCGCCCGGGCGCGCATGCTGCTGGAGTGGCCTAATGAACGCAGTGCGCACGACGAGCCACCCCCATATTCAGCACATGTTGCTCGACACCGGATTGAGCCACATGCAGGCGACCTGCCTGCTGGTACTGGTCAATATGCTGATCGTCACCGCAACCATAGTGTTCCATCGTTGGGGAACCTCTCTGTTGCTCTTGCTGGAGATAAGCCATGCCCTTTTGGTGTCTGCCTGGTTGCGCAAACTGACGCCATTGAAGTACAGCGGCCGGGCAAGTTGAATATTACCGGAAAATCTTAACATCTTTTAACGGGCCTGTGCCTGAATTGGCATCTCTACCTGGTATTTCGTATGCGCTATATACCCGGACTTTCCCATCTTTAGGCTGCAATTTTCTTCACCTGCAATACAAACCTCTTATAATGAAACTAAAACTACCCGTCTTTCCGCTTTTTTTTGTCTTGCCCTTTTGCGCCCTGCACGCGCAATCTTCGGCTTTAGAAGTTTATAAAATATTTGAAGCCAAGTGTATCAGTTGTCATGACCATGCTTCGCCGGAAGCCGGACTCGATCTGGAGGGTGTCGGCGCTACAGCCTCGGCCCGGGCCATCGGTGTTGCTGCCAACCTGCTCGGCGCCACACCAACCAATGCGCATGCCCAGGTTCAGGGATATAAACGCGTAGTTGCGGGCCGGCCGGATAAAAGCCTGTTGTTCCGGAAGATCAATAATGGTTTTGAGTCTTTTATACCACCCTTGCATGCTAATGAAGGCGGTACAATGCCGGCCTATCCGGCGCCGGGCGGGGGACTGACCGACCTGGAAAAAGAGATCATCCGGCAGTGGATACTGTTTGGCGGCAAACCAGTGGGTACGCAGTTCGATAAATCGGTGCTGGAAGAATTTTATTCTGGTAACGGCGAAAAAAGTTTCCCCGACGGGCCGCCACCGGCCCCGGCTCCGGCCGATGGTTTTCAGATCAAAATGGGCCCTTTCTACCTGGAAGCCGACGGTGAGGTGGAATATTTTCATAAATACGCACTGAACCTTCCGGAAAACGTAGAAGTACACCGGATGGAGATACTGATCTCCCCGTACTCCCACCACTTTCTGGCCTACAACTTCAACAGCCAGTCCAGTGCCGACCAGATCCCGGATGGTCTGCGCCTCAACTCGTACCACAACAATATCAACCTGGTGGCTGCCGTTCAGGAACAAACTGACCTAAAACTCCCGGCAGGAACCGCTTTCCGCTGGGATAAGAATATTATCCTGGACCTGAATTCGCACTATATCAACTACCTGCTTACCCGGCCCTATCAATGCGAAGCTTATGTGAATATATATACCCGTCCGGTAGGTACGGCACAGCAGGAAATGAAAGCCGCGCTCCTGGTCAACTACAATATCCCCATTCCCAACAACGGCAACCTTATTACCCATACCAAGTCGGAATTCCAGTTTGGCGCGGATTCGATCTATTTCTGGGGGCTGATGGGGCATACCCACAAATATGGCACCGGCTATAAAGTTTGGAAACGATTGCCGAACGGTCAGAAGGGCGAATTGATCTATGATGCTTCCTGCCCGCTGGGTGTACCCGGTTGTCCGGCCCCGTATTTCGATTACCAACATATCCCGTTGCGGTACTGGGAACCGCAATTGTTGCCGGTCCTGTGGAACGACGGCCTCATTCACGAAGCGAACTGGGTCAATGAAGGACCACAACCGCTGAACTTCGGTCCGACCTCCGATGATGAAATGATG
The DNA here is from genome assembly GCA_006226345.1 of Bacteroidota bacterium. GTDB lineage: Bacteria > Bacteroidota > Bacteroidia > Chitinophagales > Saprospiraceae > M3007. The sequence continues at coordinate 16,280 of SBHD01000304.1, read as the reverse complement.
GTGTTGATCGCCTTTTATACCGAACAGCAGGTAACGGTAGACGCCCCGGAGCCAGTAGTGCCGGTCGACCTGAACCGGCTGACGGTATACCCCAACCCGGCCACCGGGGAGGTCTGGATACAACCTTCCGGGCAGGCAGGTATCCGGATGCTGCGGGTGTTTGACCTTGCCGGCCGGGAGCAACTGCGGCGAATTCAACTACCGGCCGGACCAGTGCGGCTGGACCTTGCCGGGTTCGCTCCGGGCATGTACTGGATCGATGCAGACGGCCAGCAGGCTAAACTGATCGTGAAAATGTAAAATGTAAAATTCAAGATGTAAAATGTAAAAGGGTTTTGGAGGGCAGAAGTCTGAAATACATGAAGTCGATACTCCCTTCTATCACGATGCTCCCTTTTACATTTTACATCTTGAATTTTACATTTTACATTTATCTTGTTCTGGCGCGGCGCTCCAGTTCGACCATTGGGAAAGTATCCGTTAGGCGGTAGGCAACCCGTATCTGATTTTCCAGGCCGTAGGTCTTGTAGTAGTACACCAGTCCGAGTCCTTTGGCATACCATTCCTCCCCGTGTCCTTTGAATTCCGCACTTCCCTCCCTGTCGTGTCCGATCACTTCCTGAATACCCATGCGAATGGTCGGATAGGGAGTGCCTTTAAACTCAAAATCCGGGCCGTCGCCCAGAAAACGCCGGTTCCGGATGAGGTAGATCCGTGTACTGTCATCACCCGGCGGGGTGTAATGCATCCGGTACAGAAATACGCCCAGGGAATCCGTTACCCGGAAAGGGAAAAGGTTGTTGGATTCGAGCGTGGTGCGGACCGGGATCGATTTTCCGGTAGCGGTGTCCAGCTCATAGAGGTAGGTGTTTCGGGCCAGCGAACCGCTGGACACGATCTTTTCCCGGACGATCTGCCGGATCTCGAAGTAGCGATCGTATTGCGTGCTGGTCAGGAAATCACCACTATCCCGCTCATCGCTGTACAGATACCAGTAGCTCATATCCGCAGAGTCGCCTGCTTCCGGTGAATAGGCATATACTCGTCCGTCTTCCAGTTCTTCGAGCGGAAAATAAAAAGCGGAAATATCGCGCTTTCCATCGTTACCACAGGCAGTCAGGGTATAGACTACAGCGGACAGCAGGATTCCAGCGAACAGGAATGGTTGGTGCGTGTTGTTGGTTATGTTGTTTTGGTCCATGAGTCAGGTTTTGTGCAAAGGTGCTATGATATACTGAGCCAGATCAGAATAAATTGCAGTGCCATAAGTCCGTCGATAGCTGCCTTCCGCCAGTCTTCCCAGTCGGTTTGCCTGGGTATACGGCGGATGGCGAACGCGGTAAGCCAGTACGACAGGGTCAGGAGAAGTACCGTGACCCAGCTGTACCGGCCAATCAGTCCGTAATACCAACCTGCTGCGGTTGCCAGCACCAGTGCGGCATCTGCCAACCGGATCGAATTACGCGGGCCGAGTTGCATCACCAGAGTGGTCAGACCATGCCGGAGGTCATAGGGCTGGTCGCAGAGGTCATACGCCAGGGCCAGCACAAAAATAAAGGCGGCTTGCCCAACGCTGAGCACAAAAACAGCAGTCCATTGTGCAGGAGGGGTTGGAAGCCAGACCGTGACCCAGGCCCAGGCAAGGGCAATAGCAACCGGTTTGAGCATGGGATAATCCCGCAGGCCGGTACCCTGGCCCGGGTGGTATCGGTCGTAATAGAGGATCCAGACCAGTCCCGGAAGTACGACTGTCAGCTGCCGGGCCAGGTCCAGTTCCAAAAAACAAACGGCACTTAGCAGGCCTATGAAATAGGCTGCATACCGCCGTGCTTTGGAGGCGATAAAATTGTAGCCAAAAATAGTAGAACCGAAAACAAAACCGGTCAGCCAGCCAGAAGGTTGGGGGATGTCCTGCAACAGCCATGTTTGCCAAAGCATGGCCACAGAGCAGAAACCAATCCAGGAAAATTGTACGAACCAGCGAACCACTGACATGTTTAATATACTGGATGAATGGCAGATCCCGGCAGCAGGAGGCCGGAAATCTACCATGCCTTGTGATGACCTGAAAAACAGGTGGTGCAAATTGCTAACACAGGACGTTTAAGACGGTTTTAACGCCGCCCTAACATTTCCTGCAAATATTTTTCACGGTTATATTTGTTTAGTCTTTAAGGTAGTTTGAGTTTTTTGTTTTCAGGGGTGCGGTATGTTGTTCAGAACTGTTTTTGCACATACTTCCTGCAAAAAGTTTATACTGGCCCGAACCAATATACCAGAAAAACCTAGCCCGAATTTTAGATCAGTTAACCCAATCAGAACAGCTATGCGACACATTGTGTTTTTGACCATATCCCTGTTCCTGCTTTCTGTAAGCCCGCTATCCGCTCAATATTTCGGGCGTAATAAGCCGCGGTATCAGAGTCTGGACTTTAAGGTCAGTAATTCCGAACACTTCGAGATCTACGAATATCTGGATAATCCGGATAAACTTAAGGAACTGGCCGATGCTGCCGAACTCTGGTACAAGATGCACCAGGCTGTATTGCAGGATACCTTTACCGAGAAAAACCCCATGCTGATCTACAGCAACCACGCCGGTTTTCAGCAGACCAATGTGATCGGCGGTAGTGTCAGCGTTGGTACCGGCGGTGTGACGGAGGGCCTGCGCAACCGGGTGATCTTTCCGGTGGCCATGACCAACCAGCAGACCCATCACGTACTCGGGCACGAACTGGTGCACGCCTTCCAGTACCACATGATCCTTTCCGGTGATTCCACCAGCCTGCAGAATATGGGCCAGCTCCCGCTCTGGATGGTGGAAGGATTGGCGGAATACCTGTCGGTCGGCCGGATCGATGCCCATACGGCCATGTGGATGCGCGATGCCGTCAAATACGATGCCCTGCCTAAAAATCTGCAGGACCTGAGCAGTGGTCGCTATTTTCCATACCGTTGGGGACAGTCCTTCTGGGCATTTGTTACCGGTGTGTACGGAGACGAGGTGATCCGCCCGCTCTTTATCAATACTGCCAAATATGGGCTGGATCCGGCTATCCGCCTGACGCTTTCCACCACACCGGACTCCCTGGCCAGTGCCTGGACGACCACTCTAAAAAACCACTACGGCCGGTGGGTTACCAAAGTGGACAAGAAAAAGGATAAAAAAGAAGATCTGCCCGGTCGCCGAATCCTGTCGGATGAGAATTTTGGTTCCATGAATATCAGCCCGGCGATCAGTCCCAACGGGCGATACCTGATCTTCCTGTCCGAAAAAAACCTGTTCACGCTCGATCTGTACCTGGCCGATGCCCGCACCGGAAAGGTGATCCGGAAAGTCGCATCCTCGGCACAGGACGGCCACATCGACCAGTTCGACTTCATCGAAAGCGCCGGCACCTGGGCCCCCGATGGCAAAAAATTTGCATTTGATGTATATGAAAAAGGGCGGAGCGCACTGGTGATCAAAGATGTGTTCAAAGGCAAGACGCTGCAACGGATCACGATTCCCGGCGTACCGGAGTTTAACAACCCGGCCTGGAGTCCGGACGGGAAAACGATCGTCGTCAGCGGTCTGGTCAACGGCCAGACCGATCTGTACGCTTACGATCTGCGCACCAAAAAAGTCCGTCAATTGACCAATGACAAGGCATCGGAGATCCTGCCGTCCTGGAGCGGCGACGGTAATTTGCTGGTATACAGCACCGATGCGCGCAGCCTGGAACGCGGCCGTTCCAATGGCGCCTGGAATATGAACCTTGCCATCATGGATATGGCCTCCGGAGCAGTTGAGGCGCTGGACTTTTTCCCTTCTGCGGATAATATGAACCCGCAGTTCGATGCCGACGGGAACCTGTATTTTCTGAGCAACCGGGATGGTTTCCGCAATATGTACTTCCTTGACCGGAAGGAAAATAAACTGTATCAGGCCACAAGCCTGGAAACCGGGATCAGCGGGATCACACCGTATGCTCCGGCAATCGCGGTTTCGACCGGTAACCGCGACCGAATCCTGTATACCTATTATGCCGACGGTAAATATGAGATACACCAGGGTAAGGCCGAGAATTTCGAACGCAAGCCGGTCGATCCGTCCAGTGTGGATATGGTGCCGGCAAGCCTGCCGCCTTTCGATCCGCGGCAGCGCGATATGGTCAATACCAACCTGCGGCTGATGGACAATACGATCCGGGAGGTATCAGCTACTACTACCCTGACGCCGCAGAAATACAAACCCAAGTTTACGATGTCGTATATCGGTGGTAGTGCGGGGGTTGGTGTAGCCACGGGCAACAGCAGCTTCAACAGTACCACAGGAATGGCTGGCGGTGTCGATATGCTGTTCGATGATATTCTGGGGAATAACCAGCTCTATGCTGGTCTGGCGCTGAACGGTGAGATCTCAGATGCTGCCGGCATGTTTTCTTACCTGAACCAGAAGAACCGCATCAACTGGGGCTTCAACCTTTCGCATATTCCGTTTCGCACCGGGGGGTATTTGCCGGACTTTACAGCGGATTCCGTATTCTCTTTGAATGGCGATCTGAGGTACTTTGGCTACCGAGACGAGCTGATCATCCAGCGGCTGTTCCAGGAGCGTATCGGGACTTTTGCTTTCTTCCCCCTGTCTGTGACCAAGCGCTTCGAAGTAGGCGCATCGTTTGAATACTACCACCAGCGGATCGATCGCTACCTGTACTATTACGACGTGAGCGGCTTATATTACGGTCAGGAACGCGAACGCCTGCCTGCGGGTGGCAGCCTTAACCTGGGTAGTGTAACCGCTGCTTATGTGGGGGATAATTCCTATTTCGGTCTGACCGCACCGCTGGCTGGCTGGCGGTACCGGATCTCGGCAGAACGATACTTTGGTGCCTATCAGTTCACGGCTCTGTTACTGGATGGCCGGAAGTATTTCCGGATGCAACCGTTCACGCTGGCCGTCCGGGGTTTGAGTTACTCCCGGTTAGGCGGGAATTCGAACAGTACCGACGAAGTATATCCGCTGTTTGCGGCACAGCCGTTCTTTGTGCGGGGGTATACCAACAAGGTGTTGTACGAAGATGCGCCGGAGCTGATCGGACAGATGCAAGGCAGTAAAATATTGGTGGGGAATGTTGAGATCCGTCTTCCCTTTACCGGTCCGAAGCGGCTGGCGCTTATCCCGACCAATATCCTGCTGACCGACCTCAACCTCTTTTTCGATGCCGGTCTGGGCTGGTTCATCAATGAAGACCTGAAAAAGCAGGATGAGACCGATCCGTTTGCACCGATCCAGCACAAGCCGATGTTGTCGGCTGGTATTTCCCTGCGGGTCAATGTATTCGGCGCCCTGATCCTGGAGCCCTATTATGCCCTCCCGCTTTCTGTGCCTTCCGACCGGCGCAACTGGGTGCTGGGGCTGAATATTGTACCAGGTTGGTAATGCAGAATGATGAATGATGAATGATGAATGGGTTCACCTTGTCCGGGGAGGTGAACCCATTTGCTATTGGGACCAGGTTGTCTCTGTCTTCTAATAAGGCTTAATAGAGAACGAATGGGTTCACCCTGTACAAAGGGTGAACCCATTCATCATTCATCATTCATAACTCATCATTGCCTTACCGTCCCACCATATTCTCCGGCCGCACCCACTCATCGAACTCCTCAGCGGTGAGGTAGCCGAGGGCAAGCGCCGCCTCTTTTAGCGTTGTACCTTCCTGGTGCGCCTTTTGAGCGATCTCGGCGGCCTTGTAGTACCCGATCTTTGTGTTGAGTGCCGTAACCAGCATGAGCGAGTTGTCTACGTGTTTTTTAATGTTGGCATGCAACGGTTCGATCCCGACGGCACAATTGTCGTTAAAGGATACGCAGGCATCACCGATCAGCCGGGCCGAATGCAGGAAGTTGTAGATCATCATCGGTTTGAACACATTGAGTTCAAAATGGCCGGTTGCGCCGCCGATATTGATCGCTACATCGTTGCCTAAAACCTGGGCGGCCACCATGGTCAGGGCTTCGCATTGGGTGGGATTGACCTTGCCCGGCATAATGGACGAACCCGGCTCGTTGGACGGGATGCTGATCTCGCCAATTCCCGAGCGCGGGCCGGAAGACAGCATGCGGATGTCATTGGCGATCTTCATCAGGCTGACGGCCACTGTTTTCAGGGCGCCGTGCGCCTCCACGATGGCGTCGTGGGCTGCCAGCGCTTCAAATTTGTTTGGTGCGGTAATAAAAGGCAGTCCGGTCAGTTGGGCAATATGCTTTGCAACATTTTCCGAATAATTGGGCGGCGTATTGATCCCGGTGCCGACGGCTGTGCCACCCAGAGCAAGTTCGCTGAGGTGGCTCAGCGTGTTGCGCATGGCTTTCAGGCCGTGGTCGAGCTGCGAAACGTAGCCGGAAAACTCCTGCCCGAGTGTGAGCGGAGTAGCATCCATGAAGTGCGTGCGGCCGATCTTAACCACATCCATAAAGGCTTCGGATTTGCTCCGGAGCGTATCCCGCAGTTTCTCTACACCCGGTATGGTCTCCTCCACCAGCATTTTATAGGCAGCGATGTGCATGGCCGTCGGGAACGTGTCGTTGGAAGACTGCGATTTGTTGACGTCGTCGTTCGGGTGGATAAACTTTTTTTCGTCGGTCAGTTGGCCGCCATGCAGGACGTGTGCACGGTAGGCAACCACCTCATTGACATTCATATTGCTCTGGGTACCGGAACCGGTTTGCCAGACCACCAGGGGAAACTGATCGTCGAGCTGGCCGGCCAGGATCTCATCACACACCCGGGAGATCAGGTCGCATTTTTCCTGGTTCAGGACGCCGGCATCGAGGTTGGTTAGTGCAGCCGCTTTTTTCAGGTAGGCAAATGCACGGATGATCTCGATGGGCATGCGGTTGGTGTCCTTGGCGATCACAAAGTTTTGGGTGGATCGCTGGGTTTGAGCACCCCAGTACACGTCTGCAGGCACTTCAACCTTGCCGATGGTATCTTTTTCTATGCGGTAGTTCATATCGGGTAATTGAATGGGAAATGTGAGCGTATAAGACCCGGATACGGTGTTTCGGTATGACTCTTGTACAGCAAGAAAAACCAGGATCATGCCCGATTCCGTATTCCGGCGGGGCAAAATTAGGATGATGTGGCCTTAGTATGTACGGAAAATCCGAAATTTGACGTTGGTTTGAAATTATTCCAGATAGTGAATACCTAAAATGCTGCTGTGATACGAATATTTATTGCCGACGATCACGTCATGTTTGCCGAAGGCCTGGAGAGTATGCTGGCCGATGAACCGGATTTTGAGATCTGCGGCCGGGCCCGCAATGCTGCGGATACCATAAAAGAGGTGCCACGACTTTTACCGGATGTACTACTCCTGGATATCAACCTGCCGGACCAGTCTGGCCTGGATGTCTGTAAAAAACTCCGTACCGATACACCGGATGTGAAGATACTTGCGCTGTCTATGCACAATGATGAAAGTTACATCAGTGCCATGCTAAGTCTGGGTGCACAGGGGTATGTGCTGAAAAACACCGGGAAAGTTGAGCTCTGTACGGCGATCCGGGCCCTGGCGGAAGGGAAGACCTACTTTACCCAGGAAGTAACCGATACGATGATGCAAAGCCTGATGCGGGAGCGCAAGGCTGGTGTCGCCAAAGAACCACCCAAGATCAGCCGCCGGGAGAAAGAAGTGTTGAAACTGATCATGGACGAGCAAACCACACAGGAGATTGCCAAGCACCTTTTCCTGTCGGAGAAGACGGTGGAGAGCCACCGTGCGGCCCTGCTGGCCAAACTGGGTGCCCGCAATACAGCCGGGTTGGTGAAGGCTGCCCTGCAATGGAAGATATTAAACGATTGAGCAGTATAAACCGATTACACGTTGCGCTTGCCTGTCGCATCGGCATAGCATTCATTTTGCTGGTTACCCCGTTGGTACTCCCGGCCCAGGAAGGGTTTGAAGACCGGCTCAAGTTTACCGAGATACAGGATTTGCTGGGGGAAGGGATTGCCAAGCGGGATGTCCGCAAACAGGCTTTGGGCTGGTATCTGTGGGCGATCTACCGGGAAAACGAGACTGCCAACCGTGATTCGGCCTTTCAGTATCTGGCGCGCAGTGTCGATCTTTTTGCCAAAACCAAAGACACCGTAGCCTATCAGCGGGCCCGGGCCGAACTGGCCACCCGCCTTTCGGAACGCGGTAAAGCAGATGAAGCGCTCAAAATGCAGCAGGAGGCGCTCGATTATTTCCGGAAAACAGGTAACAATCGCCTGGAAATACTGGTGCTGGCCCAAATGGCGCGGGTATACCAGATGCAGGGTGACACCGCGCAGGCCCAGGTCATGAAAAAGGCATTTCGGGATAAAGGCCGGCTCTTGAAAGATACCCTGCTCCTGATCAATGTATTCATGGATGAGGTGGTGCAACTGCAGGCGAGCCAGGAATACCGGAATGCGATCTCTTTTGCGTTCCGCGTGCTGGAACTGGCGCAACAAAGCCGCCGGCAGGAATTTGTAAACTGGGCCGAGTATAACATTGGCCTGTTGTATGTACAGCAGAATGATAAACAGATGGCGCTGCGTTTTCTGCGCCGGGCGGAACGTTCTGCTACAACCGCCTATGATCCGATCCGCCGGGATGTTTACCGGCACCTTTCCTCAATCTATTCTGAGATGGACAGCCTGTCGCAGGCCCTGGAATACGCCCGACGGTATATCGAACTGGGTGATACCCTGCTCAACCGCGACCGCCTGGCTATCTCGCACCGCCTGGCCATCCAGTTCAGTGAAAAGGAACGCAGCCGTGAAATGGCCGTTATGAGCAAGGAAATCGCTGCCATTGAGGCGGCACAAAAGGAACAGCGGAATTTTTTCTATGCTATCCTGCTTTTCTTCGGGGCGATCATCCTGGCCATGTTCTTTATTGTGCGCGACTACCGGCATCGCCTGTATACCAACCGGGTGATCGCCGAGCAGAATGAAAAAATCAACCTGCAAACGATCCAGCAACTGGAAGACGCCCTGCGCATCGAGTCCATGCAGAGTATGCTCGAAGGGCAGGAAAGCGAGCGTCGCCGGGTAGCGCACGATCTGCACGACAGCCTGGGCGGCCTCCTGGCGGTGACCAAAATGCGCCTGGATAACCTGTCGGGCAAGATTCCCGAGTTAGATAAAAACGAAGAGTTCGGCAAGATCAAGGACCTGCTCGATGATACCATCACTGAAACCCGGCAAATATCTCAAAACCTCCAGCCAGGCTCGTTACATCAGTTCGGATTGATGAAGGCGGTGCGCGACCTGACCACCAGGGTGCGCGGGGAAGGCGTTCCGGTGATCGACTTTCAGCATTTCGGATCCTTCACCGATATCGATCACACCGTCGCCCTCAACTGCTACCGTATTATCCAGGAGCTCCTGCAGAACAGCCTGAAACATGCCAGGGCGACCGAGATCCTCGTACAACTCACCCGCACCGATGGCGAGTTGGCCCTTCTGGTCGAGGACAACGGCGTCGGTTATGACCCCGAAACGGTCAAAAAAGGCATGGGCACCGGGAACCTCAGCCAGCGCGTGCAATTTATCAAAGGCGATATCAATATCCAGTCTGCAGCCGGCCAGGGTACCAGTACCATGGTGACCGTTCCGCTAAACTAAGGGAAAACCCTGAATAAAAATCGGGTGCTTCCACGGATACCCTCGCAACATATATGCCCCTACATTTGCAGTGGGCATCACAAAAACCGCATTACAATATATTTGCCCTTCCCCCTTGTGTATAGTATCAACCTCCCTCAAAAACCCTAAACACGCCTCCTTGTCCAATTTTTGGAAAGGAACCCAAAAACACTATTCCGCACGGTATCCCATGCCGTAACGTTCACACCCTACTGCACAGCATCGCTTTACTGAGCAGCACAAACATATAATCCCAAGCGATGCAGGCGAACAAACACTATTCTTCCGTATCATGCGCCCGGCGTTCGAAGGAGAACACCGGGCGCTGATCTTTTTTGGCGGCTGCTGGTAAATTCCAGTTGAATTGGCTGAACTTCTTACCTTCGAAGCTGTTATCAATAACAGTATCGTACACTGTTTTTTACTTTTTCAATTATATTCTATCCAATTTCCAAATATGGCATTTACACTTCCTGATTTACCCTATGCCCCAACCGCCCTTGAGCCGCATATCGACTCCCGGACCATGGAAATCCACCACGGAAAGCACCATGCCGGTTATGTCAATAATCTGAATAATGCCGTACAAGGCACAGAAATGGAAGGCAAGAGCCTGGAAGAACTCCTGGCTAATGTCTCTAAGCTGTCTGTGGCCGTGCGCAATAACGGAGGCGGTCACTGGAACCACTCGCTTTTCTGGAGCGTGATGGCGCCCAATGCCGGTGGTACGCCCGGCGGCGATCTTGGTGCAGCCATTGACAAGGCATTCGGTTCTTTTGATACCTTTAAAAGTGAATTTTCCGCTGCTGCCGGCAGCCGCTTCGGTTCCGGCTGGGCCTGGCTTTGTGTCGGTGAAGATGGCGGCCTGTTCATTACAAGCACGCCCAACCAGGACAACCCTTTGATGGACATCGCTGAAAAGCCCGGTCATCCGATCCTCGGCCTGGATGTTTGGGAGCATGCCTATTATCTGCACTACCAGAACCGCCGACCCGATTATGTTTCGGCTTGGTGGAATGTGGTGAACTGGGATGAAGTGGCTAAACGTTTTAAAGCGGCTAAATAAAAACTTGTTCCTTTTACATATACAGAAAACCGCCCGGCGCTGACATTTGCGTTCGGGCGGTTTCGTTTTTTGGTGCGTAGCCTGGAAGGCAAGGTGTTAATCCGGCATCCTGGAATTAATGGCCATCAGGAACTCCTGTTTGGTTGTTTCATTCAGGAATTTTCCGGCGTATTCTGCTGTGATCGTACTGGCACCATGGTGTTCTACACCGCGGGCCTGTACGCACATGTGTTTGGCATCGATGTATACGGCTACATCCTCAGTATGCAGGAGGTTTTTAAGTTCTTCCACGATCTGCACGGTCAGCCGTTCCTGTACCTGCGGACGCCGGGCATAGTAGTCCACGATCCGGTTGAGTTTGGAAAGGCCGATCACCTTGCCATTGGGTATATAGGCGACATGCGCTACCCCGAAGATCGGCTGGAAGTGATGTTCGCAGGTGCTTTGCAACGGAATGTTGCGCTCAATGACCAGCCGGCGATACTGGTACTTGTTGTCGAACGTGGTGGCTGCCGGCTTGTTGGCCGGGTTAAGCCCGCGAAAAATTTCCTGGACATACATTTTAGCCACTCGCCCGGGTGTGCCGCGCAGGCTGTCGTCGGTCAGATCAAGACCGAGGATATCCATGATTTCGGCAAAATGGTCAGTGATGCGCGCGATCTTCTCAGAATCGCTCCGTTCAAAGGCCCGGTTGTGCATGGGCGTATCGGTAGACGAGGTAAGATGGAAGTCACCGGTTTCGTCGCTGTCCTGAAAGGCTGCGTGCCGGTGGCCGTTTAGCAAGAGATCAGCCATGTTGGTTTATAAGCTTGTGCAATTGAAAAAAGAGGTCGGTAGGCAGGTGTCAGGGAGTAAACGCGAAAGGGGACAATCCTGTTTAAAATGCATCGGGCTTTTTAGATCAGTTATTAAACAACTTGTCGGCACTGCGACAGGGCATTTCGTTTTCTAAGAGATCCGGGGAGGTATCTTTAGTTTGTTTTTCACACAAATGTTACACACAAATTTTCCGGACCTGAAAAATCAAACAAGTCCGTGTACAAACACGTTCGGGGTGTTTTTCTGCGTTACACTCCTAGTTAAATCCATACGATCATGAAACAACTAAACCTCCTACTGATTTTTTCCTTGTTCCTTTTCGCAGCGCCATTGTCCGCCCAGGTGATGGGCAATTACGGTAAGCAAAATGAGCAACAGTACCAGAATGTGATCCCGGACGCGCAGTTCCGGGCACTCCCGCGAAACGCCATCCTGCGCGATGACAATGTATTGGAAATCGGTATCAATGCCCTGTCCAACCAGCGTGCCGATTCCTACACCGCTATTTTCAGCGTAATGCAACTGGGGAAGACCGCTGAAGAAACCAATAGCCTGCTCAACAGCCGGTTAGACGGGTTCCTGGCTGATCTGCTGACACTCGGTATCCCTAAAACGGATATTTATGTCGACATGGTCAACTTCCTGCCCCGCTACGAGTACGATGTGAACAAAAAACTGTTCTCGCCCAAAACCTACACGGAGATACCCAAGGGTTTTGAATTGCAAAAAACCGTTCATATCCGATATACCACGCCGGGTTTGCTCGACGACATTGTGACGGCTGCCGCCAAACAGGAGATCTATGACATCATCAAGGTCGACTACTTTATCAATGACCCCAACAAAGTATATAAAGAACTACGGAATGCCGCGTTCACGTACCTGAATGAGATCGAGGCAACCTACCGGGAAATCGGCATCGAACTGGATTCCGCTTACCTGAGTACGGCCGAAAATGCCTGGGTGGCGTATCCGATCAACCGGTACGAGAGTTACCAGGCCTTCAGTACCCAGCTGATCGACCAGAGCGACAAAAACGCGATCATCAACAAAGCAGATAAACCGGTCAGCCGGTTTTATAATGCTATTCCGGCTAATGACTATGATATCGTACTGAATCCGGAGATACTGGAACCGGCAGTACAGTTTTCCTATAACCTGGTTGCCCGGTATACCCTGGACCCATACAAACCCAAGGAAAATACCGTGGTTAAAAAGGAGTTCCTCTGGCTGACGCCGGAAGGAGAGGTGAAGCGGCTGAAAGTGGAATAACAAATAACCAACAGGGAATTTCCAATTTCGAAGGAGTACACCTTCCAGGAATGGTGGACCATTTGGATATTGGAAATTCCTTGTTAGTTATTCGGCATTCAAAAAAACGGTTTTGAAGTGCCAAAGCCGAAACAGTATTGCCTACTGCCGGTTGCTGTCCTGCTTGGCAAATACCTTTTTAAGCAGGTCGGAGGTCCGGGAAACCGGGTTACGGCGGATATCTTTTTCCTTTTCCTGGATCTTGCCGAACATGCCGTCAAGGGCCTTGTTGGTCACGTGGTCATCCAGATCGGTATTGACCTTGGTCACCAGCGGGATCTTGTTGTAGGCGGTTGTGGCATTTCGCCACAGGTCGTTGGCGCCGATCTCATCGAGGGCGTTTACAATGACCGGGTTGAATTTTTCGTACAACTGCTGTTGGGTGGTCTTCTGCAGGTAGACGGTTGCCGAGTTGTCGGCGCCCATCAGGATATCCATGGCATCCTGGATAGTCATGCTCTTGATCGCGCTGGCGAAGATGGGGCCGGCTTCTTTAGCCGCATTTTCGGCGCCGCGGTTCATTTTTTCAATCAGGTCGGCTTCCAGGTTGGAAAAGCCTGGGACCGCTTTGAGTTTGCTGACCACTTTCTGGGCTTCTTCCGGGAGCAGGATCTTGTACAGCGCGTTTTTAAAGTAGCCGTCGGTAGCCGAAAGTTCGTTCACGCCTTTTTCCACCCCTTTGGACAGGGCGTCTTTCAGGCCCTGGCCGATCTCGGTCGTGCTGAGTTCAGTGCCACCGCCGAGGATGTCTTCGGCGCTCTTCTTCAGGTTTTTCAGGATCTGGGCATGTGCGGTGGCCAGTGCAAAGAGGGCCATCAGTAAGGTGAAGGTTAATTTTTTCATAGTTGTTTAGTTGAATGTAAAAACAAGTCCGGTCTTCAAACAGCGTTGATCGATTAGTTCCGGTTGCTGTCCTGCTTGGCAAATACTTTTTTGAGCAGGGTGGTAGTCCGGGCTACCGGGTTGCGCCGGATATTTTTTTCTTCTTCCTGTATTTTGGAAAAAAGGCCTTTCAGGGCTTCGGTAGTAACATAATCGCCGAGGTCGTTGTTCACTTTTGTGACCAGGGGGATCTTGTTGTAGGCATCAGCGGCTTTTGTCCAGAGGTCATTGGCGCCGATCTTGTCCAGGGAAGCCACGATCTTGGGGTTGAACTTTTCGTACAACTGGTTGTACGTGGTTTTGTGCAGGTATTCAGTGGCGGCATTATCGGCGCCCATCAGGATGTTGGTAGCGTCCTGGAAGGTCATACTCCGGATGGCAGTGGCAAAGATGGGGCCGGCGCTTTTAGCGGCATCTTCGGCGCCCCGGTTGATCTTTTCCAGCAGTTCATTTTCCAGGTTGGTAAACCCCGGTACGACCTTGAGTTTATCGGTAACCTTCCGGGCTTCTGCCGGAAGCAGGATCTTATAGGCACTTTTAAAATAGCCGTCGGTAGCCGAAAGTTCGTTCACGCCTTTTTCCACGCCATTACCCAGTGCATCTTTCAGGCCCTGGCCGATCTCTGCCAGAGAAGGTTCGTTCAGGGCTTCGGTGGCAATTTGCTGCAGGGTGTCACAGGAGGAGAAAACAAGCGTAAGGCTGAGGAGTAAAAAAGCGGGTGTAAATCTTTTCATGTGCAAAAATTTGAAAACCGGGCGGATCAATCAATAAACCGCAAAGCACGGTACTGTATTTTGGAAAAACAATTAAGGAATGGTTAATGTGGCTATCTGCCCGGGTTGAATATCCGGGGAAGGGTGGTGTTTGGACGGACGCTATGATTTAGGTCACACCATCAGGTTTGAGTCGGAGCAGATGCTGCAACCCGAAGTCTCGGGTGCCTGGTTGCTTGAATAGTCGAAATGGCCCTCATCCTGTCAGCGGCAGCGCCGCGTAATATTTGTAGCATCAGCACCACAAGTTGTGTGGAGGTGCAGCGCACCGAAATTCATTGCCGCTGCGCTGCACCTCTCCATAGTCGTTGTCGTGCGTTCTACAAATATTACGCGGCGCTGCCGCTTGCAGTATCGGTTTCCGGATGACCTGGACCCGGACCATGAAAATACAGGCTCCTTTACGGAGGATTTACCGAACCACTTTTAACTTCAAAATTGATTTTGTGCTACAGTGTCACCTTCCCGTTGTGCACCACCCCCAGCACTTTTCCCCGGAGTTTTTCCCCGATAAAAGGCGTGTTGTACGATTTGGAGCGGAGGTCCTGGGCAGAAAGCGTCCATTCCTGATCGGGAGCAAAAACGGCGAAATTGGCCGGCGCCCCGGTTTTGATCTCCGGTACGGGCAGGCCCAGCACCTGCCGGGGGTGAACAGCCCAGAGGCGCACCAGTTGCGGCAGCGAAAGGTGGTCCTGCAGGTAGGTGCGGCAAAGCGCGAAGGCCGTTTCCAGGCCGATCATGCCAAACCGGGCAAAGGGAAATTCCAGGTTTTTGGCCTCCGTATCCCAGGGGGTATGGTTGGTGCAGATAAAGTCGATGGTGCCGTCCAGCACCCCTTCCAGCAGGGCGTCCCGGTGTTGCGCATCGCGCAGGGGAGGCATGACTTTCCAGTTGGAGTCGAATGTCGACAGTTTGTCATCGGTGAAACAGAGGTTGGCCAGTGCCACGGAAGCCGTCACCGGCAAGCCGGCGGCTTTGGCGGCCCGGACCATCTCCACGCCCTTCCGGGTCGAGATCAGGTGCAGGTGCAGCCGGCTTTCGGCATATTCGAGCAAACTCAGGTCGCGTTGGATCGTGACCTCCTCCGACAGTGCCGGAATGCCCCGGAGGCCAAGTCGGGTACTGACGACGCCTTCGTGCATTTGTCCGCCGGCCGCAATACTCTGGTGGTGCGGCTGGTGCAGGATCAGCCCGTCAAAAGCGCGTACATACTGCAGCGCCCGCAACAGCAGGCCTGCATCCTGTACCGGGTGGTTGCCATCCGAAAAAGCCAGGGCACCGGCGGTGTACATGTCAAACAACTCGGCGAGGTCTTTCCCATCCGTTCCGACCGACAGGGCGCCAATGGGGTAAAATGAGACCGGCAGACCGGCCGTTTTATTCTGAATATAGACAATGCCGGACTTGTTGTCCACCGCAGGTAGTGTGTTAGGCGCAGTGGCGAGACCGGTAAATCCACCGGCAGCAGCGGCGGCGGCAACGGTCTGCAAGTCTTCCCGGTGCTCGAGGCCGGGGTCACAGGTTTGTGTGCCGACATCCAACCATCCCGGTGATACGCAGACCTCCCCATCGAAGCGCAATTCCTTCACCCCCGATTCCATGGGCAGGTTCCTGCCGATAGCCCGGATAATGCCGTCACTGATGCGCAGGTCCTGGGGAGCCGTCACTTCCGAATCGGTGCAGATACGAACGTTCTTTAACAGTAATTGCATGGATGGTTTGATGGTTAGATGGTTTGATGGTTTGATGGTTTGATGGTTTG
>SBHD01000306.1 GCA_006226345.1 Bacteroidota bacterium | reverse complement strand
ACGTTGTCCAGGTGTATTTTAAACGGATTTCTTTTATCCTGTTCGCCACCTGTCCACTGCACGTTTTTTACAGGATAAAACACATCGCCGGGCAGTTCTCCTGGAGCAGGTGCATCAATCGTTTCACATGAAGCAGAAATTGTACTGCTGCGCCTGACGAAAACACCCATGCCTGGCCAAAACCCGATAGCTTTTCGCGGCTATTGATGCGTATCATCCGAAAAAAGAAAAGTGCATTTGGTCACTCCTGCTGTCGAATAAGCTGAATTGCCCGCTCGGCGAACCGCTTCCCCAACTCCTCATATCCTGCACCGGACATATGCAAATCATTCTTGATCGGGGTGCCCTTTTCGTTGAGGCCATCATTCAGGTCATCGGTATTGACCCAGGCAAACCCGGGACGTGCTTCCCCAACCCTTACCTGTGCTTCCCGGACCATAGTCCAGTGCGGGTATTTTTCATTCGGCAGGTCAAAATCACTGAGGCGCCCGATAACGAAATGCACATCTGTCCGGTTCAGATCTTTACTCAATTGATCGTACAGTCCCAACAGGCTAGCTTCATAAACCGCCCCCAATCCCAATCGTGCGTCGCGTTCGCCCTGCATCCAGACGAAAGTTACTGTCCTGATCTTTTGATCCTTTATCTGCGCATAGACTTTATGCATGAGCGAGTCATATAAATCGCCCCGAACCGCTGCGGTATCTGTCAGCGGAGACTCCCAATCCTTAAACCACCGGCGTATTGGCTGTCCTCCTTTTGCGTCTTTGACGACGATCACCTTATCCCGGCCGAATGCCTGTTCCACCCGGGGGTTAAAAAATGCCTGGTGATCCAACCCCACCATATTGGATTGCCCGGAGAGGATGAACAAATGCTTTCCACCGGTATCCGGTTTGCATCCGGATACAGCCAACAAGAATGCGATAAGCAAAACAACAGGTACGCGATCCATCTGTTTTTTCGGTTCAATAGTGTAGGTAAATACCCTATTTTTCCGGCTGCGAACCGGATGTCGGCGGAATAGTTTGGTTGTCCACTACCGCCGGACTAACTTCTTTAAAAACATACTACGTTGCTCGCCGGGAAACTCCAGGCTCAACGTATACACACCGGGTATCAATCCAATAGTCGGCATGTGGAGAGTTTGATCGCCTCCGATAATGTCTACCATTTGAACCACTGCCGGCGCTCCCAACATATCGTACAGGATCAGACGCCCCTGAACACTGCGGTCGCTGGTGAACCGGACGGTCAGATAGTCGGTAAACGGCACCGGCGATACGGTGATATCGCGGATTTGCCGAATGTTTTCCACCCCTGAAACATCCGGGCAGGAGAAGCCGCGGCGAATTTGCCCGCGAATTTCACCATCCGGATAATCTGCCGTGCGCAGGATCATATACATTTCTTCCAGTTCAATGGCTACACCATGCCCTGCCGCAATGGCATTTTCACCGGCAATCAGCGGTTTCATGGCTGGCATAGGGTACAAGGTGTCGCCGTTCATTCCGGTGTTTGCCTGGCAAACATACGCGTCGAGGAGGTTGCTGCCTATCCGGTCATACAGAACCTTGTAGTGCAGGTAACAATCCGCCTTATCCACGGAAGCCACGGCCACGCCGATACCGTTACTGGCCGTCGGCGGCACCACCTGATCGGCGCACAGGTCGAAGGCATACCCTTTTCGCAGGCTGTTTCGAAGTTGCCCGCGAATTTCGCCATCTGGCTTGGTGGCCGTCGGCACATTCAAATACAAGCGCCCTTCTATAAACGCCGTCATACGGTCGGAATCCAGAGGATAAGTTTTTCGGTACAAACCCGGCTGACCGGCAGGCTCGAGTGTATCCAGTACCACCCCGGTTGTCCCCGGGTCGCCCATCCGGAGTTCCACAGCAGTAGGGGTTATGGTGCTGATGTATACCGTGGAAGTCAGACTGTCGAGAGTTGGGTTGAGTTTGTTGTGGCTGAATCCGAATCCCGTGGAGGTGGTGGGTGGCACCGCCTGACTGGGGTTTACAGGCGAGAAAGCAGTGAAATACCCCATAAATCCAACCTGTCCCCGAACCTCCCCATCCGGGAAATTGGCCGTTTTTACCAATACATAGTATTTACCTTCCCGGGCATCGCGTAAAAAGCTGGCAGGCAGATCATCCAGGGATGCGACATCCTGGATCAGATTCTGGTAAAAGCCGGTAAACGAATAAACCAGCGTACCGTTTTCTCCGGGATTGCCCAAGTACAACCCCGCCTCGGTGATCGGGCCGCTCAGCCCGTCTACCAGGTAAACATACACCAGGTCATCGGAGCCGGTCGGGAAATGCAGGCCACCAAAACCGAAGGCGCTCGAACCGCTGGCCGGCACTACATCAGACCCTCGCAGGATATTCGGGTATTCGAGATCCGTTTCGCAGATAAACTGTCCGCGTATTTCACCACCCGGATGGACGGTCGTGCTGACACTGGCATAGGCCTGGTCCGGCAACAGGTTTTGCAGCAGCGCAGGCGGCACGGTCACTTCGCCGTACAACCGCGGGCCATGCAGGACCGGCATGAGATCGACGATGGCCGCACCGACCTCGCCGGTTTTGCCGAGGTGCAGGGTAATGCCATTCACATCTCCTTCCATCCCGACCAGCAAGCCGGTCACCGTCACTTTCGATCGGTCGGGGCTGTACATCAGGGTGATCAGTCCGCGGGCATCGGTAGTTACTGCAGGTATTTGCTCCGACCCGACCAGTTCTGCATGAAAGATCAGGTGGGTTAACTGGGCAGAAACACCGCCGGCGAGGAAGCAGGCGAGCAGAAATGACAGTATCGTTTTTTTCATGTGTCAGAGAAATTTAACCAAAGGTGTAAAAACGCATGGAAGATCGGTGTCCTTTGCGTGGATCATTTTTGCGGATATGCGCATATACTGCAGAAAAGTCTGTTGATCAAATAACCCACTGTTGATCAGTCCAACGCATCGCCTGGGCGCCAGGACGCGGAGTTTGGGTTTTGCTTATGAGACAACCGCATTTGAATACTAACAGGCGACCAGTTTGCTTTTCGGAAGCGGTTGAGATCCGGAATATGCTTTCCGGTCAGGATGTCCGGCTTTAATCAATTTTTATCCTCAACTCTACACGAGTGCCCTGTGCCGCTCCTCCGGGCGAAACCAGGTCAATTATGCGAACGGATGTCTCGGTATCATAGGCTTTGTTGATGATATTGATCCGTTCCTGGGTGATGTTCATCCCCATAGATGTTTTTTTACGACTCCTGGACTTGAGCTCCGCAGACCTTTTACGGCCGACACCATTATCCTCTATGGCACAGAGCAGAAAGTCGCCGACTTTTTTCAGTTCGATCAGAATGGTCCCTTTTTCCTCCTTATGCATCAGGCCATGCCAGATCGCGTTTTCCACATAGGGTTGCAGAAGCATGGGCGGGATCTCGGTGCTGTAGAGGTCCAGGTCTTCATCAATGCTGACCTTGTAGTCAAACCGTTGTCCCAGTCGGAGATTCTCCATGTCCATATACAGCTTAAGCGCTTCCAGTTCATCGTTGATCGGTACATAGTTGGACCGGGAGTTCTGTAAAATAAGCCGGATCAGCCGCGAAAAATCATTGAGGTATTCGGACGCTTTGGTGGTTTCATTCTTGATGATGTAGCTTTCAATGGAATTCAGGCAGTTAAACAGAAAGTGGGGGTTCATTTGCGACCGCAGTGCAGCGAGCTCAACGCCGGCCAGTTTGTTCTCAAAGTCAGCCTTCAGCCGTTCAACCCTTCTGACCTGGGCCAGCCGGTAGCGGTAAAAGGCATATACTCCGGCTAACAGGAACAGGAACACACCTCCCCTGAACCAAAGACGGTTCCACCAGGGGATAGCGATAGACAGGTCAATCTTCAACGGCTCCTCGTTCCAGACGCCGTCCCGGTTTGCCGCCCGTATCATGAAAATGTAATCGCCACCGTCGATATTGGTATAGGCCGCATAGGACCGCGTTCCGGCATTTACCCAGTTTTCGTCCACGCCTTGCAGTTTGTACTGGTACTGGTGGTGATCCGGGTTGGTAAAGCCGATGGAGGAAAAATCGAAGGAAAAGTAGTTTTCCCAATACTTCAGGTGGATCCGCCGGGTCACGAACAGACTGGAATCCGATTGCCAGGGATTGTTGTACACATGAAATCCGGTCAGATAGGGTTGCGGGCGTTCCTGACTGATGCGCAGTTTCGACGGATCGAAGATGCTCATGCCCTTGCGGAAGCCAACGATTATCTCGCCGGTGGAAAGTGCCTCGATCTGGTTAACAGCGGGCACCTTCAGTTCTTCATCCAGCCATTGAAGGCCGTCCAGCTCGTTGTAGAGCTCGACACTTCTCCGGTCCGGATGGATTTTCAGCAAACCTGAGGGGCAGAAGGTCCACAGGTTATTGGCGCGGTCGACCGCCAGTTTGGACACGCCCAACGTGGCGGTCGCGACGCCCTTCAGTATCCGGACGGAACTGTCTGGTGCATTTTCTCCGAATGGATATTTCCGGTAGATCCCTTTTTCCGGCGCTTTCGGATCGATAGCTCCTAACTGGCCCTCCTCTTCACTGCTCACCCAAAGGATGCCGTCAAGGTCCTCTACAAAGTCTTTGGGCGTCTCGAAGGTTTGGTCCGGATCCTTTTCGTGCAGCAGGAAATGAAATGCATCCTCCCGGTACGAGTAGAAGCCCATACCGCCACAAACGGTCATCCAGATATGCTCCTGGCTGTCTTCATAAAACGTCCATCGAAAGCGCGGCTGCCGGCAGGATGGCAGCCAATTGGCCAGGGATGTCACTTCCCAGGTTTGGGAATTGATCTTCACTACGCCGTTATTAAGTCCGCCCAGCCAGATAAACCCCTTGCTGTCTACAAACAGGTTCAGCCAGGTCTTTTCGGGTGGCAGTTTTTTGGAAACGGGATGCGGGACCATCGACCTGCTGTCTGCCGAAAGCGTAAAAATGCCTTCTTCGGCAAGGATGAGCAATTGCCCGTTTTCCAGCAGCGCCAGGTCCGTTCCGTAAAAAAGTTTGTCCGGATAATCCCGCGGCGTGGGAATATTCAGCCATTCCCGGGTTTTGCGATCGAAACGGTATACCCCGTTTCCTGCACTCACGTTGAGGTAAACCGCCTGCTGCCGCGGGTCTTCCACTACCCGTTGGGTAATAAACGGTGACGAGGCGCCGGTCTTATCATAGATGTAGTTGGAGAACTGGGTGCTTGCCGGATCATAGACTTTTAGCCCCGCCGTACCGGCCGACCAGATCCGGCCCTGCCGGTCGATCAGATCGATTTCGTATTTCTTTTTCTGCGCAGGATCATTCTGCCAGGGGTAGGAAACCTGGTGGCTCCTGGTTTGCAGCACTGCAATACCGTTATTGCAATTGATCCAGATCTCGTCAGCCGATTTGCGGAACATCCGCCCGAATTGCCATTGGGCCTGCGGTACGACTGTGTGTACGATTTTTCCGGTCTGAGGCTGGTAGACGTTTATCTGCCCGGATTTGTCCCGGACATACAAATTACCAGTCGGATATGCACAGAGTTGTTCGATATCCGGGATGACAGGAAGAGCGTAATTAAATGTCTTCCGGTATTTATTGAAAGAGAGCAGGCGCCTGTTGGTGCCGATCCAGATTAGCGAATCATTTACCCCGTCCTGTTCAATTGCCGTGATCTGCTCCGGGCCTGCTCCGTTTACCGGCTGTGGTTTGTATTGGAGAAATGTGTTATTATCGGCGTCCAGGCG
>SBHD01000143.1 GCA_006226345.1 Bacteroidota bacterium | reverse complement strand
GGGCAGACTGCTGTGGTAGTCCTCCCGTTTGGGGATCTCGATCTGCACAATACCGTTTTCAGAATGTACCTGAAGGGCATCCAGATCCAGCGCGTCCGGGTTCAGCTGGAACTCCCGCCGGAAAGCGATTGGCCGGTATTCCCGGTGCAGGTGACGGCGGCTGCCATAAGGCTCAAACGAACGCTCGTCCGGGGTAAAGCGCACCTCCAGTTTATCATCAGTAGTGAAAAACAGCAGGTCTTCATGAGTAAGTCCCGGTACCACCAGTTCGATATAAAAAGCGGTTTCGGTTTCATATACATTGGTGGCTGGCATCGGGCTCAGTTGTAATTGGAGTTGCTTGCGGGCCGCTGTCCAGTTGTTCCGCGTGATAAAATCATCAAAGAACAAAGGCTGTTCGGCTGGCAACTGGCGGTTATTTTGGATCGGGAACATGACGCAAACATTTTTCGTGATGAAAAAGGTTTTAGGTTGCACTATATTCCTCAAACAGCGTTCCAGACCGCTTTGTTGCTGGTGTATATGTCATTTTGACAAATAAATAACACTTGTGTGTCAAAATGGCGGAATACTTTAAGGGGGCCTTAACGTAAGGGAGCAAAATGGCATGTTCTTTTCCCCGCGAAGGCGCCAGGACGCTAAGGTGTACGCTCCGAGTCCTGGCGCCTTTGTGGGGAATATTTTATACCCCGAACTTCAACACCATACCCGCCGTCACCCGGAGAATGCGGCTGATGTTCCGTCCACCCAGGATATACCCGCCACTGAGAAAGAAACCGTTACGGCCGGATTCGGAGTAGTAAATGGTGCCGCCTGTCTGGGCGTAACTGACGCCGAAAGACTGGGGCAGGTCAGCGACACCGGGTTCGAAGTCCTTACCGCCATTTGTATGTTGCCATTCGATCCAGGCATCGATGTAGTAATGCGCGGCGGGAAACCCGGTCTTAAACAGGATCGTAGTGAAGTTGGCGGGTTCAACCGGATCATAGTCGGGCCTTTGCTGCCGGATAGCGGCCACATCGGTATCCTTCAGACGGTCGAGCCGCCAGTTATACCCGCCGGTCAGGTTGACGAACAAGCCCAGCGGCGTTTCCCATTGCAGGATAAGGCGGCCGGGCAGGATGACCGCTTTTTGCCCGAGGGCGCCGGAACTGACCGGCTCATAGTCGGCCAGTGGAAAACCCAACCCACTGCCGAGCAGAATTCCGAATTTGCCGGCTCCATTCATTTCCCGGTAAAAGGGGCGGTATTTGACAAAAAGCCCGCCGTCCTGCAACCCGTTTTGGCTGGAGGTAAATACATAGGCGGCGGTGGCTACCAGATCAATGCGCTCATGCAGACCATATTCCGCAAAAATACTGAGCATGGATCCTTTATACCCCAGGTCGTAGGTCTGCGCATTTGCGCCAGCAAATGTTTGGGCCGAATTATACGAAAAGGAAGGTGCGAGATCCAAAACGCCCTTTCCTTTAAGGTATCCGTCCAGCGGTCCCTGAGCTACCAGGAAACAGGGAACAAACAAAAGGACAGGAAAAAGCCGGTTTCGGAGCATAACGATATGGCTGGTCAGGAGTTGAATAATTCCTGCTCCACGATCTCACACAGGATATGACCGATCAGGATATGGGACTCCTGGATACGGGGAGTGTCGGAAGATGGTACATTCAGCAGCACCGTGCTGGTACCGGCCAGTTTTCCACCGCTGGCGCCGGTCAGGCCTATCACGGCCATTTCCATACTTTTAGCCCGTTGGGCCGCCTGCAGGATCGAATTGGAATTTCCGGACGTACTGATCGCAACCAGGATATCGCCGGAACGGCCTGCTGCTTCTACCATGCGTGCAAAGACATGGTCGTACCCGTAATCGTTGGCGACGGCCGTCAGATACGACGAATTGACGTGCAGGGCCTCGGCAAATAGCGGCGGCCGGTCACGATAGAACCGCCCCGATAATTCGGCTGCAATATGCTGGGCATCAGCAGCGGAGCCGCCATTTCCACAGAACAACACTTTGCCGTTTTGCCGGAAACAATTGGTCATCAGTTGGGCCGCCTGCCGGATCTTGTCCAGCAAACCGGCATCTGCCAACAGGTTTTGTTTTACAGAAATACTGTCGCGTATCGCTTTTTCAATAATGGTATTCATCCTTTTAGCGCGTATGCTGATATCTGGATGCCAGCCTGTAGCCAGTTGGTCCTTTTTTCCTTGTCCACCACCATGGCTTGCCGGTCATCGGGTGGCAAAGTTCCGTGCTTTTTTTGCAATTGAAGGTATTGATCGAGACAAAGACGTGTTATGCCGGCTAAAAAATACAGCAGGCACACCGTGATCTGGCGCCGGATCCGGTTCAACGGCAATGACAGGACCTGCTGCTGTACAGCATGGCGCTGCTGCTCAAAAGGTATTGTAATTGATCCAGGGTGCCCTGTTCGGCGTACCAGGTTGCCAAAGTACGTATCCCCTTTTTCCGGTCAACCCAAAGATCGAAAATATCGTCGCACAGTTGAATAAACCCACCAGGCCGGCAACCGCCCGCGCAAACCAATACTTGCGTCGGAATGCTGCAGCCATCAGGTGATCTTTTTGCCAAACGGAAGCGCCCGGATCAACAATACTGCTGTAAAACTTAACAGTACTGCCAATGCGGCAGTCAACGGGATGGTCCAGATGCCCCTCGGGTTCAGGCCGAGCCAGCGGCTGCTTTCGGTCAGTCCGTCCAGCACCAGCACATGCACCAGGTAGATCCCAAAGCTGCCGGCAGCAAACAATTGTTCCACTTTCAGCAATGGCCGTTGGTTCCAGCCGTGCCTGGCCAGCAGCATCCACCCGGCGGCGCCCAGGGTTACGGCGGGCGTGAGGTAATCGTAAAAATAGGGCTGGAAGTTGCCGGTGCGGGTGCTATGCCAGTATCCGCCGGCCGCCGTAATGGCAGCGCCGCCAATGATCAACATCCGTGCGAGGGTCAGCATTTGGCGCTGGTGGAGCGGCCAGGGAGCCAGCCCCGGTCGTGAGGGTGTTTCGCTTGAAGCCGCTTTACTGCCCAGGTAATACCCCAGGACGAAATGTCCGATTTGGTTGGTGAAAATTTCGAAATGCAACCCGATCCGGACGCCGGAAAATGCCAGCAGGGTTTTATATCCCCAGGTGCCTATGATACAGACGATAAAAAAGTACAGAAAGTCCTGTTCCCGCGCCTTTCGGACCCAGGGTTGCAGGACGGGGTACATCAGGTATAGGCCAATGATCAGGTAGATAAACCACAGGTGATAATGCACCGGTCCCTGTACCAGTTTCACTATCGCCTGGTGCCAACTGGCGGGGTCCTGGTTGGCGATGTGACCGTAGATGAGGTACAGAACCATCCAGAAAGCAGCCGGTATCAGTACCCGGGTGAAGCGCTTGCGCAGGAACAGCCCGAGAGGATAGTCTTTGCTGAATAACAGAAAACCACTGAGCATCACGAACAGGTTCACCGCCGGGCGGCCCAGGGTGTTCCAGAGGTTTCCGGCCCACCAGAGGTGGCTGTCCAGGTTCGGATATTCCTGCACCACCGGTGATGTCACATGGATGATGATAACCAGCACGGTGGCGATATTACGCAGCCTGTCGGCCCATGCGAGCTGGTTGGAGCCGGTATCCTTTTGGAGCGGACTGTTGGTCATTTCTGAACGGTCTTTACTCGGTTTCCGGTAATAAGAAACTGCCCTTCATGTACAGGCAGGCCTGGCCGCTGATCAGCACGCGATCGCCCTGCAAGGTGCAGCGTAGCCTGCCCTGTCGTGCGGACCGCTGAATGGCCTCCAGGTCATTCTTTTGCAGCCGATTGGCCCAATAAGGGGTCAGGGTCGTATGTGCGGACCCGGTGACGGGATCCTCATCGATACCATAGGCAGGAAAAAAACAACGGGATACGAAGTCCGAATGCTCACCCGGAGCAGTTGCGATAAAACCGCGTGCCGGTATCCGGTGCAGGGCCCGGAAGTCGGGAGCGAGGGCCAGTACCTCTTGTTCGGTGGCATATACCAGCAGATAATCCTCCCGGCCCTTCCGGATTTCAAGTGGCGGATTGGCGAAGGCGGCCAGGGCTTCCTCCGGGAGCGTTGCCGGGGTCGGCCGGTCGGTCGGGAAGTCGAGTGTAAGCCAGTCACCCTGCCGACTTACCGTCAGTATACCGCTCCGGCTTTCAAAAGACAGTTGAGGGACAATGGGGACGTCGAGGTGGTGAAATAACACATGTGCAGTGGCCAGTGTTGCGTGGCCGCACAGATCTACTTCCGCAACAGGGGTAAACCAACGTATATGGTATTGGCCCGGCTGATCCAGTGGGATAAAAAAGGCTGTTTCGGAAAGGTTGTTTTCCGCGGCAATTTGTTGCAGCCGCGTGTCCGGCAACCAGTTTTGCAGCGGGACGACCGCGGCAGGGTTGCCAGCAAAAAGGGTATCGGTGAAGGCATCAACCTGAAAGATCGGATACATAGGCAGAAATTACTTTGGCAGATCGGTTTGCTGGCCGCAAAAAGAAATCGTGTGGGAAAGGTGCGGCAATAAAAAACACTTCAAATATATACAGCCCGGCGATATCCATACTGCAGCATCCATGCTACATTTTGATCACCAGCCCGTCGTAGGCGAGTTCAACACCCGGGGGCAGATCGGGCGAAACATCTGCCGCCAGCCCCATTTCATGGCTGATATGGGTGATCCAGCTTTTCTCCGGTTGTATGCGGCGGATCAGATCCAGGGCTTCTTCCAGGTGCAGGTGTGTCTTGTGCGGGGTATGCCGGAGGGCGTTGATGATCAGGTACCGGGTGCCGGCAATTTTTTCCAGTTCCGATGTTTCGATCGATTTGACATCGGTGAGATAGGTCAGTGGGCCGATGCGGAAGCCGAGGATCGGCAGTTTCCCGTGCATGATGCCGATTGCCTGTATGGTCAGGTCATCCAGGTAGAGCATACTGTTTTGGTCGATCGTATGCAGTTCGATCCGGGGCAGTCCGGGGATAGGGTCGCCAAAAATATAGGCAAATCGTTTGCGAACATCCGTGGCTACGCGTTCCTGGGCATATACGGTCATGGGGTGGCCGGAGCGGAAATTAAAAGGCCGGATATCATCCAGGCCGATGACATGGTCGTTGTGCTCGTGGGTGAGCAGGATCGCGTCGAGGTGCCGGACTCCGGTGCGCAACATTTGCTGGCGCAGGTCGGGGCCGGCATCTATAAGGATATTGGTGTCATTATAACTGAGGAGCGCCGAACTGCGCAGGCGTTTATCCTGCGGGTCGGCCGACATGCAAACGGTGCAGTCGCACCCGATAACAGGTACGCCTTGTGAAGTTCCGGTTCCGAGCAGCGTGAGTTTCAAGATGGACGTGGTTGATTAAGCGTGTTTAAAAATTTGGCGCAGGCCAAAGTGGCTATCGGAGTATCCTGCAAATGCCCAATTTATCAGGATAGGTAACCGCAGTTTGAACGACTCCCTGATGGCCAATCGAAAGTTATTAAACTCTTTTTGAACGGGCAAAGGAAGCGCAAACATACCTTTGGAGACCATAAATTCCATATTTTGGATTACACGGACAGGGTCGCTTTGGCGCAATTTAGATGAAAGGGATTGATTTGCAGTATGGCGGACGAAAACAATTACCACGATTGAAAAAATCCTGGGTTACAAATCCTGCCTTTGACCATTTGCGCAGCCCTATAAGAACCTGGATTGGCTTTTAGAGGGACCGTAAGGATTTGTTATTGAGACCAAAAGATGGTTAAATGAAAGGACGTTTGTAGGCTTG
>SBHD01000328.1 GCA_006226345.1 Bacteroidota bacterium | reverse complement strand
CGATATCTTATACTTGCCCCTCCTTTCAAAGTTTGGGAAGTAACAAATGTAGCTGCATTCCTCCAATGTGGATCAGGTAAAATGTGTACACTAACTGACAATCACCCTTATTTCATTGCTGCAATAATTGGAACGGACTGTTCTTCCTATCATCCTACTCCTGCGTGGTTCCTTAAAGTGCCTGTAAATCATATGTCAAAGTTTCTTTCTCGAAACTTCCTTTTTAAAGGTAAGCCAGGCTTACAGGTTTTGGATACTAGTTTTCCTTGCATTTAGGTTAGTTAAGATACCATTACCTGCTCAAAACTAGATTTTTGTACCTTAGGCATGAAAAAACTAAAGCCCAACACCAGACGATGTTGAGCTTCAGAAATGTCAACGATTTTGCCAATAAAAATTCACAACTCGTTGATAATCAATTAATTCAGCGGTCCGGACGGGACTTGAACCCGCGACCCCATGCGTGACAGGCATGTATTCTAACCAAACTGAACTACCGGACCTGTTTGCTTTAAAGCGGGGCAAAGATAAGCGAACCCCTTTCACTTGTGCAAGGGGGAGTGAAAAAAAATTTGACATACGTTTTTTTCCCTGTGCCAAACCATACCTTTGCAGGTACGCTTTGCGCCCATCGCGCAAAATACCAGACCAACCACTACACTAAAGCTGTGGCGCTATGACCTTCATGGATTTTGAACAACCGCTGGAAACCCTCTACGAGCAGCTGGAAAAACTGCAGGAAGTCGGGGAACAAGGCGAAGTGGATGTTACAGAGAAGATCCGCGAACTGGAAAACAAAATCCAGAAAAAACGAAAAGAGATCTATGCCAAGCTCACCGGCTGGCAGAAAGTACAATTGTCGAGGCATCCCGAGCGCCCCTACACGCTCTACTATGTCGAAACGATCTGTGAAAAATTTATCGAACTGCACGGCGACCGCTTTGGTGGCGATGACAAGGCCATCGTAGGCGGCCTGGCAGAGCTTGACGGCCAGGTCGTCATGATCATTGGCCACCAAAAAGGCATAAACACCAAGATGCGGCAATACCGCAACTTCGGCATGGCCAATCCCGAAGGCTACCGCAAGGCGCTCCGGCTCATGAAAATGGCCGAACGTTTCGGATTTCCGGTCATTACCCTGATCGATACCCCGGGCGCTTATCCAGGCCTGGAGGCTGAAGAACGCGGGCAGGCCGAAGCCATCGCCCGCAACCTGTTTGAAATGGCACAACTCCGCGTGCCGATCCTGTGTTATATTATCGGCGAAGGTGCTTCCGGTGGTGCATTGGGCATCGGCCTGGGCGACCGGGTCTTCATGCTGGAGTATACCTGGTACTCGGTGATCTCGCCGGAATCGTGCTCCTCTATCCTGTGGCGCTCCTGGGATTACAAGGAGCAGGCTGCCGAAGCACTCAAACTTGACGCCGATCATATGCTGGAATTCGGGCTCATCGACGGCATCGTCAAAGAGCCCCTGGGCGGCGCACATAACGCCCCCGAAGACATGGCCCAGGCGCTGAAAAAGCATATCCTGGCCGAATTAAAAAAACAATCTAAACTCAATGCCGACGAACGTATTGAGGCGCGTATCGCCAAATACAGCAAAATGGGGAATTACCGGCGGATCACACCCGCTGCTGCGGCCAAATAATACCGCCGACTCCCCCTGTCGGTACCAACCGCGCATACCATGTTGCAAATACTGCGCACTGCCTTTTTTGACCGTTTGATGCGCCAGACCCTGGCCAAACAAAACCGGCGGCGCCAAACCCATACGATCGACAGCGCCCATTCCATTGGTATCCTGTTTGACGCCACCAACGAAAAGGACCGCAACGAAGTCCTGGAATTTGCCAATACCCTCAAAGAGGCTCACTTGGAAAAAAAGGTGCGGTTGCTGGGCTTTGTCGATATCAAGAACCCATTGGGGCAAACACTGTTCCCGCAGTTTACCCAAAAGGAACTGCGCTGGAACGGACAACCCTCCGGCGAAACGGTGGATACCTTTCTGTCAGAAAAGTTCGACCTGCTGCTCTGCCTTAACGGTGTCGATATCCCTCCGGTGGCCTGGATCGCTGCGGCCGCACCGGCTGCCATGAAGATCGGTACACATACCGATGGACCCAACGATTTTGACCTGATGCTGGAAACACCGGCACAAAAGGGTATCCAGTACTTTGTGGATCAACTCGATCTTTATTTAGAAAAAATCGTCCCCTCCGGATATGAGTCTACAGCAGCGCTTTAGCGGTACCGGTGTAGCCCTGGTCACACCTTTTAAAAACGGTAGCATTGACTGGGACAGCCTGGAAAAGATCATTGAACATGTTATTGCCGGTGGTGTAGAGTTTCTCGTCAGCCTAGGCACAACCGGAGAGTCGGCCACGATTTCGGAGGAGGAGCACCGGCAAATACTGGATTTCACCATTAAGGTCAATCGCCAGCGCCTGCCGGTGGTTGCCGGTGTTTTTGGTGGTAACAATACGGCCGCCCTGGTGGAAAAGGTAAACGGGTTCAATTTTGATGGTATCGACGCCCTGCTTGCCAGCAACCCGGCCTACAACAAACCTACCCAGGAAGGCATTTACCAACATTACATGGCGCTCGCTAACGCATCGCCCCGGCCGATCATCATCTACAACGTACCCAGCCGTACGGCTTCCAATATGACGGCGGAAACAACCCTGCGACTGGCCCATGCCAGCGACAAGTTCCTTGGAGTCAAAGAGGCCAGCAATGATATTTACCAGGTCACCGAGATTATCAAGGATAAACCGGATCGCTTCCTGGTACTCAGCGGTGATGATTTTATTACCCTGCCGCTGATCGCTTCCGGTGGCAATGGCGTCATCTCGGTCATTGGTAACTCCCAGCCCCGGTTATATTCCGATATGGTGCGGGCTGCGCTGCAGCAGGACATGTCCACTGCCCGGAACCTCAACCTCCGGATGTTGCGCCTGTACCGGATGTTGTTCAGTGAGGGTAATCCGGCCGGGATCAAGGCAGCGCTTGAAGCACAGGGCCTCTGTACCCGTGAAGTACGCCTGCCCCTCGTGCCGATGTCGGAGCAGGGTGCGGCCGGCCTTAAAGCCGAACTGGAGGAATTAGCAAAGAATTTACCCGGGTAATTTGCCGAATCCCGCACTGGCCGGTACATTAGCCGGGTGATGAACAATACCATTTACCTCCGCTTTTTATCCCTGCTGGTGTTTCTGGCCAGCAGTCTCCTTCCGGCGCAGCTGATCCAGGCTCAGTCAACAGAGCCGGCTTATGTGATCCTGGTTTCCTACGATGGCTTTCGCAGCGATTATGTGGAAAAATACCAGGCACCGAACTTTCAGGCATTCATACGCAAAGGTGCTGCAGCTGAAGGGCTGATCCCCTCCTATCCGTCCAAAACATTTCCCAACCACTACACCATTATCACCGGAATGTATCCCGGCCATCACGGGCTGGTGGACAATACCTTTTATGCCAAGGATCTGGGCCGTAAATACAGCACTTCAAACCGGGAAGTGGTACAGGATCCGGTGTTCTATGGTGGCCTGCCCCTCTGGCAGCTCGCGCAGCAGCACGGCCTGAAAAGTGCTTCTTTCTTCTGGGTGGGCTCGGAAGCCCCTGTCCAGGGTCAATTCCCAACCTATTATTACCTGTACGACGGCTCCATACCCAATACACAACGAGTGGATCAGGCTATGCAGTGGTTGCAATTGCCGGACTCCCTCCGGCCCCGTCTGATCACGCTGTATTTCTCCCTGACTGATGATGCCGGGCATGATTATGGACCCAACTCCCCGGAACTGGAGCAAGCAGTCCTGGAGTCTGACCATATCCTGGGCCGTTTAATGGCCGGTCTGGATACGATCCCGCTGCCTGTGAATGTTGTATTGTGCTCCGACCACGGCATGCGGGAAATGCATACGACGGTGGAAACGTATATCGTACTTGATGATCTTCCCGGTTATGCGGATACGACCATTACCTGGATCAGCAATGGAACCCATGTTCAGATCTACTGCCGGGATGCCGCTACTTGCACCATACTGGAACAAAAACTGCAACGTCAGGCGGACCGGTTTGATGTACACACCCGGAATACATTTCCGGAGCGCTGGCGTTACCAGCATCCTCGGGTGGGCGATATCCTCTTAGTTGCAAAACCCGGCCATTACTTCACCGGAAAAAACAGCCGGTACCTGAAAAAAGCCCTAGAACATCCCGGCGAGCAATTACCTGCATGGGGTACGCATGGATTCGACCCAGGCGCTTGTACGGACATGTACGGGATCTTTTATGCCAACGGCCCCCAGATCGAACCGGGCAGCCAGCTACCGGCCTTTGAAAATGTGCATATCTATCCGCTGGTCGCCCGATTGCTCGGGTTGTCATCGCCAGCCGACATTGATGGCCGGTTAGAAGTGCTGGTTCCGGTGTTGCGGAAGGATTGATCAGCAGTTT
This sequence comes from Bacteroidota bacterium, assembly GCA_006226345.1. Lineage (GTDB taxonomy): Bacteria > Bacteroidota > Bacteroidia > Chitinophagales > Saprospiraceae > M3007. The sequence goes on along the minus strand of SBHD01000328.1, from coordinate 1,359 downwards.
GCGATACGTTTCCAAACGGGCGTATCTATTAATACAAAAATGAAAACCCGGCATCCATAACAGGATGCCGGGTTTTTATATCGTATTCACGTCCGGGAAAATTTGGGCGTTTTCGGGCCTCAAGCACGAATACACCCGGACCGGCGCTTCAATCAATCATCACTTTCCACACCATTGTCGCTGTCATCATCACCGGCAATAGCCATGGAGTTGGCCCGGCCGGCTGAACTGCCTCCGGTAGCGAGTTTTTCCTTGATCTTGACTTCTATCTCGGCGGCTACTTCCGGGTTGTCGAGCAGGAACTGCTTGGCGGCATCACGCCCCTGGGCAATCTTGGCGCCATCATAGCTGTACCAGGCACCGCTTTTCTGGATGATATCATGGTCGGAACCCAGGTCGATGATCTCACCGACTTTGGAAATGCCTTCGCCAAAAATGATGTCGAACTGCGCCACCCGGAACGGCGGGGAGAGTTTGTTCTTGACCACCTTGACCTTAACCTGGTTACCGATGACATTACCGTCTTTATCTTTCATCGCTGCCCCGCTCTTGCGGATATCAAGGCGCACGGATGCATAAAATTTCAGGGCGTTACCACCGGTGGTGGTTTCCGGGTTGCCGAACATCACGCCGATCTTTTCCCGCAGCTGGTTGATAAAGATGCAGGTACAGCCGGTACGGCCGATAGCGGCGGTCAGTTTCCGCATGGCCTGGCTCATCAGACGGGCCTGTAACCCCATTTTGGAGTCGCCCATTTCGCCCTCGATCTCCGAACGCGGCACCAGGGCAGCAACCGAGTCAACGACTACGATATCAACTGCGCCTGACCGGATCAGGTTTTCCGTGATCTCCAGAGCCTGTTCGCCATTATCCGGCTGGCTGATGAGCAGGTTATTGACATCCACACCTAAGTTTTCGGCATAGAACCGATCAAAGGCGTGCTCCGCATCAATGATCGCGGCAATACCGCCTTTTTTCTGGCACTCTGCGATAGCGTGAATGGCCAGGGTCGTCTTACCGGAAGATTCCGGACCATAGATCTCCACGATCCGGCCCTTGGGGTAACCGTGGCAACCCAGGGCAACATCCAGACCAAGCGAGCCGGTCGGGATCACATCCACCTCAATGGCTTGTTTGTCGCCCAGGCGCATGATCGTACCCTTTCCATATGTTTTATCCAGGCGGTCAATCGTGGCCTGTAGTGTTTTAAGCTTGTTTTCTTTTTCGTTAGACATAAGCTGCGGCGTTTATTGAAAGTGAGAGCAAAAATAAACAAAATGTTTTTACCAGTAAACTCTGACAGGTATTTTTTTTAATCTAATATGTGCCAAGTTGTAATTTACAATCTGATTATCAATG
>SBHD01000198.1 GCA_006226345.1 Bacteroidota bacterium | reverse complement strand
GCATAGAGCACCCGCCAGAAATCTACGGCGTCGCCGGCTTCTATACGGTTGGGATCGGTGCGGCCGCGGCGCAACCCTACCCCACCGACCACCTTGTCCAGAAATCCACGCAGGCGCCACAGCCAATTGCCATAATACCAGCCCCGCGCCCCACCGATACTCCAGATCCGCTCCAGGCATTGCTCCCGGTCCGGTACCGGACGGCTGCGCGCATCTTTAAAACAACCAAACGTCGGGACCTGGATAAATTCGGAAAGGTGTTGATCGAAGCGGCCGCTGACCAGCGAGTCTTTCCAGCTTGAAATGATCTGATTCGACTCGATCGCCGAAAAGCTGCGTTCCAGGGCCTCCATATAAGATGCCGGAGTAATACCCAGGATGGTATTGATATCCGAATTGCGGCATACCACCTCCACTTTCATACTTTCCACCAGTGCCGAAGCCAGCCGATAGGAAGTCGCTGTAATGAAATACAACCAGTACGACGACAGCCGGGGCGTCATCACCGGCACGGTGAATATCCAGCGCTTCAGGCCCCTGACCCGGGCATATCCCAGCAGCATTTCTTTGTACGTGAGTATATCCGGACCTCCGATATCGAAGCTTTTATCAAACAGCAACTCCCGGAATAAAGCCTTGTCCAGAAAAGCGATCACATCGCGGACGCCGATCGGCTGACACCGGGTGTTCAGCCATTTAGGCGCCACCATGACGGGCAGTTTTTCCACCAGGTCGCGAATGATCTCAAAGGAAGCGCTGCCGGAGCCAATAATGATGCCGGCTCGTAAGGTGGTACAGGCATACGGACCTTTATTCAGTTCTTCCTCCACGGTTTTCCGCGAAGCAAGGTGTTTGGATAAAGCATCCTCATTGACGATTCCGCTGAGGTAGACCACATGCCGTGCCCTGGTTTGGCTGACGGCCTCCCGGAAGTTGACTGCAGACAGCTGTTCCAACGCCTCGTAATCGGAGGAGCCGGACATGGAATGGATGAGGTAATAGGCGCCATCGATATCTTTTGGGATATTCTCCAGCGAACCCCGGTCCAGAAAATCCACTTCTATAATTTCGAGGTGTGGCAGCATGGACTGCGGCGGATGAAAACGCCCTTTTTCCCGGACACAACAAACCACCTGGTGGCCATTCTGCACCAGCACCGGTAAAAGTCGTTTCCCAATATAACCGGTTGCACCGGTGAGCAGTATTTTCATGTAGTTGGGTAATATAAGGTAAAGTATGCTACCCGGTGTTTTTTTGCAATTCCTTTCGAATAGCAACACTGGCCGGGCCTGCATGTTCAAACAACCCAGTTCTACTTTTCCACGTCATAATTAGTTGTGCGGAATAACTGATATCAGATCCGGATTTTTCAGCAACCACAAAGAAAGGTACGATACTACCTCCATGCTATTTATTTGACTTTTTCGGATAGGTTCCTATGTGCGCGAACAAGCCGATTTTTACCGTCAGCATAGAAAGTGCAGCGTGGTTTCTGGTATAATTGCTCAAGGGATCCTCCTGTTCTGGTAAATTTCCGGTACGTGCATAGAAATCCCCTGCCCGGCTATGGTCATAACCTACTTGTATGAAAGCGCCGGAAGCCGTTTCTTCACGGAATCTGTATCGGATCCCTATTGCCCCGCCATAGGCCGGCCCCCATTCGGAATGGAGTTTTCTCTTGTCAAACCTTGTATTGTCCTCTCTATCAGATAGAAAAACAAGAAACCCTGTTTCCTTGGAGTACGTTTTAGTGTAGTACCGCCTCCATCCCAGTGTACCCTCCAGATAAAAAGCAATCGGGTGACGCAGCTGCTGTTCAAACCGGAATATACCGCGCCACAGCCAGATCTTATTTTTGGTCACCTGGACATAGTTGCCCGAGTCATAACGCCGGCGGACATGGTCATAGGAAAAACCAGCGAACCGGAAACCGATCTCCAAAGGAAAATCCCGCATTTGCAAGAGCAAACTAATACTCTTCCCGAATAATACACCTCGGTCAATTTCTGATCTGAAGTGCCCGGCAGGAAAACCCATCCCCAGGTCAAATTCCAGCATTACAGGGGTACGACGTGGGCTATAATCAACAACCGGAGGTGCCGTTACCGTATCCGTTTGCGCAAGTAACCCGAAGCTACTGATAATGACCAGGAATAGCGGGAATAGATGTTTCATAAGATTGTGTTGGTTAGTGTAGCCTTTTTGACAGAACAGGTGGGTAGCTTATAAACTTGCAGCATGTTGTCGATAGGTGTACATATCCGGCAAAGCGTATTAAATATTAGTGCATGGGATTATACAAATTGCTGGTTACGGATATTGTCTGTTAAAACAATGGAAATAAATATAAAGACAGGGAAAATGGTTTTCATATTAAAGGAGGTCTGGGGAAAAATCGCAGAACAAGTTAAGTGTTAATCTGCTGGAATTACACTCCTCCACCTGTCTTTATTTTTCACATATTTCAAGCCTTTCGTTACAGGCATGTCCGGGGTTTATTTCTCCAGCGTTCGTGCTACCTGCATGATAACATCCGCTACCTCGCTGGCTCGCCTGTGCACCAGAAAATGCCCGCCTTTTTGAATGGTCAGGTCCGGTTTCCGGATAAACCGGTACGGCAGCATACGATCGATCGTACCATGGATCTGAAGTATCCGGGTTGAGGCTGGCAACTCCGGTGCTTTCCAGGCTGACAATTGCCCTACCGCCCACTTCAGATAGGTGTCGGACCGGCGACCTACCATATCCCGGAACAACTGTTGCTCTTCCCGGCTTACATAATCCTGCATGCGGCCCCAAAGTGGAAAGGACCACATAATGAGCGCTTTGCTGATCAGGTGATGCAGCCCCAATAGCCGGACCCACCGAAACCAGAAGGGTAATTCCCGGCGGGAACGAACACTGGATACGAGCACAACGAGGGCAACCTTCCGTTGTGCCGCAATATGCTGGCTGATCACCCCGCCAAAAGAGTGCCCGATCAATATTACCGGCTGGTCCCAGGGAATGTCCCGGACCATACGGGCGGCATAGGCATCGATGGATTCCTGGCTGAGCGGTTCGATCCAGTCCAGGTATACGGACGTTACCCCGTCCAAATTGAGATTTTGGAAAGTCCGTTGGTCAAAGCCAAGACCGGGAATGTAAATGACCGTCATGCTTTACCGCTTTTATCCTGCAATATCAATGGATCATGCGGGATAATCCAATTATCCTAAAGATAGTCAAACACGCTTCAACCATCCGGCAATACTGATCCGGTAGCGGGTATGGGAAGGATGCACTTCGTGCTCGATCTCATCGCTCTTAAAAAACACCGTCCTGCCGCCGACCGGATAGAGATCTTCCTGTTTGGTGGCGTCCAGGTACAGGGAAAGGTTTCCGCCGTCGCTTTCCTGCCAGTTTTCATTCAGGTAGGTCACCAGGGAAAACTTCCGGCCTTTGTTGCTTTTAAACTGGTCCAGGTGACGCTTATAAAAGCTGTGCTGCTCATAAAAAGCATAGTGAAACTCAAAGTCGTTGATACCGGCATAACAGGACTGATTCAGGTAGCGGATAAAGGCCTGTACCCGTTCCAGGAACCGGCGCTCAAACGGGTCTTCCGAATCCGGCTCGATCCAGCGGATCACATCGCCCCGGACCTGCGTGTTCTTCTGGTAGTCAAAATGCCGGCCAACGCCAGCCGGATGCATCGCACCCGCATCGTAAAAGCGGAGCAGGTTATCCCGCAATCCGGCTACTGTTTCCGGATCGATGAAATCGTCGCAAAAGCCATATTGTTGCTCCAGGAGGCCTTCGATCAGTAGTTCAAATTGCTGCTCCTCCGGATTGGGGCTTGGGTGGTGTTGCATTTCAGGCATATCCTTTCGGGGCAAAAAATAGTTACGGTTTAAGGTTCAAACGCGTCAGTACACTATCGACGATGCCCCGCCGGGCCTGGTCGAACAAAACAGCCTGCTGCACATCCTCCAGGCGGGCTGACGGGGCTTGTACACAATTGGCGAAGTAATATACGTGCTTATCCTTTACCACGTAGCCGACAAACCAGCCGACGTCCTGATCTTCCTGACTCCCCCACCCTGTTTTGCCGGAGAGCACATAGCCGGCAGTATCGGTGTTGATCATAATCATCTGGACGAGCGCACAGGCACGGTCCGAAGCCGGGAGTTTACCCTTTCGCAACCGGCGCAGGAAATCGATCTGTTGTTCGGGTGTGATACGCAGCCCGCCGGTGAGCCAGAATTTGTCAATGCCGCCGCTCATATCCCGGTTGCCGTAGTTCAGGCTGTCCAGCCACAGTTGCATCCGTTCGGGGCCGATCCGGCGCGCGATTTCCTGGTAGTACCAGACCGCAGAGTTTTTAAAGGCGTTTTTCAGGTCGTAATCCTTGTCCCAAACCGGGTTGCGTTGCACGCTGTCCCAGGGAATGGTGAAGTCCACATCCGGCGCCACCCCGGTTTCAAAGGCGATCAGGGAATTACATATCTTGAAAGTAGATGCCGGCGTAAAGGGCTGGGTATACTGCGCTTCATTGTAGAGGATATACTGGTTTTGCTCCTGGTCGTACAGGGCAAAGGAACCTTCTACCCCAAAGTGATCGTAAAAAGGCTTGAAATCGTTCCGGATCTCGGTCTTCGGCCCCCGGGAGCAGGCGGAAAGCAGGCAGGTTGCTGCCATTATTGCTGCCAGGGGTAAAGTGGTGTTTGTCTTCATGGCGCTAAAATAGGGGATGGTTAACAGGTAGCGGGAAGAAATTTACCGGGCCGGTCTGGCTACGCCCCAATAGTTGAAACCGGCCGGTTTAAAGCCCGGCAGGTACATGGTTTCCAGCTGCTCGATCGAAAAGGCGCCCGCTCCGATCAGGGCCGGGATATCGCGGGTAAGGTGGCAGCCGCCGCCCAGCCGTTTCCAGGCCGGGTTGAGCAGGTATTGCCAGCGGCGGACTGCACGATCCGGGGCTAGTCCGTGCTCGCAGAACAGCAGGGCGCCGCCGGGTTTCAGCACCCGGCGCATTTCCGCCAGGGCCGCCTGCACATCCGGAATGGAGCACATGGTGTAGGTAATGACCACCGTGTCCACCGTGTGGGTATCCAGGGGGATCTGCTCGGCGCCGTTTTGCAGGTATTCTACTTCAAACGGTGGCGTTTCCAATTGCTTTTGCGCAATGGCCCACATCTCGGCAGACGGGTCCAGGGCAAACAGCCGCTCCACCTTGTCCGGATCGTAGAACGGCAGGTTGAGTCCGCTGCCCACCCCGATCTCCAGCACCCGGCCGGATGCCTGGGGGACGACCTTTTGGCGCTGTTTGGCAGCCGGGGAGAGGGAGCAGATCTTGTGGGTGATATGGGGGAGGAAGTAGCGGTTGTAAAATTGAAACATGGCAGTGAGGTATTTCACCTTGCGATAGATACAATGTCCATTCTAAGATAAGCATGTCACGACAAAGGCTCTCATTTTCTCATTTTGGTTCAGGGCAGTGTTTATTGGTATGCTTTTTTTCAAAAACAAGAAGCCCCCGCCTCCTGAACGCGTCAGAAAACGGGAGCAGCTACCTGATACATTGTTATTCTCGCTCAGAGGCTTTATACTTTCACCGCCAGCACCGAGATACTCTTCACCCCATACCGCTGGCCGGTGCCTACCGCGCTTTTGGACAGAAACTGGTACTGCGGATTATCCTGCACCGCTTCGATCCGGAAGCCGGCAGCCGATATCAGTTCCAGGTACGCTTCCTCCTGCATGGCGCCACCGATACAGGCGGCCCACAGGGAAGCATTGCATTTGATGGATTCGGGCAGCGTCGACTCCGAAACGATATCGGAGATTGCAAGCCGGCCGCCGGGCTTCAGCACGCGGGCCGC
>SBHD01000078.1 GCA_006226345.1 Bacteroidota bacterium | reverse complement strand
AATAAAAACTGCTGTGTACTGCCGGCCGCGATCAGCGTACCATTGTAATCATAAAAAGTACCCGGACAGGCGCTCACTTCCAGCGTCCCGGAGGACACCGCCAAACTCGAGACATTCACCGTCAGTACCGAGTCACAGCCCAGGTAATTCTGCAATAGAAACTGCTCCGTGCTGCCGGCCGGGATCAGCGTGCCATTGTAATCATAGAAGGTGCCCGGACAGGCACTGACATCCAGCGTCCCGGAGGACACTGCCAGCATCCCAACATTAACAGTTACGATGGAGTCGCACCCTTCCGATGTGACCAGATTAAATACCTGGCTGCTTCCTGCAGGCACAGGCGTACCCTGGTAATTAGCGACACTTCCCGGGCAGGCTGTTAATTCCACCGTGGAGGTAAACACAGTAATACAAACCGGTCGCAATAACAGGCCGACCTGAGTTTCCGCATCGCAACCGGAAAGGCCGGCGCCTTGCAGGCCGATCACAATATCCCAGCCCGCAGGCAACATACCGGCATTGATCTCTACCTGATAATTTTCTGACAGGATATTGGTAAAGGCAAAATCACCTGTCAGGTTAGAGAGGACACTACCAATTGGAACACTGTTTTGCAGCAGGTCAACCGTTATGCCGCTAACCAGCGTATCAGGTCCGTCGATCAGTCCGTTGTTGTTTACATCAGACCAGATCTGCCCAAGGATATTCCCATAGCCGTCCAACAGATTGACGGACAACGGACCGCTTTCACTGGTACAGCCAAACCAATCGGTCAATTCAGCATAATACGTCCCGCTTTGCTGCGCCACAAGGTTTGGGCTGTTCGCACCGGGGATCGGGCTGCCATTGAAATACCACTGCCAGCTGGCAATATTGGGGATGACCGGCAGGCAAAGCGTATCCGGTTTACAGCGGGTATGGCAACCTGCCGGGATCGCCAGGGTATTCGGTCCCGGGAACACCGTCAGTTTATTACTGCGCTCCTCACAACCAAATTCATTGATCACCCGAAGGAAATAGAGCCCTGGTTGATCAGTCACTAAGGGCAGATCCGTCTGACCGGTATTCCAGATATATTGCCAGTTTCCGGGTGTTGGACCTGTATAATTCAGGGTATTGGTACTGCCAGCACAGGCAGGAAAATTATCCTGACTTATGGAAAAGCCCGAGGGTACCGGGTTTACCGTTACAGTAAACGGATCCGTACTGGCAGTACAGCCGGTTTGATTATCTGTAACAGTAACGGTAAAAACATACGTCCCCACGCTGAGCTGATTGTGCCGGTCTTCAGAGAACACGGCACTGGCCCCCAGCCCGCCACTTGACCAGGCATACGCATAAGATCCCTGCCCAAAGACCTGCAGCCGCACATCATCGCCGGCACAAACAGTATGGACAGGATAAGCAACACCGATCACCTGGCCGATCTCATTGGTAAGCAAGGCCTTTATCAGCGCATCCGGCCCGGGAAGCACACTGACCGGAACGGGCGGTGGAACATATACACAACCATTGCCATCGGTCAGGGTAACGCTGTATATACCTTCTTCACTGATCAACAGGGTATCAGCAGTACTTCCATCCGACCATTCATAATTGACAACTCCGCCAGGTGCGGTCAGCACCACCGTGGCGCCTTCACAAAGTGGCGCCGGGCTGGAGGGTGTGATCATCCCGCTCAGGGTGTTCGGGGAAATAGTTACAGCGATACCGGCAGATGCAGTACAACCATAATTATCTTCCAGCGTAGCGGTCACATTATAATTACCATCCGGGAAACTATGGTATACCGGGCTGCCATCCGTAGTATTGAGCACGCCGGAGGCCGGGTTGCCAAAATCCCAACTCAGGTTCGAACCGGAAGCCACAAACTCCAGGGCATTGCCGGCGCACGACGTAGCCGGAGGTATGATCATCGGCGGAACAACCTGCGGGATCTGGGCCATTGCGGTTGCCGCGCTGGTACAGCCACTATTGGCAGTAATGGTCAGGGTAACCATATATCCCCCGCCTGGATCATAAATATGACCGGGGGTACGTATGGCGGATGAATTATTGGCCCCGGAAGCCGGGTCGCCAAAATCCCAAGCCCAGTTCGTGATACCGCTGGTTGGTAAAAAGGCACTGTTTTCCTCAAATCCGGTGGCAAGACCCGGACATTCCGGCAAAACAGTAAAAGCTGCAACCGCTTCCACCGTCAGTGAATCGATGATCCGGCAAAGTGTACCGTCGGTCAGTTCGGCATAACCCGCTACTACATAATAACCGGGTTCCGGGAAAACAAAACCGGTTTCGTCTCCGACCACCACGCCAATGGACGACGCCCCGGATTGCACAAATGCCCATGAACCGGATCCCGCCAGAAAATCAGGCCCCGACAACGTGAAATATAACGAGTCACACCGCGCAGAAGGATCAATCTGCAGGTTTACACTGCCGGGCGGACAGGGCGGCCGCGGTGTACAGGGGAAGCCACCACCACCGGCACAGTCCTCCACCACTGCAACAGGTCCTGCCAGGGCAGTACAGCCACTTGCATTGGTCGCCTGCACGGTATATAAGCCATATTGATTGGTAGAATAGACCGGCGCATTAACGCCCAGTGGCATGCCATCCCGGAACCATTCATAGGTCAACACGCCACCGGTATTCACCAGCGCCCGCATCGTGACGGTCTCGGAGTTGGCACAAAAGGCCGTCGGGTCAGCAGTTGATACCGTCAGCTGCGGTGCTGGTGCCTCGCCGATGCTGAATGAGGTATTCCCCGGGCAGCCATTTGCATCCGTAATGCTGACAACGTAATCGCCCGGGCCCAGGTCTATCGCAGGCAGCACGCCCAGGGTTCCTCCGGCAGCTGCAGCCCAGTTATATGCGGCATAGGGCGTACTGGTCTGGATCGTCGCTGTTGCTCCCGGACACAGACTGCCAGGATGCACCACTGCCGGATCCGGCAGTGCATGTACGGTTACCGCTCGGGTAGCACTCTGGCCACACAGGTCCAGTTGTAATTGATGGTTACCCGGCGTTTGCCAGTACACCTCTACCTGGTTGGTACCCTGCCCGGCAGCAATCGTCCCGGCACTGGCTGGTACCAGGCTCCATTGGTAGTCCAGCCCCGGTATCAGCGGCGCGGTGTAGGTCCGCTTGTTGCCGGCGCATACCGAGGGCGGACCGTTGACCACTACCGTGTTCAACACCTGGAGGTTCAGTACAACCGGATCAGAAGCACAGCCCAGGCCGTCGGAAGAGAGTTGTACTGCCGTCAGCTGGTACGGACCCAAAGCGCTCCATTGCACCAGGACCGGGTTACCTTTGCGGACTTCCGGTGCTGCCGGACCGTTAACGATCGTCCACTGGACTGCGTTTCCGGGTAAGGTACCGGCAGCCGAATACGGGAAGGCCTCGCCGGGGCAGATCAGTGCAGCGCCGTCTATTCCGGCAGGTCCAGCCGGCAAATCCGGCACCTGAATAGCCCACTCCGCCTCATCCGTACAGCTTTGTGCGGGGTCATCCGGAACGGCAAACAGCCGGTATATCCCGGGACCGTTGCTGAACGGAACATTTACCGAGGCCGCAGGCGCTGCAGACGTCCAGACCGAAGACCCGTCGGGTCCCAGCAGGGTCCAGTTGCAGTCCAGGTTCAGGTTATTGTAGGACAATCTGGACAGGAAGTTCTCACTGGAGTTCTGACAGGCCTCCACCGGGCCATTGATATAAACAGATGAAACAATCCGGACCGGAATAGAGTCCACCCCTCCACACCCCAGGTAACAATTGTCATACCGCACCGATAGCCAGTAAACAGTGTTCGGATTGGGGAAACTGTTCCAACGTATGGAAACCCGGTTGGTGCCAAACCCATCGATAATAGTACCGCCACCACTCAGGCTCCAGACAAACCCGGTGCCGCCATAGGGATCAATCGAATACACCTCCTCGGCATCCGGGCAAACGCGTTCGGCGCCCCGGATCTCGGCATTGTCATCGATGATCGGTATCCGCACCTTTGTGGGTGCCGGACAGGCAAACCCGGCACAGGTAAAATTGTCCAATGTGATCAACCCGACCGGGCCATCCCCCCATTCCACACTTATACTGTCGGCACCCGGATAGCCACCGTTCAGTACGGTCCCGTTGGCACTGACCGACCAGTTTATGCCGGTACAGTTGGCAGATGCCCGGTAAGTAACCGTTGTGCCTGGACATACATCGCCTGTACACTCCAGCGTGGGCGCCTCCGCATCCAGTACTTGCACGATCATTTCGGTCGTATCCACACAAAAGCAGGCACTGCGGGCAATCAACCGGACCGTATAATAGCCTGGTGTGACATATGTGTGCTGCGGGTCGATGACACCGGTAGCAGACAGGTCATCGCCGAAAAACCATTCATAACTATCCGCATGCTGGCTGGTGTTCTCAAAATAAACCGTTTGGTCTTTACAAACCCGGATCGTGTCGGCAGCACCCGGTGCAGGATCGGAAGTAAAGGCCGCCCGCGGTTCATCCACAATGGTCACGCACAGGGCATCCTCCCCGGTACAATTGTTAGTACCCGGATTTCCGGCAGTCAGAACAGCCGAAACAGCCCCAACCCCGGAAGGGCCCCAGTTGACGGTTACCGAGGTATGAAACGGCGGATTCAGGGTATAACTTTGTGCACCGGTTATATTCCAGTAGATAGTAGCGCTCGTGCTGAGCCCACCGCTCAGGAAGGGATCGGGCTGAATGGAATAGGTGACCGTACTGTACGGACAGACCTTGTCACAATATTGGATATCGGGGTTATTGAGGCTGTCAAGACCACAAAGCACGGCATTGTCAGAAACGATATCAAAGGCAATATAGGGTAAAACCAATACGGTCAACGTATCTGTTAGAGCCGTGCCGTTTACATCGGCAGCCGTGAAAATGATCTCATAGGTGCCGGGCTCCTGGAAGCAGTAATAGAGCTGAGCATCGCTGGAGGTAAAAAAATTACCGAAATTACTGATCACCTGCCACTGGTACGTAATGGAGGGCTGCTGGTTGGGGAAAAACTGCGGGGAGTACGAGTAGCACCCGGGACAGACCAGGTCGGGGCCGTTGATCTTGACAGTCGTTTGACCGGATAACAGGGAGGCACAAAACAGGATTAAACCCAGAAGGGGCATTCGGAGTGCAGATCGGTTCATCATTTGTTGTAGAAAGTTTGTTCATGGAATCGGATTACCGGGAATAAGGCGCCCGCCTGTTTTCCCGTAAAAGGGGTAGATGCGATAATCGGCAGTGCTGCTGCCAACGATTCCGGGTTTCCGGAAAAATTAACAGTCTGGCATGGACCGCTCCGTTCGGATGAAACCGGCTGCATGGGCTATATAAAGATAGGCATGATTATCTTTATTAATCATCAAAGAACAATCCCGGTCGTGCCTGCTTCAAGTGCCTGTTTTATCACTGGAGATCCGGAGATACCATTAATTTAATTACGCTGATTTCACTTTGTAGGTTGGGCCTGCCCCAAATAAAAAAGGAGCGGGTAAAATACCCGCTCCCATTAATACCATGTACTATAGTGTTGTTCCGGATTAAGTTTGTCGCTTCCCTTATTGTCCCTGTCCTAACGAATACCCTTTTTCTCCATTAAATTCATACAGGTTCTCCGTCTTGATCACATCCACATCCGCATTCAGTGCCTTACCAAGCAGTTCCGGTATACTGTGTTTAGAGGCAGGATGACCGTTTTCCACCTCAAACCTGCAACGCCAGTGGTCGGTACAAAACGTTTCTTCAAAACCGTCCGGCCATACTTTTACCCCCCTGTTGGTGATCAGGGTAAGTTTGATCTCTGAGTTAAGTTTTTCAAGTTTATTAGCCAATTCATTTGGGTTAGTACCTTTCCAGTCAACAAAGACATCTACACCCTTGAGTTGCTTGTTGAGCGGTTGCCGGCGTTGATACCGGGGAATGCTCAGGCGGACTTCGCGGGCATATTCCACTGTGCTTAATTGTTTGGGGTTCTGTCCAAGGCGGGCAATGACGGCCTGGGCAAACTCTTTCGTACCAACCAGTTGGGTGCTGACACCCTCCTTATAAATATCTGCCGTATGGATACCTTCTTCAATCGTAACAGCCCAGGCGTTCCGGATCCGTTCGGCAACATCCTGCTGCCCAATATGATTGAGCAACATAACGGCTGCCCGCAGCAGACCTGAAGGGTTGGCGATATTCTTTCCGGCAATATCAGGAGCCGAGCCATGGATCGCCTCAAACATAGCGCAGGTTTCACCAATATTGGCCGTCCCGGCTAAACCGACCGAGCCGGAGATCTGGGCTGTAATATCCGATACTACATCCCCATACAGGTTAGGCATCACCACGACATCAAAAATCTCGGGCGTGTCGGCCAGGCGGGCAGCGCCAATATCAATGATCCAGTTATCCGCCTGGATATCGGGATATTCAGCTGCGATTTCGCGGAACACGCGGTGAAACAGACCGTCCGTCAGTTTCATGATGTTATCCTTCGTAAAGCAGCTCACCCGCTTACGGTTGTATAGTCTGGCATATTCAAAGGCATAGCGGATGATCTTTTCACATCCGGGACGGGTAATGAGTTTCAGGCACTGCACTACTTCGTCGGTTTGCTGGTGTTCAATACCTGCATACAGGTCTTCCTCGTTTTCCCGGATGATCACCACATCCATGTCCGGATGCTTGGTCCGGACAAACGGATGAAAGCTTTTACAGGGGCGGACATTGGCATACAGTCCCAATGTTTTACGCATGGTTACATTCAGGCTCTTGTATCCTCCGCCTTGCGGGGTCGTGATCGGGGCTTTGAGAAACACTTTGTTCCGGCGAATGCTGTCCCAGGCTTCCCGGTCGATCCCGCTGGTATTTCCCGACAGGTAAACTTTTTCGCCAACCTGAATTTCCTCCCATTCAACCCGTGCATTTGCTGCCTTGAGGATTCCCAGAGTGGCATCCATAATTTCCGGGCCGATACCATCGCCCTTTGCTACCGTGATCTTTTGCATCTTGCTTATTTGTTTGTGTTATAAAGCGAAATCAAGTGGAGTGACGTTTCCATTTGGTCCGGGGAGTTGGTTTTGGTGTTCAGGGTTCTCTTATACTGCTCGTAATGATACCGGCATGGTGTCCGGTTTGCAGGTCATGTGTCTGCTGCTATTCGGAAATGGTTATTTCCAGGGTTCCGTTTATCCGCAGTTTGCCGCCTTCCCGGCGGGCCTGATTGATCAGCCCCCGCGCCTCGTCTTTTCCCTGCTGCAAATCGGCGATACGTCCGTCCGGATAAGTGGTGGAACAGTTCTCATCACCTTCACACCAGCTGAGTCGCTGGATCTTGTGAAAATTAATTTCCTGGTCGATCAGGGTAGTAAGCATATCGGCTGCCTCGGAAGGCGTAAATACACCATCTACCAGTTGGACTTTCTGAATTACTTCTGTATGTGTCATTTTCGAGTGTTTATGTGGTGAACAATGTTTGGATTTCCATCTTACCGCCTACCGGCCTGCAGGGTGTACAGGACGAGCAGGCCCGATACAATAAATCCGGATTTAATGATCTCTTCCAAAAGGACCTTCCCATTGAAATAAGACCAACCGAACAGCAGGGCAAAAAAGCAAAGTCCAAGTAGGGCAGGCGCCAGGCTAACCGTCCTTTCCTGCGGGCGTGTTACGTTCAGCTGCAGGGGCCTTTTGGTACTTCCGGCCGGGGAGGGCGAAACCTGTGACAATGTTTTACGGTACGCTTTCTCTGTGGTATGTGACATGTGTATCCTTGTTTGGTGCGCTGCAAAGTTGAAGCACTTATTTCATTAGTTTTTATTTATATTTGCAATGATATACATAATCATATTTTATGAATTACACTTTACACCAGCTTCGCGTCTTCCTTAAGATCGCTGAAAATCAGAGCATTACAAAAGCTTCGGAAGACTTGCTTTTGACTCAGCCAGCCGTATCTATACAGTTAAAAAAATTACAGGACCAGTTCCCGATTCCCCTGACGGAGGTTGTTGGGAGGCGTTTATATATCACGGATTTCGGCCGGGAGATCGCCAAGACAGCAGAGAAGATATTGAATGAAGTGGATGCGATCGACTATAAGGTGATGGCGTATAAAAAACAGCTTGCCGGCCGGATGAAGATCTCCATTGCATCAACAGGAAAATATGTGATGCCCTATTTTTTGTCGGCATTTATGCGGCAGCACAGAGGCGTGGATCTGGTCATGGATGTGACCAACAAAACCTACGTCATCAAAAGCCTGGAAAATAACGAAGTGGATTTCGCTCTGGTTTCCGAGATACCAGAACAATTGAAAACCGAACGCGTACAACTGTTACAAAATAAACTGTTCCTTATTGGAAGTCCGTCGTTACGGCAGGAACAGCAAAAAACAGGTGGCGGGCTTTTCAAAGACTTCCCTTTCCTGTACCGGGAAGAGGGTTCCGCTACACGGAATGCGATGGTTGGTTTTATCCGCGACAATAATTTGCCGGTGACGAAAAAAATGCAGCTGACCTCCAACGAGGCACTCAAGCAGGCGGTCATTGCCGGGTTGGGGTTTTCGATCATGCCACTGATCGGTATTAAGAATGAGTTGCGAAACGGTGAGCTGGAAATAATCCCTTACAAAGGGTTACCTATTGTAACGCAATGGAACCTGATCTGGCTGAGTGCCAAGAACCTTTCACCGGTAGCATCGGCGTTCCTGGAGTATATACAAGAAGAAAAGGCCAGGATCGTCCGGGATACTTTTGACTGGTATGAAAAATATTAAGCACCCGGTTATTCCGCTTAATTCAGAATAAACGGCGCTATCATTTGGAATTCCGGAATGCTGGCATGGAAAGTAGAGCTGTCTTCCGCACGTTCCATGAGGTAATTTCCCGACATTTTTCCGATGGGGGTATCCAGGTTGCAAAAGGAGGAATAACCATGGATCTCACCGGGCGCCAGTACCGGTTGCTGCCCGACGACGCCGTCTCCCTCCACTTCGCGCTGAATACCATCGGAATCCTGGATAAACCAATACCTGCGGAGCAACTGCACCGTATGCGGGCTGCGGTTTTCGATCGTGATATGGTAACCGAAAATATACTTTCCTTCCCGTGGGTTGGAATGTGCCGCGAGGTATTCCGTTTCGACACTGACCGTAATATTATTCGTAGTGAGCGTTTCCATGATGTGGATTACTGGATGTACAACGATATGGTATGGCGGCAAATTTGTTTAAATAAAATGGATTTGTAAAATGCTTTAACGCAATCGCGTTAAAAAAGGGCATATGCAGCGCCTCCCATACCCCGGGAGGACGTTCCTTCTGTTAAAAAAGCCGAGACCGGACTTTTCCGGCTCGGCTTAATACGAAATTACTAAACACGGGTCTCTTTTATCTTGGGGAATGTATGGTATCAGGACAGCAGAAGCGGTTATATGTTTAGCAGCCTGTATTAAAGTTTGGTTAAGAAGTTCAGTAAGTTATTTTCCTCTACAGGATGCGGTGTTTGTGACATGTCCACATTCGTACCGATCTCGGTAAACGTACTGGACAGCCAATACTGTCCGCCGGTTTTTCCGATGGTGACTACCCGGATGGGATAACCGACAGGTGCCTCAGGATAACAGAACGCAGAGGAATTATCCGTGCCCTTCAATTCCACCACGGCAGGCAGGTTCTCAAAAACCAGGTAAACCCGGGCATTCAGCGCTGTAAATTGCTCGGGCAGCTGAACGCAGAAGGAACTGGACGAACCTGGCAGCGGGCGGGCACAACTGTTCCAGCCCAGCCGGTCCAGGATCAACTCATACCCCGACTGCTGCGCCCCGTTTCCGGGAAGCAGCCATTCGGCCCAGAACGCTTCGGTTCCGGTACTGGTCCAGCCGGCCCATTGCTGGCTGACATCCAGGCTACCGGTAAATACTTCCATATTGTTTTTTACCTCATCGGCAGGTATCTGCACTTTAATGTACCGGTCGGGGAGTAATTCAAGGGCCTGCCCATTACAGGTCACCCGGACTTCCACAATTCCGGCACTTTCCAGAATTCGGGCATCGGGATGCTCCGTGGTCAGTACACCGCGGGAGATCATATCGCCCTTGTCGAGAACGGTGTTGATCTCAATCTTAAGGTCCGGGCAGGTGCTGCAAGGAACCGGCGTACCAGCATCGTCTGCAAATAGGTTTTCCGTATCTGCCAGAAATACCCGCACGCCGCTTGCAGTAGTTAGTGTTGTATCAGGGATAGAGCCCCCGAATGGGAATACTGTATGGGAAGAAGCATCCGGAACCTGCCAAAACAGCTGGCTCAAATCCTCCTGCGTAGGCGTGTAAGGACGAAACTCCTCCACATCCTTCCGGCAACTCCATACCGTTGCCAGGGTGCTTAGTAATAAGTATAGGTATTTATTTTTCAAGCAATACATGGTAGCTTTTATAGGTTGACCGGGGGCATCATCGAAAAACGGGGCTGTTTTTTGGGGGAAATTCGGCCAGCCGGGGTAGTGTTATTGATGTTCAGATGCACCCGGTTAGGTGTTCGCTGCTTGTATCCAAAAAAATTTACAGTTTCCGGTCAAAAATTTGCGTCACCCCAAACCGGATCCCCCCGATCCCATAGGATTGTTCGAGCGGATAGCCGGATTGGTTGACCGGTTGCAGGATATGCCGGTAATACGGTTCTGCAAATACGCGGGTACGGGGTCCGATATGGTAATACCACTGGATACTGCCCAACAAGCTCATACCAACACGGGGTTTAAATACCTCGTACGAACCGGCACCGGGGGAGAAAGGCACCGGCTTGCCGTCCAGCCCCACTATATTGCCTTTTTTAGCAAACAACAGGTTGACGGATCCGCCGAGGTTAAGGCTGATACCGGTCGGGCCGTTTCGCAGTTCCAGGGCAGCCTGCAACGGGATGTCCAGCAAAGAAAACCGGTTGAAGGTTTTGACGTAGTTGGACCCATACTGGATATCCACCGTATCGGGTACCGATATCCACTGGCCATTGACGTATTCCTGGGTGATCACAACCGTATACTTGATAAAATTGGGATCGATATATTCAAACTGCTCCACAAACTGGTCATAATGCAGACCGGTCCGGACCAGAAAATTTTCTGCAAACAAATAGGAAGCCCGGATACCGGCATTAAAGCCCGGTGCAGGTTTTTCAGTGGCCAAGCGATCCTGCCGGTGATCTTTATACTCCGGGTTGTTGGTAAACAACTCTTTGTGTACCAGCGAGGGGCCTACGTATGCGTCCACCAACCAGGCTTGCCGGTTGGCATGAAAATCATAACATTTTTTAGTGCCGTTATTCTTTTTTGGCGCTGGCAGGGTGATCGGGGATACGGCTGAAGTCCGTTCCGGTGCCTGCAGTACAGCCAGGCGCCCCGGCATGAGGTCAGAACTCCGTTTGAAGACAGCCGGTGCAGCATGATCGGCCTGCCGGGATGAAGCCTCGAAGCCGGCAATTCCCTTTGCAGCATCCGAGGTTTCAGTTGCCTCCACCACATCCGGTGGTGCTGTGGTGCGGGCCTGCGACGCTACCTGCTCCAACCGGGAGGCATCGGAAGTGTGCGGTACTGCAGACCGTGTAACCGCCCGGTTGTCAGACTGGCTTTCCGGGCTGATGGCAGACATATTGCCAGCGGGAACTTGTGCAGTCTGGTCAGTCGTTACCGGGTAAATGTCTTCCGACGGCCGGGCTGTTTCGCTCCGTACAGGGGCGTCTGCCGCAACACCTGCCACAGGAAGCTGCTCCTGCCCTGCGCGTTCCCAAAGCGACCAGAGGCTGACACCGGCAAGGCCTACTGCCAGAAACCACAGGATAAACCGGCGGCGGCGGCGGTGCAGGGTCTGTTCGATATTGGACCACACAAATTCCGGCGGTGGCACTGCAGCGTGTTGCAGGCGCTGACGCAGGAGATCATCTATGCGATTAGGTTGTTCCATTAGTCGTCCGTTTTCTTTTACTGGTTCAGGGGCTGGTTTCGGGGTGCAGGACCTGATGCAGGTGTTCCAGTTGTTCGCACAGCCAGCGCCGGGCCTTGGTCAGCTGGGAGCGGGAGGTACTTTCCTGGATCCCGAGCAGGTCGGCCACCTCCGCGTGGGAGTACCCTTCGATCGCCACCAGGTTGAATACCACCCGGTAACCATCCGGCAGGCGGTTGATCAGGTGCAGCAGTTCTGCTTCCGACAGGTTGGCCACTGCATCCGGGTCCACCGGTGACTCCGGGAGGTTTTCATACCCGTTCAGTTCCTGGTCAAACCGCTGTCTTTGGTACGCCCGTAAAGCAGTATTGACCATAATCCGCCGGACCCATCCTTCAAAGGACCCTTGAAACTGGAACTGGCCCAGTTTCGTGAATACCTTGACAAAACCTTCCTGGAGGATATCCGCCGCATCGGAAGAGGTCCGGGCATAGCGCAGACACACCGCGTACATCTTACCGGCGAATCGGTCGTATAGTTGCCGCTGATGCTGCGCGGAGCCGCGCAGACAGCCCTGGATGAGGTCTTGTTCGTTCAACAATTCCGGGTTCGTGCAATTGAGTGGTTATGGGTTGTCAGCGCTTTACTTTCTTTATCCGAAAGACAATGCTCGGTCAACCCGAATCCGAATCAGCTTTTTCTACGCGGGGCGGCGTATCCCGAAGGTACACCCTTTTCAGATGCACAGCCAAATACTTTTGCTGCCTGCACCCCGAAATTTTTCCGAATTTGATAAATGCCTGCCTTTTGCGAAACCGGCTTGCAGCCGGTTTCTGCTGTTTTTGAATTAAAACAGGCTTCAAAAACCTAACTCCTTGATAATCAATGCCTATTTCGCACAAGACAATTTTTCATAAAAAAATTTCCGGGCGAAAATCCAACTGATTATCAAATAGTTATCCAAAATAGCATAGAAAATCTTTTTTGATAGCTTGTACGTTCCGTCTGGTCAGATTACCTTTGCAGCCGCTTTTGAAAAAGCGTCCTATTTCAGAGATAACTTTTCAACATTTAACAGCATATAACATGGATACGCTGAGTTACCGGACGGACTCCGTCAGCAAAGAACAGGCTGAGCACAAATGGTACGTGGTGGATGCTGAAAACCAAGTGGTTGGACGTCTGTGCAGCCATATTGCAGCTGTACTTCGTGGCAAAAACAAGCCGAGCTTCACCCCGCATGCCGACACGGGCGACTATGTCATCGTGATCAACGCCGACAAAGTACGCTTCACTGGCGACAAGTGGGCCCAAAAAGAATATATTGACTTTTCGCTCTGGCCCGGTGGTCAGAAGCGCACTCCGGCTGAAGCCATGCACGAAAAGGATCCGCGCCGTGTGATCGAACGTGCTGTCAAAGGCATGTTGCCCAAGACGAAGCTGGGTCGCCAGGTTTTCAAACGCATGTTTGTGTATGCCGGTACCGAGCATCCGCACACAGCACAAAAACCGGAACCGCTGAAATTCTAATACGGCGCTGTTTAACCAATGCATTCCAGAATCCGCTTTAGCCCCGGCTGTAGCGGATAAACACAACCACTCATAGATAATATGGAAATGATAAATGCCATCGGGCGCCGGAAAACTGCAGTAGCCCGAGTGTATCTGATGAAAGGCGATGGTAAGATCACGGTAAACGGTAAAGATTACCGCGAGTACTTTCCGCAGGTGCATATCCAACACAACGTTACCGATCCTTTTGCAGTAGTCGGTGCGGAAAATATCTACGACCTGAAGATCAACGTCCGTGGTGGCGGATACAAAGGTCAGGCAGAAGCCGTACGCATGGGCCTCAGCCGCGCACTGGTAAAACTGAACGAAGAGTTCAAAAAGCCGCTCAAGGATAAGAAATACCTGACGCGTGACAGCCGTGCGGTAGAACGGAAAAAATACGGTCAACCGAAAGCCCGTAAGAAATTCCAGTTCTCCAAACGCTAAATCCCGGAATTGGGTCCTGGCCGCGTTCCGGATACTCCGGCAAACGCATGGTACAGGTGCCTGTCTAAATTTCAACTTTTAACATTAAAACTGCTTTTGAACGATGCAAAAGCCTACGTATAAAGAATTGTTGGATGCCGGCTGCCACTTTGGTCACCTGCGCAAGAAGTGGAATCCGAAGATGACTCCTTATATCTTTATGGAGCACAAGGGTATCCATATTATTGATCTGAACCGCACCGCAGAGTGCCTGGAGAACACGGCTGCTGCCGTTAAGTCACTGGCCAAGAGCGGCAAGAAGATCATGTTCGTGGCCACCAAAAAACAGGCCCGTGATATCGTACAATCTGCTGCTGAAAGTGTCGGTATGCCGTTCGTAACGGATCGCTGGCTGGGTGGCATGATGACCAACTTCATGACGATCCGGAAGTCGGTCAAAAAAATGAACAATATCGAGCGCATGCTGGCCGATACCACGCTGACCAGCATTACTAAAAAGGAGCGCCTGACCCTGAGCCGCGAGCACGCCAAGCTGAATAAGCAACTTGGCGGTATCGCCAACCTGAACCGTCTGCCGGCAGCCGTGTTCATCGTGGACATCCACCACGAACACCTCGCACTGGCAGAGGCCCGCAAACTGGGTATCAAGACCATCGGTATGGTAGACACCAACTCCGATCCGACCCTGGTCGACTGGGCAATCCCGAGCAATGACGATGCCTCCAAGGCTATCGCCTACATAACCAACTACCTCACTGCTGCTATCAAGGAAGGGCTGGAAGAGCGCAAATCGTCCAAGATCGAAGAGGATGAAGGCGCCGATGCACCGCAACAGGAAGCAGCACAAGAGGCCGAAAAGCAGGGAAAGGACAAGGATTAATCATTCTTTGACTCCGGATATGGTGTAGGGCAGCCGGGAATACGATCCCCTTGCGCTATCCCCCCATCACATCCAATCCTGTTACCTCAGCCCCCCCAGACCAATAGTTATCCATTTTTCAACCAATCGCCTGCCTGCGTATCCACAAGGGCAGGTTCAATCTCTCGATATAATGAGCGACGTACAAATTTCAACCTCAGATATTAAGAAACTTCGCGACATGATGGGAGCCGGCATGATGGATTGCAAAAATGCTCTCACGGAAGCCGGTGGCGATTTTCAGGGCGCTATCGATATCCTGCGTAAAAAAGGTATCGCCAAAGCAGCCAAGCGGGAAGACCGCGAAACTACCGAAGGTGTCGTTATCGCACATACCAATGGTGATCAGACCGTGGGCGTCATCGTAGCCCTTCAGTGTGAAACGGACTTCGTAGCCCGGAACGATGGTTTTATCGCCATCACCCAGAAAATTGCCGATGTTGCCCTCCAAAACCAGCCTGCCAACCTGGAAGGACTGCTCGACCTGCCGTATGAAGGCAGCCTGAGCATCCGTGATAAAGTAGGAGAACAGAATGGTGTTATCGGTGAAAAGATCGAACTCGGCTCCTACGAACTGGTTAAAGGCGCTTCGGTGCTGCCGTACAACCACTCGAATAACAAGCGCTCGGTATTGGTTGCCCTGAGCAAAGCCGGATTCGATGACGCCGGCCGCAACGTAGCCATGCAGATCGCTGCCATGAACCCGGTTTCCGTAAGCAAAGACGACGTGGATCCGGCTATCGTTGAAAAAGAGATCGAGATCGGTAAAGACCTGGCCCGCAACGAAGGCAAGCCGGAAGAAATGCTCGAGAAGATCGCTATGGGACGTCTGAATAAATTCTTTCAGGAGAATACACTCCTGAGCCAGAAGTTTGTAAAAGACGGCAACCAAACCGTTCAGCAATACCTCCATAGCCTGGACAAAGGCCTGACGGTGACTGAATTCAAACACGTATCGCTGTAATTACCGGCGTACCAACCAGGCGCCCCCGGAAAATTCCGGTTTGCCCGGTATAAATTCCCTGTCCCGGATTTTCATTTCGCTGAAAATCCGGGATTTTTGTTTTTACGCTCCGCATATCCGGCGCATGCCATGCAAGACCCGATCTTTACATATTACCAGGAACTGGCCCGCCAATACGACAAGGCCCGGTTCGGCAGTGCATACGGCCGGTATATCCACCGGCAGGAATTCCAGTTCCTGACGGAGCAGCTCAGCCAGATTCCCACCGGGCAAGCACTCGAACTGGCCTGTGGCACCGGACGGCTGCTGGCTTTTGCCGATACCGGCCTTGATT
The DNA here is from genome assembly GCA_006226345.1 of Bacteroidota bacterium. Lineage (GTDB taxonomy): Bacteria > Bacteroidota > Bacteroidia > Chitinophagales > Saprospiraceae > M3007. The sequence continues at coordinate 11,507 of SBHD01000078.1, read as the reverse complement.
TCAGTCCCAACATGCTGGAGCTCGCCCGCGAACGCTGGCCCGACAAAACCCTGGTACAAGCCGATGCTACGGCAATCCCGTTCCCGGACGGACACTTCAAGGCCATATACACGCTTCATTTCATCATGCACCTCTCTAAGGGAAAAACCCGGGAGGTGCTGGAGGAAGCATATAGGGTGCTGGAGCCGGGCGGTCTGCTGATCTGTGATTTCCCTTCCTACCGTCGCCGTCGGCTGACCGGCGGTCACCGCACCGGACACTGGCATGCATCCAATTCTTTTTCGCTGGCAGGTTGGCAGGACTTCACCGCCGAAAACTGGAAATTACGGGATTGGCAGGGTGTACTCTTTTTTCCCATACACCGTATTCCGCTTCGGCTTCGCTGGCAGCTCCGGCGTACGGACGATTGGTTTTGCCGCCACTTTTTCAAAGAATTTGCCTCCTACCTGCTAGTCTGCATGCAGAAACGATGAATACCTGGAAAACAGTCAAACAGCACATCCGGCACTTCCTGCGGACAGCAGACGACCTGCGGACCGGCCAGTGGCAACGTTTTGCCCAACCCGGTCCGGTACCGGGTGACTGGCCGGAAACACACCGGATCGAGCAGGCCATCACTCCTTCCTCCACGCTGGAACAAAAGCAGCAGAATATCCGGCTGGCCGGTACACGGATCAACCGGATCTGCGTGCTCCCCGGCCAGACCTTTTCCTTCTGGTCGGTTCTGGGGGCGCCTTCCGTACGGAAAGGGTACCAGGCTTCGCGCAATATCGTGGCCGGCCGGCTGGCACTGGAAGCTGGCGGCGGCCTCTGCCAGGTAGCCGGGCTATTGTACCACCTCGCCTTATCGGTCGGTCTGGATGTGCAGGAACGACACGCCCACTCAATGGATATTTATACGGAAGAGGAGCGGTACACCCCGCTTGGTTCCGATGCCGCGGTAGTATTTGGGTATAAGGACCTCCGGATCGCCAATACTTCGACTGTGCCGTTTGCCTTCAGACTGGAACAGCACCCGGAACGTGTAACCGGCTCCGTGCTAAGCCCCGTGCCTATGCCGGTGTACCGGTTGGAGTTTCTCCGGACGTTAAAGGGCGATCGGGAGATCGTGCAAACGATCCGGCACATGGAGGCTCAGGCAGAAACGGTTTGTTGGTCACACTACCAAAAACTGCCTGCCTCCGGATAGAACTTTTCCAATTTCAAATTTTTCTTTTCAAATTGGACTTTACAGAAACGACCCTACCCCCTCAAAAATCACAGGTGCCCCCATGCACCTTCAGCCACTTTTCTTTTTCCCGGTAATCCGGCATATACCGTTCGACAAGCGCCCAGAACCGGTCTGAATGGTTGAGTTCGACCAGGTGTGCGAGTTCATGTACGATCACGTAGTCCTGCACCTCCTGAGGAGCAAAAAGCAGACGGGTGGAGAGGTTAATATTGCCGTTGGTGGAGCAACTGCCCCAGTTGGAATGGTTGTATTTCAGGAAAACGCCTTTGATCGGCCGGTTGAAACTGCGCCGGTTCCAGAAGTGCACACGCTCTTCAATTTCCGGATGAAAATCACCGGCAACTATCCGGGAGAGCAGGGTCCGGATCGCTTTGGTACGGTTCGCTGCAGTGGAGTGGTTGCTGAGCTGGAGGGCAATCGTATTACCAATCAGTTTACCAGTGTGCGAGCGCCGGTCCTCTTCCAGAATATCCAGGATATACTGGCGCCGGCCGACGGTGAGGGTATCACCACTTTTGTATTCCCTGGGAGTGAAAGGAGCCAGCAAGGCTGCTTTTTTGGCTGCGACCTTGCCGACCCATTGCTGCAGTTCACCCAGCCGCGCCTGCACGGAAGGGGCATCCAGGCCCAATGGCAGCCGCATGATGATCCGTTGGCGGGTGATGCTGAAGCGGTGCCCCCGCCGGTGCTCAAATACCACCTCCACCGGCAACTCTGTGCCATTGACGGTAATATTCGCGCTGTATTTCTGCGGTTTTCGGCGCATCACAAATCAACAAATCAACAATATACATCATCCCTTGCGGGCGGCAAAGTCAGTCATCAGATCGACCAGTACCTGAACGCCTTTTTTAGGCATGGCATTGTAGATCGAGGCGCGGAACCCGCCTACTGAGCGGTGGCCCTTCAAGCCGATCAGGCCGTTATTCTTGCATGTCGCCAGAAATTCATCCTGCAATGTTTCATAGCCTTTGGCCATCACAAAGCAGACATTCATCAGCGACCGGTCTTCCGCCGCTGCGGTACCCGCAAAAAGCGGGCTGGAGTCGATCGCTTCATACAGCAGTCTGGCTTTGGCTTTATTCCGGCGCTGGATAGCCTTGGTGCCGCCCAGTTTCTTCAGCCAGCGCAGGGTAAGCATAGAGGCATAGATCGGGAATACGGGCGGCGTGTTGTACAGTGATTTTTTAGAAATGAACGTACGGTAGTCGAGCATGGTCGGCAGGTGCCGGTCCACAGTGCCCAGCATGTCTTCACGTACCACCGCGATCGTAACACCGGAAGGTCCCAGGTTTTTCTGGGCGCCGGCATAGATCAGGCCGAAAGGCGCCACATCAAACGGCCGGCTGAGAAAATCGGACGACATATCGCAAACAATAGGCACCGGCGATTTGGGAAACCGCTTGTATTGTGTGCCGTATATCGTGTTATTGCTGGTCAGGTGGACGTATTTCAACCCATTCGGTATCCGCACTTTCGGGATATGGGTATAATTGTCTGCTTTAGAGGAGCCCAATACCTCTATATTTCCAAAAGCGCGGGCTTCCTGGATCGCCTTGTCTGCCCAGACACCGCTATCCACATAACCGGCGGTTTCATTGGTATTGAGCAGGTTCATGGGCGCCATGAAGAACTGAGAGCTGGCACCGCCGGTAAGCCAGAGCACATGGTAGCCTTCCGGCAGTTCCATCAACTCCTGCACCAGCGCCGTGGCTTCTTCGATCACCCCGGTAAACTCCGGGCTGCGGTGACTGATCTCGATAATGCCCAGGCCGGAGCCTTCAAAATTCACGACACCTTTAGCGGCTTCTTTTAATACCGGAGCAGGCAAAATTGCCGGGCCGGCAGAGAAATTGTATTTTTTCATGTTCGACGGGTCAATGCGATTTCAGGGGCTGGTTTACAGGAAGGGCCAAAAGTACAGGTTTTCAAAAAGCAATGGTAGGGGAACTTTTTAAAAGCCTTTAAAGTTTTTCCGGTGTACAATCCAATGGGTCAACTGCTTGCAGGAACCGTGATTTTTGCCCGGGATGCAGTAATAATATTCCGGTAATACATTCCGCAACACTCATGCTGTACACTGATTGATCCTGAAACCTGTTTTTATTGTCATGAGACCCTGCTTCTATATCGAGCCTAAACATACCGGCAGCTTTGCCGGGCGGGTATCGCATGACCAGCCGGATTGTACAATGGTCATCGGGATATCAATGACAGGCCAAACCGATACGGCGCACCACCAGGAGCGGATTTAACTCCCCGGCCCGGCCTTCAGGCACTCCACCTGATTTTCACCATTTTTTCTTGTTCATCTCCTTTGCCTGGTCTGCAACTGCAGACAGCTAAACCTGTAAGTATTATGTCCATCACCGGCATCATCATATTGTTCCATCTGATCCGGCTGGTCCTCTTCCTGATCGACCACCTGAATTCAGACACTTCCGATGCGCCGGCAGCAGCAAATCAGGCTGACCCGCGCTGGAACAGCCTCGCCCGGACGATGGATGTCTTTTACCCCCGTTTTCCGTTCCTGGAGGGACAGAAAGGGCGCCGGTTCCTGGAAGCAGTACTTCGCCCGTTGATCGGCAACCAGGATATGCTCAACACCCTGGACTACCTGGCCAACAACCAGAGTTTCGTGGGACGATGGTTGGAGGCGGTCTGGTACTGGTTACCCCGGGAAGGCCGCCAACCCGTGGAAAACTGGCCGGCGACTTGTCCCCAATTCCAGGGAAGGGAGTATCACAAATACCTGGTAGCCCTGACCCGGTATTTGTTCCAGCAGCACAGCGTGCCACAGGTGGTGGAAGCACTGTGGTGGAACTACCCCCACGATACGTTGCCACTTCGCCGGGGATATCAATCAGGTGACCAGCCGGCGGAGGTTTTGCAGCTGTACTTCTACCTGACCAAAGGGGGGAGCCTGCGGAAAGCGCCTATGCTGGACTGGGAACTGAGCCGTGGGGCCGTGCAGGCTTTTTACCAGGCGCCGGCACACCTGGGGTTCCGGGGCGCATACTGGTATGCGCTGTTCCGGACAGAAGGCGTAAACCGGGAAATTCTGGACAGCCTGCACTATTTCCCGAACGGCTACCGGCACACGACATTCTGGCGTGATCTGGCCCGGCTGTGGGATCCCCCGCCGTCGTTTTCGGAAAATGCCGATCTGCTCGGCGCCGTGATCTGCCAGATTGACTGGCTCAAATTCGGAGCGCCTTCCGAGGCACTCCTGCAGCACAGCAGGCTGGCCGACAAATATGGCACCCAGCCCGACTTTAGTCTGAAAGGCCGGACGGTGGGTTCACTGATCCGCTACCTCGAAGAGGAACTGGGTATACCGGAATTCGCGCCGCCGCAAGGGCTGCAGGAATTCTATTACCTGCCAGGGCCGGACAACCAGCCCTGCCTGATCCGGTTTATCGGAAGCGGGCCGGCCCTGATGCTGGAAGGAGCCTTGATGGCGCACTGTGTGGGAGGAGAAGAGTATATCGATGATGCCCGCAGCGGTGTATCGTCGTTCTGGTCACTCCGGGAGATCACTCCGGGCGGACAGCAGAAACGCCTGCTCACTGTGCAACTGATCAACGGTGCACTGGTGGAAGCCAAAGGTCTGGCCAACCGGGAAGCCTCACCAGAGGAATGGACGCTGTTGGAAGGGTGGTTGGCCGGCCTGTTCCCGGCTGTCGCCCGGGAGCAGGCCATTGCAGACTAACTTTAGAGCCTGAAGCAAACACACCGGATGGTTCCAGACCATCCGGTGTTGCTGTTTTCAGAGGTTGCAGCAAACTACTCACATTCGCAAAGCAGGTTGTCCGAGTAATTCTGTTTGATCAGTTTAAAAGCCTTGCGGTAGGGATAACCCCTGCCGATACCCAGGTTTTCGGTGCGGATAGTGTAGTAACAATCGAAGCCGATCACGCTTTCCCCCTCTTTAAGGTCATTCGGATCACAAAAAGGATTAGGGATCTTGTTGCAGTCGGTCGTGGTCAGGTCGGCCAGCACATTTTCCAGGATATACCGCGGATCCACCCCGTATTCCTTGGCCAGGACCCAGTCGACATCAGTGGCAAAACGGCCACAGGGCTCGCCGTTGCGCAGGATGCTGTCCGGTGTGATCGTGAAGTTGTTAATGAAAAAAGAGTGGATGGTCGCCAGTTTTTTAAATTTTGGATTGGTATTGAAGTCCAGCTCGTGGTAAGCCCTGGTGAAGGTTTTGGTTTCTTTATCAAAATAGGTCGGCGACAAGGGGGTTTCCTCGGTATCCACCCAGATCTCATTGACCAGGTACTCATAGCCCAGCAAATGATTGCCGGCACCGGAAGCGCTTTTTTGGCTTTTTGCACATTTCATCCGCACGTCAGCGCTCTTGGCCAGGTAATAGACCCCCGGGCGCTTATTGCCGGGCAGGGGGAGTTTGTATTCCGCCTCCAGGGCCCAGACGCCTTCAAAGGCACTACATGGGCAATACTCCTGAACTTCATTTTCATTCAGATATGGTGAGTCATAGGCGGTATTGAAGTCAGCGTCGAAATATCGGGTGAGCGGGTGTTCGAGGGCTTCGGGCCTGGCAAACAGACCCAGCCCTTCACTGAACCCAAGCAACCAGGTCAGTATAGCACCAGCCAAGAATGCGAGGATACCGTAGCCCAGGACCTTGTTCCGGACTTTCCGGTTGATCCCCGTCCGCATCCGGGAAATATCTTCCCGAAGTTGATTTTTATCGGCCTGCAATGCATTTCTATCTGCTTCCAGGATATCGAGTTTCTCGAGCAGGGCAATATTCTCGATAGACCGCATGTACATGCCCTGGGTAGCAGTGCCCGAGATCAGTTTGCTGAACTGACTGGCACTGATACAAAGATCCTTGGCAATATCCCCAAAAGAGGAAGTGCCGAACCGGGAGGTGACCAAATCCCGCGCACCATATTTCCGCTCCAGGGCTTCCAAAAACTGATCATGCAAGTCCGGTTCCATGAATTAGCAGGTGTAAAAAAGTGTAAAACAGTATAAAATGTTGTAAAACAAATTTTTAAAGCAATAAAAAATTTTGTCTAGTAAAAACTGCAGAATATGTTTGCTTTTGCTTATTGGCCGAAGCTAAAAAAGCGTACGACCAAAAGTATTAAAATTATTCCATTGAAACCCGGGATCTGAGCTCCGCCCTATATGGTTTCAACACAGTTAGATAGTCCGCCATTACTATGCGCCATTTGCCCAACACCAAACGCACCGGATTACTGCTTGGCCCGACCCTGTTTGCATTGGTATTGCTGTACTTCCATCCGGAAGGGTTGTCCGATGAAGCCAATGCTGTATTGGCGAGCACCCTTTGGGTAGCCACCTGGTGGATCACCGACTGTATTCCGCTGGCAGCCACCTCTATTCTGCCGATCATTCTGTTCCCGCTGACCGGGGGTATGTCGGTGGAGGACACGACCTCGGCATTCGGACACCGCTATATATTTCTTTACATCGGTGGTTTTATCCTGGCAATCGCTATCGAACGCTGGAACCTGCATAAGCGCATATCCCTGATGGTCATTCATCTGATCGGGACTAACCTGAAGATGATCATACTGGGATTCATGGTCGCCACGGCCTTCTTATCCATGTGGATCTCCAATACCGCAACGGCAGTGATGATGCTGCCGATCGGAATGGCCATTGTGAGCCAGTTAAAGGATAACCCAAAAACCAGGGAAGACGAGAATCTTATCTTCGGTAAAGCGCTCATGCTGTCAATCGCCTACAGCGCCACTATCGGTGGCATCGCCACCCTGATCGGCACACCGCCAAACCTGGTACTGGCCGCTATGGTACAGGAATTGTACGGAGTAGAGATCACCTTTTCCAGATGGATCATTTTCGGATTACCGATCTCTGTGGTACTCCTCTTTCTCTGCTGGAAATACCTGACTGAATACGCCTTTAAGTTTAAGCAGACCAACTTTCCCGATGGGAAGGAAGAGATCAAACGCCAGCTAAATGCCCTGGGAAGCATATCTTTTGAAGAAAAACTCGTACTCGGCGTTTTTTTCCTTACAGCCGTAGCCTGGATCAGCCGGTCTTTTCTAAACCGCTTCATCCCGGCACTCGATGATACGGTCATTGCGGTTGTGGCGGCCATACTGGTTTTTACCCTTCCTGCCTCCGGAAAAACCAGACGGGCACTGGTCACCTGGGATGAAGCCGTGAAACTCCCCTGGGGGATCCTGTTGCTTTTTGGCGGCGGCCTGGCCCTGGCTGACGGGTTCAAATCGAGCGGCCTGGCAACCTTTCTCGGTCAACAACTTTCCCTGCTGGAAGGTGCATCGCTGCTGGTGCTGCTGCTTGTCGTGATCGCTGCGGTAAATTTCCTGACCGAGATAACCTCCAATATCGCCACCACAGCGATGGTACTACCGATCCTGGCGCCGCTGGCTCTGGTGATGAATGTACATCCGTATGCGCTGATGGTAGGCGCTGCGGTAGCGGCCTCCTGTGCCTTTATGCTGCCGGTGGCCACGCCCCCAAATGCTGTGGTATTCGGCTCAGGTTACCTGACGATCCCGGATATGGTCCGGGCCGGCTTCAGGCTCAACCTGATGTCGATCATATGCCTGACCCTGGTCATTTATCTGCTATTGCCATACCTGTGGGATTTTCATCTCGATGCATTTCCACCTGAATTTAAAAAATAGAACAAGTTGAACTAACCAATCAAGTTATGGAAAAACGTAGACTACCAATGCTGATCGCCTTGCTGCTCCTCTGCTGGCAAGGGGTGTATGCCCAGAAAGTCGTATCCGGCTCGGTGCGTGATGAAGAAGGCGCGCCGCTGATCGGCGTTACCATCCAGGAAACAGGCACTACCAATGGTACCAAAACGGCTGTGGATGGCAGCTATTCCATTTCCCTTACGACCGAAAACCCGTCCCTGACCTTTAGTTATTTTGGCCGGGAAACGATCACCCAGGCATTGGGTGCGGAAACGGTACTGGACATCGTTCTCCCGGAAAAGGTCGATTTGCTGGACGAGGTGGTCGTTACGGCTCTTGGCTTTGAAGAAAACCGGGATGAACTCGGTTACGCCAGCTCGAAGGTAGGCGGCGCAACCGTGGTCAGCTCCGGCGAAGCCACTGTGCTGAACGCCCTTTCCGGAAAAGCCTCCGGCGTGCGGATCTCCCGCAACTCCGGCGACCCCGGTGCAGGCGCCTACCTGCAGATCCGCGGTATTTCGTCTATTACCCGGAACAGCCAGCCGCTGATCATCCTCGACGGGATTCCCATCAGCAACGCTGTGCGTGGTAACAGCGACAGCGGTGGCTCCAACCCGGAGTCCAGGCTAAACGACATTAACCCGAATGACATTGAAAGTATTTCGATCCTGAAAGGAGCATCGGCAGCGGCGCTGTACGGCACCCAGGCACTTGGCGGCGTTATCCTGATCACTACAAAAAGCGGGAAATTCGCCAGCAAACTCAACGTGTCTGTCCGGTCGACCTATTCCCTCGACGTGATCAACCGGAAATATCCGCTGCAAACCAAATTCGGACAGGGCGACAACGGCGTATACAATCCACGTGCCCGGGACTCCTGGGGTGACAAGATCGCCGATCGCCCGGGAGGTTCGGATGTTTTCAACACGACCGGACAATTCTATGTCGATCAGGATGGCCGGGTGTATTATCCGGTGCTGGAAAAAAATTCACAAACCATTTATGATGATTCCAACTTCGACCAGATCTTCCACAATGGCCACTTTTTGGAAAACAGCCTCAGTGTGAATGGCGGCAACGACCGCAGTTCCGTATATTTCAACCTGACCGATCTGGATCAACAAGGTATCATCGTCAACAACTCGGATTACCGCAGGACGACTGCCCGGCTCAACTCCAAGCACCTGCTGACCGACAAGATCCGCTTGAAAACCAATGCCACTTATGCCCGGACGGGATCCAAGCGCATCCAGAAAGGCGCCAGCTCTTCGGGTCTGTACCTCGGTCTGCTGCGTACCCCGCCCGATTTCGACAACTCGGGTTACCGTGGTGATTTTTATGCCGACCCGAATGCATCGCCTGTACCCAACCGGCACCGGTCGTACCGCGAATCACTTGGCGCTGATAACACACCGGTGTATAACAACCCGAGCTGGACGATCAATGAGCAGGAGGACCGGGCGCAGGTGGATCGCTTTATTTCCAGTTTCGAATTGACTGCATCACCCGTATCCTGGATCGACCTGATCGGCCGGGTGGGGATCGACCATTACACGGAAAAGCGCAACCGGTTCTTCACACCCGGTTCGGCATCCGGCGCCTTTGCTTCCGGACTCTATGAGCAGGAACTGGCTTCGAACACCATTTTTAATATGGACTATATCGCCCGTGCCAGCCGCCAGCTGACACGTGATATCAGCGGCGAACTGCTGGTCGGCTTTAACTACAACAGCAGGTCGCTGTCGGTGAACGGTGTGGAGACGACCAACTTTATCCAGTTTGCCGATGTAGCTAGTGTGGTACGCGACAAGGATAATGCGCTGCCTGAAAACGTGACGACAGCCAGCTCACAGGGCCGGGAACGCACCGCCGGGGTTTACTCCTCACTCAGCTTATCCGGCTGGGACATGCTGTACCTGACCAGCACCCTCCGGGTGGAATCGGCTTCCACCTTCGGCGATGCCTCGGACAACACCTTCCTGTTCCCGTCCACATCGCTGGCCTGGCAGTTTTCCAAACTCGGTGACCTGGAAAGTGACGCATTCTCCTTTGGAAAACTGCGGGTTTCCTACGGTGAAGTAGGTATTCAGCCGGCGCGGTACAATACCTCCAATGTATATGTTTCACCCAGCTTCAGCGACCAGTACGGTGGCAACCTCAACCTGGGCCTGTACGGCAACGGGGGCTTTGTGCCCAGCGCCAACCGGGGCAATTCCGCCCTGCGGCCCGAACGGAAAAAAGAATTTGAAGTCGGCGCCGATCTGCGGTTCCTCCGGGACCGCCTGGCCTTCAGCGGCACCTACTTTTACAACCGGACCGAAGATGTACTGCTCGACTTTCCGGTGTCCAACACCCGCGGCTACAGCGAAGTGTACACCAACGGCGCCGAGATCGAGAACAAGGGTATCGAACTGGACCTCGGATACACAGTTATCAACAAGAAGGACTTTTCCTGGGAACTCACCGCTACCTTCACCAAAGTAAAGAACAAGGTACTGGACCTGGCCGGTGTGGAATCGATCAACCTGGGTGGTCTGGCCGCAGCCAATTCGCGGGCTGTGGAAGGTCTGCCCATCGGTGTGATCTGGGGTTCGCGCATTTTGCGCAACCCGGACGGGTCGATCGTGTTCGACGAAAACGGCTTCCCCGAACAAGATGCTGTCGAAGGCGTGATCGGCGACCCAAATCCGGACTGGCAGGGCTCCCTGGTTAGCGGATTCCGGTATAAGAACCTGACGCTGTCCATCCTGTTCGAAACCTACCAGGGTGCCGATATCTATGCGGGCACCAAATCGGTACTCCTCGACCTGGGCCGCTGGGAAGATTCGGGCAATGAGGTAACCGCTACCCGGAACCTGAAGGAATTCAACGGCAACATCATCAACATCGGCGAAACCTTCCGCGGCAAGGTCTATGACTTTGGCGCCGGGCCCGTGGCCCTTACGGAAGCCTGGTACAATGGCGACGGCGGCTTCTTTAGTAATGGCAACGACGAGATCTACGTTGAGGACGGCTCCTGGACCCGGCTCCGGGAGATCAGCCTGTCGTATCGCCTGAAGTCGAAGTGGCTCAAGCAACGCACCGGTCTGGGCAGTATCGAACTGACCGCAACCGGTCGTAACCTGGTTCTGTGGACCGAGTTTGAAGGCAATGACCCGGACACCAACCTTTCCGGGATCAGCGTAGCGCGGGGACTGGACTACTTCAACAACCCGGGCACCCAATCCTATGTGTTCAGCCTGTTGCTTAATTTCTAATTTATAAAAGACAGAAAAGATGAAACATCTGCTATATATATGCCTGGGAGCACTTTTTTTGGCTTCCTGCAGCAAACTGGTCGACGGGATCAATGACGATCCCAACAACCCGACCGACGCGTCCTATTCCAATATTCTGACCGGCGCCGAGGTCGGTAACATCATCCTGCAAACCGGCGAAACGGCCCGGCGTGCCGGCATATTCTGCGGCTATTACCGGGGTATAGACCGCCAGCACCTGGGTTTTGACCAGTATTCAGTCAACACCAGCGATTTCAACAGCCTTTGGTACGATGCCTACGTGGATTCATACCGCAATGC
>SBHD01000299.1 GCA_006226345.1 Bacteroidota bacterium | reverse complement strand
CTAAAGGTTTTGGCTTTATTGTAGACGACTCCACCAAGGAGGAAATTTTTGTACACGTCACCGGACTGATCGACAACATCCAGGAAGGTGATCAGGTAACGTTTAAAACCGCACCTGGTAAAAAAGGAATGAATGCAGTAGATGTCAAGATCGCCTAAGCGCATCTGACATTTGATTGATAAAATTCTGGACCTCCGGTGTTAGTCACCGGGGGTTTTTTATTTTGTTCTCACCGCAAAGGCGCAAAAAATTAACTTTCGCGTCTCCCCTGTAATTGTATTTTCGTGTTTTTCTGTAAAATGCTGGCGCTGGCGTCTGATGGTTTCTTTTTTTTAGTAACCTTGGAAACCAGTTTTTTATAAAAAAAAATAGGCGCATCTTTGCACCGGCAAATCGCCAGCTTAACTTTTTAACTTTTTTCAATGCATAACGGAACTGTAAAGTTCTTCAATGAAACCAAAGGCTTTGGCTTCATTGTAGACAACGACACTAAAGAAGAAATCTTTGTACATGTTAGCGGACTGATCGACAATATCCGCGAAGGTGACCAGGTTACCTTTGAGACCATGCGCGGCAAAAAGGGAATGAATGCCGTAAATGTCCAGATCGCCCAATAAAATCCTGAACCTCCGGTGGTAGTAGCCACCGGAGGTTTTTTATTTGCCTCTTCGGTAAAAAGATTACGACGCATACCGCCCATCCACCCGGTACGGCAACCGTTCCATCTCGCTCACTTCCAGGCTCATAAAACCAAAATCCGACACCAGTCGGCCCCGGATCCGGTAAATACCCCGCCCCCGGAAAGGCGCCTGCCGGAGCCGATCGGGAAAATGTACCGTATCGAAAAACCGGCCCTCCGCATCCAGCCAGGTACCGAAGTGCATCAGATCCCCCTTGATCGTACGCGTATCCTTGCGGCAGACATAATACCCTGTCATCGTCACCAGTTTGTGCACATGCACAGCCATTTCCCGGGCCGGCAGGCCGGGCGGTTCCGCACGGACACTGTCGTCCAACAGGTCGAAAGGCGAACTAAGCGTAAAGCCCAGCAACTCCAGTTCGTCGAAGGCCTGGTCGTACGGCCCTTCTTCCAGCACCGGCAGCCGGTACGCTTCCGACTCATCAGGAAACAACAGGTTGGCGCCCATGCCGCTGTCCGGACGCAGTACGCGACTTTTTTCCCAGAGCAACTCACTCTTTTTCAGCCCGGTAAACCGGAAGGCCCCGATCCGGATCAGAATGTCCAGCTGTGACGGCGCGATATGCACCCGGCGTACAAAATCCTCTAAGCTCCTGAACGGCCCGAACTCCGTGCGCTGCCGCACTATATCGCCGATCAGCTGCTGCTCCAAGCCACGCAGGTGGATCAGTCCCAGGTAAATATCGCGGCCATCCAGGTGGGTCAGGTTCCGGCTGCGGTTGACGCAGGGCGCATGGATCGTACCACCGGCCATGCGCGCCTCGTGCACGTAGTATTCCGTATTGTAAAAACCGCCGAAATTGTTGATCACCGCCACCATAAATTCCAGCGGGAAATAGGTCTTGAGGTACAGGCTCTGGAACGACTCCACCGCAAAACTCGCCGAATGTGCTTTGCAGAACGAATACCCGCCGAAACTGGCGATCTGCCGCCACACTTCTTTGGTCAGCGCTTCCGGGTAGCCCCGGGCGCGGCAGTTGTCAAAATACTTCCGCTCCAGCCGGGCAAAAGCCTCCGAAGAGCGTTTTTTACCGGTCATCATCCGGCGCATCACATCGGCCTCATCGAGGCCCAGCCCGGCAAAGTGGTGCAGGATCTTCATCACATCCTCCTGGTACACCATCACACCGTAGGTTTCGCCCAGGTGTTCGGCAAACACCGGGTGTAGGTACTCAAAAGCATTGGGGTTGTGAAACCGGTGGATATACTCCCGCATCATACCCGACTGCGCCACTCCCGGCCGGATAATACTGCTGGCCGCCACCAGGTGCACGTAATTGTCGCAACGGAGTTTGTGCAACAGTCCGCGCATGGCAGGACTCTCGATGTAAAAGCACCCGATGCAGCTACCGCTGCGCAACCGGGCGCGCACATTCTCGTCGGCTTTCAGGCGTCCGACCTCATGCACATTGACTGCCTTGCCCTGGTTTTCGCGCACCAGTCCCACACAGTCCTTGATATGACCCAGCCCGCGCTGGCTCAGCACATCGAACTTGTGAAAGCCCCAGTCTTCGGCAGCATACATATCGAAATGCGTGATCGGAAAGCCTTTGGGCATTAGTTGCAGGGCAGTGGCCTCACTCAGCGGCGCCTCGGAGATGATGACCCCGCCGGCGTGGATCGAGAGGTAGTTCGGGAAATCGACCAGTTGTTCGCCGTAACGCAGGATGTGTTTGGCCCAGGGATGGAGCGCGCTTTGCCCTTCACCTTTTACCTCTTGTATTTCGCCTTTTACATTTTGAGTTTTGCCTTTTACATCTTGAACTTCTTCCTCTCCCTTGCGCCCCGTCCACCGCCAGCTGCCCGGCGCGTTTTTGGACCAGTATTCCACAATAGCGTCGATCTCAGCCTTCGGCAAACCAAACACCTTACCCAGTTCGCGGATCACGGCGGCATGCTGGAAGGTGCTGTAGGTAGCCAGCAGGGCCGTGTGTTCGCGGCCGTAGCGTTTAAAGATGTAGTCCGTTACGTCGTCACGCTCGTCCCAGGAGAAGTCGATGTCGAAGTCCGGTGGGGAGGTGCGTTGCGGATTGATGAAGCGCTCGAAATACAGGTCGAGTTCCAGCGGCTCCACGTCAGTGATGAACAGGCAGTAGGCCACGATGGAGTTGGCGCCACTCCCCCGCCCCACGTGGTGGTAGCCAGCCGATTCAGCGTAGCGCACGATATCCCAGGTGATCAGGAAATACGCGGCAAAGTCCAGGTCGGCAATCACTTTGAGTTCCTTGCGCACACGCTCCTGCGCCCGGCGGTGGTGCGGACCGTAGCGGCGCGCGCAGCCACTCTCGGCAAGTTTGGTTAGCAGCTGCATATCGCCGGCCTTGGTGCCCATGAACGTGCGGCGGTTGAGTTGCAGGCCGGTCTCAAACCGGATGGAGCAGTTGTTGAGCACCCGCCGGGTGTTCTTTACGATCGCCGGATAGCGGTCGAATGCCGCAAGCAGTTCGGCTTCGGTCGGAAAGTTTTCATCGGGATGTGCCACCGTCACGTCACCGAGTTTGGTCACCAGCGTATTGGCGTTGATGGCGCGCAGGAGTTTGTGCAGGCGGTAGCCCTCGCGATCGAGAAAGGTAACGGGCTGCCAGACCAGCAGTCGCTCCGGATGCCGCCGCCAGGGCGCGTTGAACAGGCTGTTGACCTGACCGGGCCGGATGCCGATAAACTCGTAAGGCTTGAACATATCCAGCGGCTTCACCTCCCGGTCGTACACGATATACACGTTTTCCAGCGGCGGCGGCACAGCCGGAAGAGGCCTGCCGGCCAGGGAGTGCTCCGTCAGCAGGGCACACAGCGCCGACCAGCCGGCGAGGTTCTGCGCGATGCCGGTAAACAGGTAGCGGTGCCGGGCATCGCGAAATTCGATGCCCAGCACCGGTTTGACCTTGTGTTTTTGGCAGGTCCGCACAAAGTCCAGCGCGGCCGAGGTGTTGTTGATGTCCGTCAGCACCAGGGTGTGCACACCACGGGCAGCGGCAGCCTCCACCAGCTGTTGCGGTGCAAGCGTGCCGTAGCGCAGGCTGAAGTAGCTGTGTGCGTTGAGGTACATAACAAACTACCAATCGACGGTTAGATACCTCTGCAATCATGTAATCTAACACGATTTTCAATTGACAATCAGCGGATTACATGATTGCAGAGGTGTGTCAGCGGACGGGAAGGCGGGTGGAAAAAGGATTGGAAGGGGGAAGGCAAAAGTAGAGTCAAATTGTTTTAAAATGCCTTTGGTTTAATAAATATTTTGTTTTAAAATATGATATTTGGGGGTTGTAGGGGGGTGCTTCAACCACAAACCGCTCGTGAGCGTCTGCGACGCGACACGTACTGTGAACAAGTCTCTGACTTGTTGAACAAAAACAGCCTGAAAACACCTGAACTTAAAAATGCAGAAACATGAGCCGCTATAAGATACTGGACCAGCACGGACTAAACTTTCTAACCTTGACTGTTGTAGACTGGGTAGATGTATTCATCCGAAAGCGCTACAAAGACATCATTATCGATAGCCTGCAGTACTGTCAAAAGGAAAAAAACTTGTTGGTATATGCGTATGTTATCATGAGCAGCCACATCCACCTGATTACAGAGGCAGGGGAAGCGTGCCGCTTTCAGAAATCCTGCGCGACTTTAAAAAGTTTACAGCCAGGGCCATATTGCAGGAAATCGAAAACAGCGGAAGCGAGAGCCGAAAGGAATGGATGCTCCACCGGTTTGCTTACCGGGGTCGTCAAGCACCCGGTAAACGCCAGTACCAATTCTGGCAATCCAATAATCACCCTGTAATACTATATACCCTGCCTGTCATCGCTCAGAAGATCGCTTATATCCACAACAACCCGGTTGTGGAAGGCTGGGTAGAAACGGCAGAACAATTCCTGTATAGCAGTGCTTCCAATTATGCAACCGGGCATGGTCTGCTTGAAGTAGCCATAGTGGATTTACCGATGTCGTGGATTGGGTATATTCCGGAAACGTGAGCAGATGCTCTTATCGCATCGCTATCTGCCTGCGTGGCCTTACACTGTACAAGAAAGAATGAGAACCATTCGTTTCATACTTTTCACAAGTCGGAGACTTGTAGACGATACGTGTCGCGTCGCAGACGCTCACGAGCAGTTTGTGGCTTTTCTCTCAGATTGGAAAGCAGTTTAACCAAAGTAGCACACCTGCTCCAATCCCCTACCCCTTGATTACTCTTGCCTGAATGGCCGGGTAACAGCAGCATCCGGCTTTATTTTGTATTCCACGGTTAATTATTCCGCAGGTGCTTTGGCAGCCCTCCCGGCCAATGGGAGCCATAACGATAAAGTATCTACCCGGCCCCCTCCGTTCTTCGCCTCCGGGAGTAGGTACAAGCCAACACCAACCCCTGCACAAATGCAATTTCTCATTTGAAAAAGGTATCCACGCACTAACGCCCTCCAACTGCTCAACCGGATAGTTTGGCAGACGTCCCAGGCGTCTACTTTTGAAGCATCAGAAATGCAAAAACAATCTAAATCATTTAAATTAAGCATTATGAACAAACTATCGTTTTTTTTCCTGATTGCAGGGATCTTCTCTGTTACCAGCTGCGCCAAAGAAGAATTAAGCGCTCCAAAAATTCAGGATGGCGGGAATGGGACAAGCATCGATCTCCGGTCCGCCGAATGCACACCCGGCCAAAGTGATTATGAGTATTCCGACTCCTATTTCATTAATTACGTTGGCGTGGATTGTATTCCGGAATTGATCTCAAATGCGAATTTCACAACGCATCAAAAAGGTAAATGGGTGTTGTCAGCCAGTTGCCATTTAAATGACAAAGGCGCCGAGGAGGTTACCATGACCGGCATCGGAGTTGCAACGGGACACATCTATTCTCTGCATGCAGTACAGGATTACCACATCAACCTGAATTTCAGTGGCCAGGTGGAGTCGGCTGCCGTTTTTCACGGATTCGACAACCTCGTCATTACCGACGAAACGACCGGTGAAACCTACAGTGGTCTTAAACTGAAGATGCATGTAACCTTTAATGCCAACGGTGAGCCCGTTGCCGGTAACTTTGATTTCATTGAATGCAATTAAGATTGCGGGAGCGTCTTGCTGACACAAAACATCCCGAAACTTAAAACCACAAACTGCCTGTGCGCGTCTGGACGCAACACGGGCAGTTTGCTTTTATGGTTAATACACTATTACCGGT
>SBHD01000392.1 GCA_006226345.1 Bacteroidota bacterium | reverse complement strand
CTGAAAACGTTTGTCTCCTTTCTTTTGCAGAGAAAGCAACAGTTTGTTCCCGTCCAGTAATTCCCAGCGGCCTTCGTCGCGGAAGGTAAAGTGGTGCCCCGGCAGGATAAAGGACAGGCTCCGGTCATCCCGGAACAGGTAACTGCCCCAGGTTTCGGCATTGCATTGCCCGGGGAGGAAATCCAGGTGGGTCATTTTCCAGATGCTCTGCCGGCCCAGCATATCAGGTCGTACATCGCACAACCGCCAGAGTCCGCCCGGGGTGTTTTCCGTCACGATACCACCGCGACGTCCGGGTACTACGCCTTCACAAAGCAGACCGGTAATCCGGGCCGTATCAGTTGTAAGCGCCCAGTTGAGCGTCGAATCGGCCGCGATCTCCCCGCCGTAGTACATAAAACCGCGGAGTTCGGTGAAATCATAGGCATCGCGTTTTTGCCACAGCCCCTCGCGCAGGCCATCTTCGTAAACGCCGGTCCAGATATACCCGTTGCGGTCGCGCTCAAACCACGGTCCGGTTTTGAAAGAATACCGTGAAACGATCAGTCGCCTGATCTCCTCGAAAGTGCCCGGATCGAAGGATTCAATGGTGTCGACGACCTGGTACCCCGGATCGGCTACATACAACCCGCGGGTCAGCATACGGGTATGGTCGAGGCTGTCGAAGGCCTGAAACAGCCAACAGGTGTCGCTTTGCCGCAGGTATTCTTCCGCCACGCCGCCATTCGGGTAGTACCGGCGTACGGCAAGGAGTGTTTCATCTGCCGGATTGCGGATCTGATCGATCGTGTTGTTGTATTGCCAAAAGGTGCCTCCCCAGAAGTCAAAGGGAATGGTGTCAAATACAATATTGTCCTGTGCGCACAACAGCCTGGCCTGAAAAAAGAAAAACAGAAGAACGGGAATCGGTTTCATAATCGGATGGAAACTTGATATTAAAACAGCGAAATGAAGTAGTACGCTACAAATGACCGGGAGATACCCTAAACCAACACACTCGAATTATCGTACATTGGCCTTGTACGAAATAAGATTTTGTCAGTATCGGCTGTTCAATTAACGCACAAACCGTGCGAAACTTTTTTTTCACCCTCCCGGTTTCTTAATTTGAAATAATATTCTTTCAAAATCCCTAATTTTGCCGCTTCACAAAACAATAAACGGTGGGTGATGAAGGCGGATACCCGGATAAAAGAACCTGTTTTCCGGACCGGGGCCTAAATACCGCCACGCACTCCCGGGCACCGTTGACCCTCGATCGTTAAGTCTCATTATGGAATACGCTCCTCGCGACATCGAATCAAAATGGCAATCCTGGTGGAAAGAACAACGCACCTACCAGGTGAGTAACGACACATCGAAGCCCAAATTTTATATCCTGAACATGTTTCCGTACCCATCCGGTGCCGGTTTGCATGTTGGCCACCCGCTGGGCTACATTGCCAGTGATATCGTGGCGCGGTATAAGCGACTGAAAGGCTTCAACGTGTTGAACCCGATGGGCTACGATTCCTTCGGATTGCCGGCCGAGCAATATGCCATACAGACCGGAATTCACCCGGCGGTGTCGACGGAACAAAATATTGAGCGGTACCGCGAACAACTGGACAACATCGGCTTTTCCTTCGACTGGAGCCGCGAAGTGCGCACCAGCGACCCGGCCTTTTACTGGTGGACGCAGTGGATCTTCATGCGGTTGTTCGAGCATTATTATGATCTGGATGCAGATAAGGCGATTCCGGTAAGCGAACTGGTCACCCGTTTTGGGAAAGCAGGAAATAAGTCTGTGCGGGCCGTATGTGACGACAATACCCCGGTTTTTTCAGCTGATGAATGGAATGCCTTGTCGGAAAAAGAACAACACCTGATCCTGTTGAAATACCGGCTGACCTTTCCCGAGGAGTCGTATGTGAACTGGTGCCCGGCCATGGGCACGGTGTTGTCGAACGACGAGGTGAAAGACGGCGTCAGTGAACGCGGCGGATTTCCGGTCGAACGCAAACTAATGAAACAGTGGAGCATGCGCATCACCGCTTATGCTGACCGGCTCCTGGACGGGTTGAACACCATTGACTGGCCGGAGTCGATCAAGGAGCAACAACGCAACTGGATCGGTCGCTCGGAAGGTGCTTCGGTAAGGTTTGCCGTCGATGGCCATCCGGATGCCCATATTGAAGTATTTACCACCCGTGTCGATACGATCTACGGGGCAACTTTTATGGTGCTGGCTCCCGAACATGAGTTGGTTGACCGCCTGACCACCGATGCCCAGGCCGCCGAGGTGCGTGCTTATGTCAAATGGGCTGCTTCCCGCTCGGAGATCGAGCGCATGGCTGAAGCGAAAAAGGTGACCGGCGTGAATACCGGCGCCTATGCGATCAATCCGTTCAACGGGGAAAAGATCCCGATCTTTATTGCAGACTACGTACTGGCCAGCTACGGTACCGGTGCTGTGATGGCAGTTCCTTCCGGTGACCAGCGCGACTGGAACTTTGCAACCCACTTTAACCTGCCTATTGTGCCAATCCTTGACGCCCAGCAAAATCTGGAGGAGGCTGCCGATCCGACCAAGGAAGGTCGCTATGTCAATTCGGGTATGATCAACGGCAAGGCTTATGCAGAGGCAGTGCCGACCCTGGTCAACTGGCTGGAAGAGCAGGGCCTGGGTAAAGGAAAGATCCAGTATAAAATGCGCAATGCGGTCTTCAGCCGGCAGCGCTACTGGGGTGAACCCGTGCCGGTATATTGGAAAGACGAGGTGCCGCACCTGATCCGGGAAAGCGACCTGCCCCTCGTTTTACCGCCAGTGAACAAATATCTCCCCACAGAGACCGGCGAGCCGCCGCTCGCGCGGGCGCAGGGCTGGAAATATTATCCCGAACCCGACGGACCGGGCTATGAATATGAATTGAGCACTATGCCCGGCTGGGCCGGCTCGTCCTGGTATTTCTACCGCTATATGGACCCCCACAATGAAAAAGCATTTTGCGGTAAAGAGGCAGTCGGCTATTGGCGGGATGTAGATTGGTACATCGGTGGCTCGGAGCATGCTGTGGGGCACTTGTTGTACAGCCGCTTCTGGAATCACTTCCTGTTTGACCTTGGGTTGGTGCCGGAGCGGGAGTATGCCAGGAAACTGACTAACCAGGGAATGATCCAGGGCCGTTCCAGCCTGATATACCGGGCCAAGGAATGTTTTTATGAGGAATACCTGTGGCTGAAGGTGCTGAAGCCCTTTTTTGAGGATTACGGCCCCATGCAGATCCCGGCATCTAACCTGGAGGAATCCTACACGTACGATTTTGCTTTTGAAACCAATGATCTGGTAATTGAAGTAACCTCCTGGAAACGATCCGACAAGATCGAGTCCATCCGGCGGTCTGCAGAGGCCGACGGCAAACGGCTGCTGGTCCTGTTTATCGAAGAGCTGGCCGATTCGATCAACGATCATGCAGTCACGGCTGCAAAGGTTCGCCAGGCACTGGAAAGCCGCGAACGCTTTTTTATGACGGATAAGGGGCCGAAAGCTGAACAATTGTTCGTTTCCTACGATCTGACGCAGAAATATTCAGAGCACTGCTTCTCCAAACTGCATGTGGATGTAAATATCGTGGAAGATGATGTGTTGAATATGGAAAAGGCCGTCCAGTTGCCCATGTTCCAAAAAGCAGGATTCAAAGTAGGGCCGTCGAAACGCTTTACCTGTGCATTTGAGGTGGAAAAAATGTCCAAGTCCAAGTTCAATGTCGTCAACCCGGACGATATGGTAGAACAATATGGAGCCGATTGTTTCCGCATGTATGAGATGTTCCTCGGTCCGCTGGAGGTTTCCAAGCCCTGGGATACCAAAGGCATTACCGGGGTGTATAGCTTCCTGCGCCGGTTCTGGGGAATGTTTGTCGGGGAGGATGGCGCTTGGCTGCCAAGCGATGAAGCCCCGGATCGCGATGAGTTGCGGATATTGCACAATTGTATCAAGAAGGTGACCGACGATATCGAGCGGTTTTCCATGAATACCTGTGTCAGCCATTTTATGATCCTGACTAACGAACTGCGGGCGCTGAAAAGCAGCAAACGGGCTATTCTGGAACCGGCTGTGACCCTGCTGGCTCCGTTCGCTCCGCATATTGCAGAGGAGTTATGGCATCGTTTCGGGCACGAGACCACGGTATGCGATGCTGCCTGGCCCCAGTTGAATACGGAGTACCTGAAATCGGATACGGTCACTTATCCGGTACAGATAAACGGCAAACTGCGCGGCAATATCGAAGTGCCGGCAGACGCTTCCAAAGCTGACGTGGAGGCTATGGTCCTGGAGCAGGACTTTGTCAAGCGCAACCTGGGAGACAGCCCGGTCAAAAAACTGATCGTGGTACCGGGGCGTATTGTCAATATTGTGATCTAGTCGGTCTTCATAGCCCGGGCTTTCAGTTGCTTGCGGTAGTTGCGGGTCAGGATGTACTCTATAAGCCCGGGGGAAATCCGGGACAGTAAGGCGTTCAGTTTACCCAAAAGGGTGAAGACCTCTACCTTTCTCCGGGTGCGTAACATATCCACCATCTGAAGCACGGCTTTTTCAATGGGGACTGTATGAAGGGTATAGTCCGGTCTGGGTACGACCGTTCCATCGTGGTTGATCACCATTTTTTCCGGTTCTGTATCGGTCATGCCTACGTAGGCCAGCCCAACATGTATCCCGGTGTCCGCCAGCTCGATGCGGAGTGTTTGTGCCAGTGCCGTCAGGGCCATTTTGGAGCAGCTGTATACACCGGAAGTCGGCAGACCGTGGAATCCGGCAATGCTTCCGGTGATGAGCAAGCTGCCCTTGCTGGCTTTCAGCGGCTCAATGGCAGCCCGGCAGGTAAACAGACATCCGGTAAAGTTGATATCCATGACTTTTTTCATGGCATGCGGGTCTGATGTTTCAATCGGGCCGGTCATGCCAACGCCGGCATTGGCGATCACGATATCAATCCGGCCAAAGTGATCCAGGGTCTCCCGGATCAGTCGCTGGTTATCCTCCCAGTTGGAAACATCGCCTTGAACAACTAGTGGTTTCTGGCTGGAATGCCCGGCAAGCAGGGCAACGGCTTTTTCCAGCCGCTTCGGGTCCCGACCGTTGAGCACGATCCGGGAACCGTGTTTGGCCAGTTCAAGGGCCAGATACTTTCCAATACCCTGACTGGAACCGGTGATGACGACTACTTTATCCTGGAATGGGTTCATGGCTGTTGATTTTATCGTGATACCTGAAGTCCGTGCGCAGCACACTTCATACGGTGAAAACCAGGACAGTCCGGAGGTAGGTTTTATTCGGTTTCCCGGGGCAGCGGTGGCGAAACCGGTAAATGGTTTTCTGATGCCAAACAAATATACTCCAGTTGATATCAATGGTCAAGAGGGCTTTATGTGCGGATAAACCGTACTTTCTGGCAGGCCAGGTTAGAAACTCCACCGTGCCCGCAGGTAGATCCCGTTGCCGGCATTTTTTACTTCGCGATGGCCGGTCTGATCTTCCACTTCCAGCCAGAATAATTGTCCGGTCAGATCCAGGTCCCAGTTTTCTGCTACGGACCAGGCCAGGGTAGGCACGAGAATGATCAGTTGCCCGTTTGGCGAATACACTGCAGATAATGCCCCCTGGAGCAGAGGTGTAAACGAGTGCGACACTGAGGCCAGCAGTGAAAATTTGCCGGGCATCAGGTTATCGGCAGACAAATTGGTGGCCATCAACTGATCCAGGTCTGCGCCGTTACCAAAACCGTTGGAATTGATCAGGAGGCCCCCGCTCAAAAACCAGGACCCGCCGACCAGCGTGCTGATCTCGGCCGTTGCACTTACGCTGGTTTCACCCGCGGTAGAGTCAATGGGATGAAAAAATGCAAGTTCGCCTTTGACCCCGGCCTGTCCGGCATCACCGGCCCAACCAGTCCCGATCGCCAGTCGGTTGCGATATATGCCAGCCAGTGCCTGCCAGTCAAAATTACCGACATGTCCGCCGTATCGGAGCGCACCAACTATACTCCGGGCATGCCGTGCAGGCCGGATAGCCAGGTCGAACTGGGAAAACCCGCCAGTCTGGTATTGGATGCGCAGGGCATCGGAGCCGGGACGTTCTTCGTAATCAAAGTCCAGGAAATTCCAGGCATTGAACCAGTCGTTAGGGTTCCAGGTGAGGGCCATGCCCCAGTTGATCCGCTGACGCCCCACGCGTACCGTCCAGTTCCGTTTGGTCCATTGCGTCCAGAGCCGGTCAACCACCACACTTCCAACCAGCGCCGCCCGGTCGACGGGTACGAAGGACAGGTCAACGAGTCCGTTGTCCTGGTCCAGTCCGTCGGCCATTTGGGGCTGGAACCGTACCCATTCTCCGTAGAACAGGCGGTTGCGCACCTCTGCATCAAAGGTCCACACCGTATCCGGTATATACCGGAGCATCAACCGGTTGTGGAAAAAGCCGCCACTGACAAGCGAGTTGGGGGCATCGGTGAAGCCCCATTGTTGAAGGTTTTTGACGTATCCCCGGAAGGACCAGTTGGAAGATTCCTGTGCCGATACTAAAGTTCCGGCCAGCAGCACCAGTAGTGCCAGGAAGGTAAATTTTGCGGGATTGGAAAAAGTAGACATACGGTCAGGTAAATTGATCAGGACCAGTGGTCGGTGTTATTGCTGGCTGGTTGATAGTTGCAGGACCCGGTGATGGAAATCAATCCCCGGGTTGATGCGTATGCCGGCAAAACGAAGTTGAAAAGGGTATATTTGAAAGACTAAATTGACTGTTATGAAGAACCATAAAAAACAAATCGGTATTTGGCTGGATTATAAAGAGGCATTCATCATTTCACTGGATGAAGCGGGGGAAAGGGAGCCTGTAATGCAGCATATTTTGTCTGAAATTGACCGAAGCGTGCCGAAGGGAGGCTCCCGGAGTAAAACCCCGTGGGGACCGCAGGGTGGTGTGAAAGAGCAGGCCTTTTTGCGCCGGCGGCAGCAGGAAGAGAAAAACTACTTCCATGCTATTATGGAGGCCATCGATCCCAAAGCGGATGAATTGGTGATCTTTGGACCGGCAGAGGCCAAGATCGGTCTTCAGAATGCCATGGCTGCCGTCAAACACTTTCACCCGCAACCCAAGGCAGTACTTCCGGCTGATTCCATGACACAAAACCAGATCAAGGCCCGGGTCAGGGATTATTTTGCAACAGAGTTAGTTGTTTAAACCGGCCTGACGTTACATGACCGGGCAATTTCAGGTGGTTTAGTGTGCCGTGGGGGTCGGGGCGGAATCTTCCGCAATCCGGCCATCCACGAGTGTGATCACGCGGCGGGCGCGTTCGATCACACGCTGGTCGTGTGTGGAAAAAAGGAAGGTGATCCCTTCTTCCCGGTTCAGGCGTTCCATAATATCGAGCAGGGTAGAGGCAGAGTGGCTGTCGAGGTTGGCGGTGGGCTCATCGGCAAGGACAAACTGTGGTTTGGAGGCAAGGGCCCGGGCAACAGCGACGCGCTGCTGTTGTCCGCCGGACAGTTGTGCCGGGCGCGAGTCCAGTTTGTCAGACAGCCCGACGGCCTCCATCAGTTCGCGTACCCGCTGTTCCCGCTCTTTTTTATGGCGTTTTTGAAGCAGCATGATGAATTCCACATTTTCCCGGGCCGTTAGTACCGGGATCAGGTTGAAGGCCTGAAATACAAAGCCAATATTGTTTAACCGGAAGTTGATCAGGTCATTGGGGCGCATCCGGGTGATGTCTACGCCATTTACCATTATCACTCCTTCGGTGGGGGCATCCAGGCCACCGATGATATTCAGCAACGTTGTTTTCCCGGACCCGGAGGGTCCGACCAGCGCCGTGAACTCACCGCGTTCGAGGTGCAGGTGTACGTTGTTTACGGCGTGTACCGGTATGGTCTTGGGGTTGTACACCTTGGAAATATTATGCGCATCAATTACCGTATTCATGCTTCTATTTTTTGCTCTTGTTAATAACCCGGAGTCGAACCTTTCCAGAATCCAATCCGGCCCGACCTCCATTTTTATTTTCGCATTCTGCATCCTGATCAGGTCCGTATCGCTTCCACTGGTTTCAGGCGAAGCGCTTTTACGGCAGGGAAGACCGCTGCGATCAAGGCCGTGATCAGAACCAGGATAGTGGTTTGGACGACATTGTGCCAGGGCAGGATCGGATACGTGATCGCAGCATAGCCGAAGTCCCGCAGTGATTCACCCATCAGGCTGCCGAGGTCGATGCCCGTTTTACCCAGCCAGGCTACCGTCGCCCAGGCGGCGAACAAACCGACCGGCGCTCCGATGATGGACAGCATCATAGTTTCCCACACCACCATGCTGAATACCCGCAGGCGGTCCATACCGACGGCCATGAGCATGCCGATCTCGCGGGTACGTTCCAATACTGCCATCAGCATAGTATTGATAATTCCGAAGGAAAGGGCCAGCAGGATAATAATAATAAAGATCAGCGAGTAGGTATCCATGGAAGAAATGACCAGGGCTGTTTCCGGGGAGATGTCCTGCCAGCGCTCGATACGCAAGCCGGGCAGTTTTTCTTTAAGCCAGTTGTAGACTGCCTCCAGGGCATCGTCGTGTTGCAGGAGAATGGCGGCTTCATGTATCCTGCCGGCCGTGCCGATCAGGCGGTCAAGGTCTGCCTTCCGGACAAAGACATTCAATTCGTCGAGGGGGGCATTGGAGGTGTGGTACAGGCCGCAAATCCGGAATGCCCCGGATGTGATATTGGAGGCGGTATCCAGCAAGGTTAGGATGATCTTGTTGCCGATCTCCAGGTTTAGTTTGTCGGCCAGCTTGGTGCTCACCAGTACCCGGTTTCGCTTGTCTGTGTCCAGATAGTCGCCTTCGGTGACAAAACCGGCCATGCCTCTGGTAGCCTGCTCGGCAGCCGGGTCGACGCCGTTGACCTGAATGCCCTGGCTGCCGGAAGTTGTGGCGACCATACCCGTGCTCACACTGCGCAGGCTAAAGGCTTTGATGTCCGGTTGCTGGCGCAGCAGGGCGTCCATACTGTCCAAAGACATGCTGTATTTAGCTTCCTGGTCATCCGCAAACCGCGGGTGGTGGACCTGAATATGCGACACTTCATTGTCGATGGCAATGCGCAGCCGGTCGTTTCCCATGCCGTAGTAGATCGCCATGATAAAGGTGCCGGCCCACATTCCCAGGGCCACCGAGGTAGCAATGATCAGGCTCCGGGAACGGTTGCGCCAAAGATTTCGCCAGGCTATGATGAATAACATATGGATGGTTATATGGTTATATGGATGGATGGTTATATGGATGGATGGTTATATGGTTATATGATAATTGATTGAAAGTAAGTGTGTTATATTGTTTTTTTTGGGAGGTGACTAAGTTGTTTGTTTTAAAGTATACAGGGACTATTTAGTTTTTTGCCAGGCCACTTTTGATGGTAATTTGGTTTCCCCTCCAACCCTCTAACCCTCTAACCCTCCAACCCTCTAACCCTCCAACCCTCCAACCATCTAACCCTCCAACAATCCTACTTTCGCATCGCTACTACCGCTTCCAGGTGCATGACGCGCCAGACCGGATAAATGGCCAGGACAAAGCCGATAATAAGAACGGTTAAGCCCTGTTCGATAAAGATCCGGGCTTTCATAATGGCCGGGAAAATGGGCTCAAACCCGAATTTTTCATAAGTCTTTGCCAATTCGCCGGTAAACACGATCGGGTGCTCGACCAGGTACCAGACAGCCGGATAGCTGAGTGCGACACCAACCAGGCAGCCGACCAGGGTCAGAAAAATCGTTTCGGCCAGAACGACCCTTGCGATCTTGCCCAGAGGCATGCCGAGGGCATTCAGCATTCCGAATTCACGTTGGCGTTCTGCAAGCATCATCAGCAAGGTGGAGAAAATGCCAAAGGAGATCAGCAGGTATAGTACACCCAGCATGATGTACATACCAGCCGAATCGGCCTCGATGTGCTGGTTGATCTCCGGCATCATCTCCTGCCAGGTCATCGCTTCATATTCATCGGGCAGGGCTTTTTTTAATGTGCGGGCAACTGCCGGGAGTTGATCGGCGTTGGTCAGGCCTACCACGAGGGCTGTCGCTCTTTTATTGGCATCCAGCCAGTATTGCGCTAAGGCCAGCGGGACATAGGCAACCCGCTGATTGAGTTCCGGAGAACCAAAATGCAGCAGGCCTTTTATTGCCACTTTCATGGCCGCTGTACTGCCGTAATAACCCTGCGTGAGCAAAACGATCGTATCCCCCAATCCAAGGTTCAGTTTTTCCGCCAACCCTTCGGCTACGAGCGCGGCTTCCTCTCCGGGCTTCAGCATGTCCCCCTGGTGGATCTTGGCGCTGAGCCTGGTGAGGCTGTCCTCATGGACGGGATCGATCCCGACGACCAGGCACCCCCGGGTTTTTTCACCGGATGAAGCCAGCGCGAAACTTTCCAGCCGGTGGGTCATATTCCGGACGCCCGGGGTTTGCTGTACCAGTTGGTCCACCTGTTCGTTGATCTCAAACGAGTTTTCCAACGTTTGCTCTTCCCAGTAATCCTTTCCATGCACCTGGGCATATCCGGTGTACAGGCTGACCAGGTTTTTAACGAGGTTGTCCCAAACACCTTGCTGCAGGGAGACAGTCACGATGGCGAGCAATACGAAACTGGCAATGGCACTGATCGTGATCAGTGAACGGTTGCGGTTCCGCCATATGTTTCGCCAGGCAAGTATTAGCAACATAGGAGCCGGTTATTTTACTTTAGTCATGTTGTGAGTGGTGAAGAAACTGTCGGCGATCGGGGCATCGAACTTCATGGTTTTGTACAAAATTGTTGTTTTATGCCCCTTCTTGTCTGCCGGTATCATTTCCATGCGGGTGGGCAGCATACGGCCGCCGAGGTTTTCGATGTCGTATCCGACCATTGTATTGACCAGTTCTCCGTCTTCATCATAAAATTCGGTGCGGAGTTGAATGTATTCCTTCTTGTCGATCCAGATCAGCAGTTTGCCCCAGATGATGGCTGCATCGGGCTTCGGGATCATCTCGATCTTGTAACAATCCCGGCCGGCCCGGGTCTCGGAGCCCAGGAGCTTGTGGTGATAATCCTGGACGATGGAGGCTTCCTTTACGAGGTCGTCATTGGTGAAATCTGTGCCCATCCAGGATTCACTCATCATGGAGGGCGGCAATTTGATCGTGCGTTCGAGCGTAGGGAGCCAGTTCCAAACCTCGTTTTTCCGCTTGAGGAAGCTGACGCCTTTATCCTTGGCCGGCGACTGGATCAGGATCAGGGCATAGTCTGTGCCTTTTCCCCATACCTTGAGGTCCATACTGCGGGTCCATTTGGGCCGCTCGGTCGTAATGACCATTTCGGCGATGGAACTGTTGCCGCGGGCTTTTTCATCTGTTTTCCGGACGATTTCCTTTGCATCCTGGGCGGTGAGCGCCGCGACCAGGCTGAAGAACACCAGGGTGCTTGCTAACAGGGGCTTTATTTGAGTGATCATAGCTAAGTCTTTGGTTATGTATACCACTAATGGTATACTGTTTTCAGGTATGATGAATAATGGATTTTATATGACTTAAAATATGCGCTTCTACTTCATCAACAGGGTAGTCGGCTTCAAACAGGAACAGATAATGCCATGCTACACCGTCGATCAGGGCGCCAAGAAGATAGGCCTCCATTCGGGGGTTAGCGACTCCCAGCGCTCCGTATATACCTTCGAAAACCGATACGAACTCACCCAGGAACCGGCTCAACTGGTTGTGCACTTTTTCCGAAATACCTCTTTGGGTCAGGATCGGCATGATCGTGGTGTAGAATTCCCGTTTTTCGCGAAAGAGTTGGAAGGAGATGCGAATGAGCTGTTCCAGTTTTTTTTCCGGATCGGGTTCCTGCAGGATCCCGCCCATGTAGGAGAATATGTCCTGCATGATCAGTTCAACGATAGCCAGGAGCATATCCTCCTTGCTGGAAAAATAATTGTACAGCAATCCTTTCGCCACGCCGGCCCTGGCAGCGATCTGGCTGACCGAGACGTGCTGGTATCCTTTGGTGGCAAAAGCTTCCATTGCCGCGTTCAGGATCTTCTCCCGGCTGCGGGCCCGGATCGCTTCAAATTGCTTGGATGTACGTGGGCTCATTTTTTTGGTTGAACGGTCGGTCAAAAATAAAAGACAAATTAATACAACGCAAGGGGAGGGCAGAAAAAAATTAATTTAAAATGAAAAATGTAAGATGTAAAAGTGGAAAGGTTCTCCTCATGAACGGGAACAAAGTGCCTAAATGGTCAGCAAAACCAGTACACCCAAATAGAACCTTTCCACTTTTACATCTTACATTTTTCATTTTAAATTTCTCCGCTTCTGTTTATGCAGTTTTCGGGAGAAAAGCATCCATTGTATACCTTTGACGGGAGAAGTCCCGTTTACCGGTATGTATTTGGCGCTGCTGGGTAGTGATGGCTTTAAAATTTGAAATTTGAAATGAGCAATTTGAAATTTGAAAAGTGATTACCACTCAGAAATGCTAAATACAAACGTTTTCTGGTAAACAACCGGATCAAAAGGCATGTCAAAACTGTTCCGCTTGAATACTTCCAGCCCGTCGACCGACGAAGCGCTGCTGGCCCGGTACCGGTCCGGTGGTGACGCCCGGTATCTGGGTATGTTGTATGAGCGGTACATGCCAATGGTATACGGGGTGTGCCTGAAGATCCTGCGGGACCCGGGAAAAGCAGAAGACGCGGTCATGCAGATCTATGAGGAGCTGGTGCGTAAGTTGCAGGACCATGAAGTGGAATCGTTCCGGGGGTGGTTGTACGTGCTGGCGCGGAACCATTGCCTGATGGAATGGCGGAAAAATCAACGGCGCCCCACCGATTACCATGCACCGGAGGATATGGTCCATTATGATGCGGTGGAAGCGCCTTTTGAGGTAGAATTGCCTTCGAACGACCATAAACCCCTGGAAAAGTGCCTTGGCGAATTGCCGGAACAGCAGAAAGAAAGTGTGGAACTGTTCTATTTTAAAGAGAAATCCTATAAAGAGATCGCACAACTACTGGCGGAAGAGGTCGGGAAAGTGCGTTCCTATATCCAGAACGGCCGCCGGAACCTGCGACTTTGCCTGGAAAAAGCGGGTGTGCGGAGTGTGCTTTAAAACAGAAGACCCCAAAAGCCTGTAATAACAAATATGGACCCTACTGTGTATACGGATGACAAGCGATTCCTGGATTTACTGGAACGCTGGCTGAGGGGCGATTTCACCCGCTCGGACGAGCAGGAGCTGTATGCATTGCTGGATAAGGATGCTTTTCGCCGGGAAGCCTGGGAAGGCTTTACCGCCCTGCCGGAACACGAACACAACCTGCACCTGGAGCGCCTGCGCCGCCGGTTGTTGGGTGAGCGCCCGGGCGGGCGCATTCCGATCGGGATGTGGATGGCCGCTGCCGCTGCCTTTGTTCTGTTGGTCGTAGCAGTGTATTTTATTCCCCGGCCGGGGCAGCAGAGCACTGCATCGGAGCCTGCGGCTGCTTACCCACAGGCGGAACGGTCGGTTGCTCCTCCAGATACCGGCGCCGAAGATGCCTTCGCTGACGAGACCCCGGCGCCACCACCTCCACAGGCTCTTTCACAGAAAAAGTTGCAACCATTCCGGAGTCGGACAGGATCTGGTAAAGGTATGGCCAATCGCCGGCAGGAGGAGGCAGATATCGCGTATATGGAGGAAGCAGAAGCGCCGGTGCAGGCGGATAATTTTCCCGGGCCATTTATCCCGGATACGTTGACGCCCGGGTTCCGTCAGCCGGAAGGCAAAAAGGATAGTCCGCCTGTTCTGGTGGGCGGGCCGCAGGATCACCTGCAAAATATGGCCTCGCACCCGATTGATGGGGTCGCGATCGGGCCGGCAAAGGCCAGACCAAAATCGTCAACCGGAGTTGCGCCGGCCAAACCCACAGTAATGGACGACAGCAGCCGGATGCCTGTCATAACCGAGCCCCAGGCAATCCCGCAGGCCCGGACTCGTCAGGCGGAATCCGCAACACCGGTGCCGGAGCCGGACGGGGGCTGGGATGCCTTTCACACTTTTGTCCGCCGGAATGCACGCCTGACCGATGCTGCGCGTAATAACAATGTGAGTGGCAACGTCCGGCTGCAATTCACCGTGGGTCCGGATGGCAAACCGGCCAATGTACAGGTGGTACAGGCATTGGGTTATGGCTGCGATGAGGCGGCTATGCAACTGATCCGGCTGTTCAACTGGCAGCCGCCGGGTACTACTCCTGTGGTCGTGGAAATACCGTTCGTGCGCTGACCATGCTTTTCTGGTTTTAAAAGGGGAAGGCGCAGTTCACTCCCCGGATCCGACGCTTCAGTTCCCTTTTTTGGTCTGTTGCAGCAAGGCAGGCGTGTTTTGCAGTATCGTTTCACGAAAAACAGCTGCATCATGGAATTACTCGGTCTGTTGTCCCTCCTCCTTCATATCACTGCCGGTATCTTATCCCTTATCGCGGGCCCGGTTGCTATTTTTTACAATTTTAAGAATGCCCGCAACCACCGCCTGGCCGGAAAAATATTCTTCTATGCCATGCTGATCATTTGTGTTACTGCGGTTGCCGGATTTCTTAAACGTCCGGATCAGCTGTTCTTTCAGTTTTTATTGGGGATATCGGTGATCGTCCTGGCCAGTGTACTGCGCGGGGTCCGGGCGGTACAACTGATGAAAGGTGGCACGGTCAAACGGTTGGATTATGGGTATACCATTGCCCTCAGCCTGTTTGGGCTCTGGATGGTCGGAATGGCGGTCTGGCATTATTTTCAGGAAACGCATATTGCATTTTCTATCCTCTTTGCCGTGTTTGGAACCGGTGCGCTGGTGGATGTTCGGATCAATCTTCGGCATTACACCCGGGCGTTGACCATTGACTACCTGGACTGGTACCGGTTGCACGTCAGTAGCATGCTTGGGGCTTTTACGGCCTCTACCACTGCTTTCACGGTAAATGCCGCACATTTTCTGCCCTGGTATCTGCAGTGGTTCGGACCCTTGCTTTTGTTATTGCCGCTGCAGGTGTATTACGGACGAAAGATCAAGGGGTGGAAGACAGCAGCCGGATCAGGCAGCCGGGAACAGGTGCCGGTGCGTATTGGATAAAGCAGGCTGTTAATAAAACCGTAAATCCGGCTTTTCAGGTGACCGAAAATTATACCTTCCCACACAACCCTGACTCCATTTTCACTGTTAACCGACCATTACCCAAAAGAATTACGCTATTTTTGCGGCAACCCGCTTTTCGCGTACCAGACGCACTATATGCAAAGACAGGCAGAAGCCCGGATTCCTACCCGTGTGGGTAATTTCACCATGATCGCTTATGCGGACTCCGCACAGGAGCCCATGCCGCACGTGGCCTTTGTCGCCGAAGGCTTTGATCCGACCAAACCGGTACCTGTCCGTATCCATTCGGAATGTATGACCGGAGATGTGTTCGGATCGCGCCGTTGTGACTGTGGTGAACAACTGGATGCTTCCATGCACATTGCTGCCGAACAGGGCGGGGTAGTGGTGTACCTGCGCCAGGAGGGCCGGGGTATTGGCCTTATTAACAAACTCAAGGCCTACAACCTGCAGGAGACCGGGCTGAATACTGCCGAAGCCAATACGCACCTGGGCTTCGATGTGGATGCCCGGCAATATGAATGCGCTATTTACATTCTTCAGGACCTTGGCATTTCCCAGGTTGAACTGATCACGAATAACCCCGACAAGGTGGAAGCCCTGCGGCGGTCTCCGGTAGAAGTCACAGCGGTTATCCCACTGGTCATGGAACCGCATGACGACAACCGCCATTATCTCGTGACCAAGCAGCAACTTATGGGGCATTCTTTGGGGATCTAGGTTGGCCCCGCTGTAGGCTCCAACGATAGATCAGATCATCCCGGCAACCATTCAACACCCGCTGAAATGTATACCAATGCAGATTTTTGGGAGATCCGGTGGCGTTCCGGCCAGACAGGCTGGGATTTGGGTGCACCTTCTCCACCGTTGATCCGTTATGCTGATCAGGTACCGGTGGAAGAACGGGGACAACCGGTGCTTATCCCCGGTTGCGGGAATGGCTATGAGGCGGTTTACCTACTGCAACATGGTTTTACGGATATCACGATGGTGGACATTGCGCCTACTGCCGTAGAGCGCCTGAAACAACGGCTGCAAAAGGCTGTGCCGAACTGGGAGGAGCATCTGCAGGTGATCTGTGGTGATTTTTTTGCCCTGGAAGGTGTTTATTCCCGTATCCTGGAGCAGACCTTTTTCTGTGCGCTCGATCCGGTCCTGCGGCCAGACTATGCCCGGAAAATCCACGAACTGCTGGTACCTGGCGGCAAACTTGCTGGCGTGCTCTTCGACAAGGATTTTGACGGCGGCCCACCCTTCAGCGGGCATGCTGCGGAATACCGGCAACTGTTCAAGCCCTTGTTTTCTATTAAAACTATGGAGCCTTGCTATAACTCGATCGAGCCGCGGGCCGGATGGGAGGTGTTTATGGTGCTGGTGAAGTGAGTCGGACGTGCCGTCGCCAAGTTCATTCGAGGTCCTGCTATGTAGTGTTTCTGTTTTTCCAAACCGTTTCCGTCATCTCAAACTTGATCTCTCCTTTGCCGTGTGTACCGATCTCGGTCCAGCCGGACTTCCGGTAAAAAACTTCCGCCCGGGTGCCGGGAGCCGTGCCCAGCCAGACAGGAGCCTGGGTCTGTTCGAAATACCAGTCGAGCATGATATCATGTAACTGCCTGCCGATACCCTGTTGTTCAAATTCGGGCCGGACAAACAATGCCCAGATATTGTTATCCTGCAGGTCAACAATGGAAAATCCGACAACCCGATCGTCAACTACACAAACCCATCCCTTTCCCCGGTTGGTCATATAGTCTTCGCAGTCCTGATCCGTGACCAGGGCAGGATCGGACAGGGTGTTCTCTTTTACGGCATTACGGACGGCCTGGATCTGTTCAATGTCGGTGATTTCGGCTTCCCGGATCTTCATGTTGTACGATTTTATACGTCAGGTAGATTGATGCTGCATTCTATTGTTGAACCTCCTCCCAATCCAGTACCTCCACCACGCCGGAATACGCCGGATCGGTCTCCTCCGGGTACAGCAGGAACCGTACGCCCGAACGGTTGTCAAAAAAGCGGCTGAAGATCTCCTGCCGGATGCGGGAGCCGGCGGCAAAATCGCCCTGGGTGATGTTGGCCGGCAGGTTCGGTGCACCGGTATGGATGAAGCCCAGGATCTGTTTTTTGTTCCGTAGTGCAAACTCCACTTCCTTGGCTGACCAACTGGATCCGAGGGAGTTGTGGGTAATGAACACGCCGAAAAACGGCAAAGCCTCAATAGCCTCTATCACAGCGGCATTGATGTGTTCGTGCCGGAGGATCTCCATTTCGGCGATCCAGGCATACAGCCCGTATGCCCAGAGTTTCCGGGACAGTTCGAGCACCAATGCCGAGTCTTTAAAACTATAGGAGAGGAATAAGTTGGGCCGGCGCCGAGCCTCCTGCCCTTCCGGCAACAGGGCATCATCGGTTTTATAAATATCCAGCACCTTGCGGCTGCCGACGCGGCTGATACTGCCCCACAGCACTTCCAGGCTTTTGACCGAGGGCAGGGTGGAAAAGCGCAATTCCGGATTTTCCGTCTGCTGGTAATACCGGACGAGCGCACCGTCGAGGGCTTCCGGTGTGTCGAACGGTAGGTGCAGGTTGCGGATCAGCGTCGCGGAAGTCGCCCATTTGGGCCGGTTGGCATCGTTGAGGCAGGCCAGGATGGCAGTCAGGAGTTCCGGTTCCATATCGGAAGTTGGTTGCTTTCTACGTGTTCCGGTCAAACTTTGACTGCAATGGCACTGACGTAGGAAATATGACTGAAGAATTCATCTTGCTCCATACGCCTGCGGGCTTCATTTTTTATGGCTTCCGCATGTGCGGCGCTAACGGTACCCGTCAGGGCCAGCAGGTCGGCGCCTCTTGCGAGAATAGTTTGCATATATACCGAATCCCGGGTGCCCGTGTATCCGTGACTGCGGAAGCGTTTTGTCTCAAAGCCGTTGGTATGCAGCACTTTGGGCAGTTGCCGGCAAAACCACTTGTTTTCCACGTAGTTGTGGATCATTTTATCCACGGCTATTTGAAGCGGGTCAAACTCCTCTATCGCCACCGTTCCCGTGACGTAATCGCCGTCGAAGATCACCAGGGTGCCGCCGGGCTTCAGAATGCGGTTGGCTTCCTGTATGGCCGTCTCCGGTTTCGGAATGTGGCACAGGGTGGTATGAAAGACAGCGAGATCGAAGGACTGTGCTTCAAAATCCAGCTGTCGGCCGTCACCGACCACAAACTCCAGATTGGCATATGCATCCGACAGTTCGTTGGCTTTTTGAATAAAAACAGGAGACGGATCCACACCAGTAACAGTGCAGGTGTTCAGCACGCTGGCAAGTGCACGGGTGACGGCACCGGTGCCGCAGCCAATCTCAATGACTTTTCCGCCGGCCGGCGGATCGAGTTCTGACAGGTATTCCTGGAGCATCTCCTGTTGGCGGGCATCGGTGGCACGCAGTTCGAGTATCTCTGCCAGTTGTTCCTGGAAGGAGGTTTCAGTGGTTGCGATATGGGAATACGGATCAGGCATCTTAAACCTCTGTTTTGTGCGTCTGGTAAAACAATGATACAAATAAAATGCTAATTGCCGGGCTGGCACTTGTGCTGTTCGGTCAATGAACCGACGTGGAAGGTCACTTTTCAGGCAGGTGCAGGGAAACACCACTTTTTCAACTGCGCCACCCGCGGAAGGCTCCGGCCGGTTTCCAGGTATAGTAAAAGGTAGACCAATCCGTATTCCAGGAACACAAACCACAGCATTTCGCCATGCGGCGCGCGGTAAGTAGTGTAGGTCCCGAAAACCAGCAACGACCACAACAACGGATACAACTTCCGGCTGACTACCGCCAGCGGCACCAGCACCACGATGTACCAGGGATGCACGATCGGTGAAAAGGAAAAGTAAATGAAAAACAGCAACAGAAAACGTTCGGCAAGCATGGTCCGGGAATTCCAGAGCACTATTCCGAACAGCAGCACGGTAACAACCGGAAATACATTGCTGAGGATCGGGGAAATATCCGCGCCCGTTACCAGGCGGCCTGCTTCCCGCGCGAGATAATAGGGGCCGGCATTGAACTCAAACCAGGCAAAATACAGGCCGAAACTCTCCTTGAAATTAGACAGGGTAGTGGCATCCAGTACAAAAGACAACAGCAACAGGCTGGTCAGGAACGTAACGGTACCAACCAGCAGGAACACCCGGGCCGGGACCTTTCGGAATAAAGCACCGATCAGGAACAGCGGATTGAGCTTGGTGCAAACCGCCAGCGCCAGGGCTATTCCCGCCCGGACATAGGCGGTGCGGTGCAGGAAAAACAGCGTCAGCAGCACAAAGGTGGTGGCCAAACCGTCAAAATGAAGATTGCCAACGGTTTCAATGATACAAAGGGGATTAAACCAATAAAGTCCGACCAGCCCCGGGGCGGCTTCCTGCCACCGGAGCAGGCGCAGCAGCACAAAGAACGAGGCCAGTTCACCGAGCAGCAGAAAGATCCGCATCACCAAAAGGTTCTCTTCGTTAGGAGAGCCCAGCAGCCCGGAAATTTTAAAGATGGTCTGGTTGACCGTGGGGTAAATAGAATAGTAAGTCCCCGAGTTCATGCCGGTCGGGAATGCTTCGCTATGTGCTCCATACAGGGCTTCGTATTTTTTCAACTGAGCCGTGTCCCCGGCAAAATAGCGGTCGTAGTGCATCGGCATGAAGGCGAAACTCGAGATGCCGTCCTTTTGGAGTTCGCCGTCCCAGGTGAAGCGGAAATAATCGTCAGAAAGGTGCGGGGGCGCCAGGAAGCACACGCCCCGGAAAAGGAGTCCCACAGCTAACAGGTACGACCAGTGCAGCCCGTTATTTACGGCAAACCGGGTAAGCACGATGCCCAGGGCAAAAAGCAGGGCATAGGTCAGGTACATCCACACGCCATCCGTGCGTTGGAACACACTGGCAAATACCGCAAAACCGGATAAGGCAATGCCGCTATATAACCAGAAAGTTGTCTCCTTTTGCATGGGATGAGTGTTGCTTGCTATGGGTATTCAGATGGGTATTTAGTTGCTTGATTATAAGTTTGTTATAGTGGTTGTAATGTATTTATGTTTTTGATAAATATACTTATTTGTGTATGTGTTATTGGTTTTCTCCTTGGCACCCGCCTACTCAGCGCGATGGATTTTTTCACCGCCAAGACGCGATGACGCGGAGTTTAATTCCTGGTGTCTTTGCGTCTCTGCGGTGCATTGGATTAATCTGCGGCGGGCAATGTCTGTTTATCAAAACGTCCGCTCCTTAAAGAATACCGCAAGTGAAAATCCGAAAAGGATCATCAACCCGTACGAGCACGTCATCAGATTAAAGTTATAAAAAGATACCATCAGCCAAAAGCATCCATAGCTCAGTGCCAGGACCTCCAGGGACCGGATACTGTATTCCTTCTTGAAATTATACCCCCGCTTCACCCGGTCCGGGAGATTACCGGCTATCCCGAACTTCGGCGTGCGCACGAATGGGGATCGCTTCCCCAGGTAACCCTCCAGTACTCCGAATGCCATGTAGAGTGAAATGCCTGTCGTTATGGAAAAAAGCACGAACATCGACGGAAGGAATAACAGGGTGCTGCGCCATTTATTCCGGGAGACCAGGGTGTCGCCAACGTAAAAAATGAACAGCAGCGATACCAGTACTGCCGGCCCGATCACCGATACCAGATCCGCGACCGAACCGGAAATAGCATGCGTTTTTTGAAAATAATATACTGCCGGACTCAAAAACAGCAAACCCACTACCAAGAGGTAAACAGAACTGCTCAGGAGGTGCAGGGAGCCCAGTGTTTTAGCCCTGAACGTCGCTGCCGATCGCCACAGCGCCCCGATGTTTTTCCGAAAGCATTCTGCACCACCTTTTGCCCAGCGGAACTGCTGGGTTCGGAAAGCGTCAAACGTGACGGGCAGCTCGGCCGGTGACCCCACATCAAAGAGATATTCAAATTTCCAGCCTGTCATCTGGGCCCGGAAACTCAGGTCCAGGTCTTCGGTCAGGGTGTCGGCCTGCCACCCGCCGGCAGCTTCAATGCAGCGCCTCCGCCAGATCCCCGCAGTACCGTTGAAATTAATGAACACCTGGGCATGTGTCCTGCCCAGGTGCTCGATGCTGAAATGGGTATTGAGCAGGATGGCCTGTGCACGTGTCAGGATGGAAGCGCGTTCGTTGATGTGCAGCCAGCGCGTCTGCACCATACCCGTTTCCGGATCCCTGAACGGCGCCAGTGCGATTTGCAGGAAGTGCGGATCGGGCACAAAATCAGCATCGAAAATAGCGATAAATTCTCCCCTGGCGTGCTTCAACCCATAGTCCAGTGCACCGGCCTTGTACCCCGACCGGTCCGGACGGCGGATATGCCGAAAACCGGTTGCCCTGTGTTCTGGTCGCACCAAAAATTGTCGGATCAGATCGGAGGTTTCGTCGGTCGAGTCGTCCAGTATCTGCACCTCGAGCCGGTCCCGGGGGTAATCCAGCCGGGATACTGCTTCCAGCAGGCGTTCCACCACGTATTTTTCGTTGTACAGCGGCAGTTGAACGGTCACAAAGGGTAGGGGGGCGGCGGCCGGCAGCGGATTGGGTTTTTTCCGGTGGAACAGGGCGTGGACCAGCAGCACCATTTCATGTACAACATGGACCAGCAGCAGCACATTGATCAGAAGCCAGAAACTGAACGTCAGATTAGCCAGCATCACCAAAAACAGCTTGTCGGTTCAAAAAAAGCGGCAGGATAAATAAATCTGACAGATACGCCAAGGCAATGCCCGATAAAAAGATCCAGCCAAAGGGGCGGAGCCAGTCAAAACTCGAGCAGGCCAGCGAAAGAAAACCCAGCGATAATACCATGGAGGTAATGAACACCGGCACGATGTGCAGCACCCCGGACTTCTTTCGGTTTTGTGCAATGAGGTAGATCGAGTCATCGACACAAATGCCCAGGAGGATGGACAAGAAAAAGAGCGTTAGCGGTGTGACCGGTATCCCGAGGTGCAACATAACACCCAAGGCGGCGAACAACGGGAACAGGTTGACCAACAAGAGCCCTGCACTTTTTCGGAAGGAGTGCAATAGTACAAACACGAGCACACTTCCAAACACGATACTCAGCACGAGGCCGGTCAGTATTCTGAGTGAAAACCGATGGGTCGCTTCATCCGAGAGGTATTGCAGTCCGGAGAGCTCATAGTGCGCCGCTGCAGTGCTTTGTTCCCTCAAAACCTTACGCAGCGCTGCGTAGCGTTTCCGGGCTTCCTGCAACGAAAGGGGATCAAAACCAAAGATTATACTTGCACGTGTGGCTGTGGAGTCAACGATTCCGGCGCCGCCGAGCCGGGTTTTGTATCGGTGTAGTCCCGCTGTAAATTCCGGGTGCAGCGCAGTGGGTATGGAGTACGCCGCCGGGTTGCCATTGCTGAGAAAGCGGTGGTAGCGTTTTACGAGTACTCCCGGACTGTTGATGAAAAGCGGGTGGAAAATGTCCTGCACGGCTGCTTCCACTTGTTCCAGTTGATCGAGTGTGGCTTTGTCCCAGACGGAACCTTCCCGTAGGGTAAGGAATACCTCCGCCTGTTTGGCCCCGAAGAACGCTTGCTCCAAAATAGCTTTTCCCTTCGTCAGTTTAGAGCCTGAAAGTGCGTATTCCTGCTCCGAACTGTCGATGGAGAGCGTAGCGCCGACCAGTACGACCAGCAACACGGCAGCAGTTATAAATGCCGGAAGTACACTGTTTTTTTTGTACCAAAACCACCGGGATATTCGGTGATGCACCCTGTACAGCCCTCGAAAATCAGTGCGTTTGAT
This sequence comes from Bacteroidota bacterium, assembly GCA_006226345.1. Taxonomy (GTDB): domain Bacteria; phylum Bacteroidota; class Bacteroidia; order Chitinophagales; family Saprospiraceae; genus M3007. The sequence goes on along the minus strand of SBHD01000392.1, from coordinate 4,694 downwards.
AAACACCCGCTCTTTTCCCATCAGGCGTATGACCAGGAAGCGTGCGCTGAGGTAGGCAATGGCCACGCCGGCAATCGCAGACAGGGAAAAATTGGTCAGGTGGACGTTTTCCGAAAAGAGCAGGAAAAGCAGGAACCCGACCATATTGGTTGCCGAGGTCAGAAAGAGCGGGGTACGTACCGCCGACAGGATCCGGCGCTGCAGTTCACGGTCCGTCCGGGCTGCCGCGTGTTCGGTTTGCTGGTGGTACAGGATATGCATAATGTCAGTAAACGACAGCACGGTGATGATGCAGGGGATAGTCACCATGTGTACGGTGAAAGACATGGATAAGGCATGCATCACCAGGAAGGTAACGGCGATGTTGAAGGTGACCAGGAGCCCGGTCAGGGCCAGGCCGCGCAGGGACCTGGTGTAAGTATAAAATCCGGCCAGGATGAGGCATAAACTGATCACTGCCAGTACAATCGTGTCACGCCGGACCGTGGATTGCAGCTCATCTCGGATCAGGTCGTACTGAATGTAATGTACGGCGATCCCCTTTTGCAGGGCAGACAGTTGTTCCAGCGCCTGTGCCGCCTGCCCGGGAATGCCGTTTGGAGCGGTTACAAACAGCAGGGTGTACCGCTGATCCTTTGAAAGGAATTTTTCGAAGATATCCGTGAAACGATCCGACTGTTCCATTCTTTTTTGGAAACGCTCCGGGCGCTCCAGGTCCAGGAATGGCTCGGTTTGCGGACCCAGGATGCCGGATTTCGGGTAGGGCAAATTGGTCAGGCCCGAAACCTGGGTAATCCCGTGCTGTGCTTCCCAGAAAGCAATGATTTCCTTTAATAGCCGGAAGTCTGCCAGCGTGCGCCAACAGGACGCCTTTTCCAGCACCAAAACGGTTTCGGAACCCTCAACTCGCTCCAGACTACGGGCAATGGATTCGTAGGCCTGGATATCTGCATCAGCCGCCAGGTTGTAGGCCCTTATATCGGTTTCGAACGGCAGGGAAGCCACGGCCCAATAACCCAGCGGGATCGTGCAGGTTATGAGGAGGTAGAGGAGTGGCTTGGTTTTCATGCCTGGACCGGCTTTATTGTTTGTATGTGCGTTCGATATTCCAATGCTCATTCCAGTAACGTTTCCAAAAACGGCTTCACCTTTCTCGCAATCAGCTGGTGGCCGCTTGCGCTCGGATGACTGTCATACGGCAGGTTGGTCAGCTGCCTGCTTGAAAAGGGAAAGCCGATATCCACCCATGGGATCCCGTTCAGCTGTTTTCTTAGTGCTATAGTTTCCAATGTAGTATCCAGGCAAACCACCCCAAACGCTACGACTTTTTCCCGGCATAGCGCCTGCATGTCCCGGAGGATGCAGGCCGTCACCTTGACTTGTTTGTCCACATTTTCGGCGTGCCGGTCGTAAACGGTCTGGAACAGATTGATGAGTGCCAATCCTTCCCGGCCCGGCCAGTTGGCGTACATCGATGCCCCGGGCGATGTCCAGGACATGTATTCAACAGGCCCGTTGCATTCGGACATGTACGGAAACCGCGCCTGTTGCATCAGGTTGTCCACATGTCGCGACGAGCGATCGTACCCGATCCTGAGGTTGGAGCGGTACTGGGGCGACATGGTGTTCCGCATGAAATGTAGCGAAGAAAAGTGTAGCAGTACCACTTTGGGCCTGCAGGTATCCAGGTATTCCCACAACTCCAGCAGGGCCTGTACACTGCCGTAACCCACCACCCCGGCGTTTTGAATGCCCAGCCCGGGGAAATCTTGTTGCAGGAGTGCCGCAAAGGTCTGGTCGTCGTTGACCCCGAATCCGTAGGTAAAGGAACAGCCCAGCAGGAGTACGTCGAGGCTGTCCCGCGTCCGTCCTGGCACCAGCCGGGTGTGGTTGGCCAGGTGCTGTGCGGTAAAGGTCAGGCTGTCGTTGACAGTGATCCGGTAATTGCCCGGGTTCAGCTGGATCCCGAGTTGGGGATGACCGACGAAGGCGTTGGGTGGTGTGGCCTGGATAGAATAGTCCGTGTTGTAGAATGGTTCAAACCCCAGTATCCGCAAAAGGACCTCCATGACCAGGAACCATATAACGGGGTCGATCACGAACCACCTGAACAGGGTTTTTCTTTTGATGCGGAAGGCCATGGGGTGAAGGTAGGGTGGATTTGGGGCTTGTCGGCTGCCTTCAGACGCTCATGGGCTGTTCTTCAAAAGAAAAAGGATGCGTTATTATACCATAACACATCCTCTTTCATCAGCCGGAGGGCTTTCCTACCCACGGGTAGCCGTAAGGTTACAAGTTTTGGTGAGTCCTCCGCCGGACAATGTTTCTGTCAGGGTTAAGTTGTCTCCATCCAGCGTCGCTTTTGCTGTACCGGTGAATCCGTTAGCGGATTCTGTGTGATCTATTTTTCCTCCAGCCGCACCACTACTTCACCCGTCAAAATATCCGCGCTGACAAATTCGCTGAAGTTGCTGCGAAATTCATCGATCGGGATCCACTCTGGCAGCACGAGATCCATGTGTTCGTATTGAATAAAATTGCACTGATAAGGGCCAAGTTCACTTAATCGTTCCAGGCTCTTTATCGTATCGTGTGCTAGCAGCGCATTAAACTCAAAGCAGATGTACGGGATTGGACTTGTCAGGCCACGCAGCACCTCCGACTCATAACCTTCCACGTCGATCTTGCAGAGCTGGGGCACGCCGTATTGTTGACACAGGTTATCCAGTGTGGTCACCTGTACCTTTTCTACGCCTTGCCAATGGAACCCCGATGCCTTTGCGTATGCAGAAACGAACGTTTGTGAAAGTGTGGAGCACGCATCGGTTTCAGCGCAAAGCATCAAATCACCTTCCCGTTCAGTGCTGCCGAGTGCGCAATTCAATATGGTGACCGGCTCTTTCGCAATGAATTTCTCCTGTAGTATTTTCAGGCAGCTGTTTTGGGGCTCTACGCTGATCACCCTTGCTCCGAGCTTGATGAAAATATTGGTTCGCTGGCCAATATTCGCCCCGATATCAAAACACAAATCGCCTTTGCCGATAAATTTTTTATAGAAATTTATCATAGCCCGCTCTTTAAACAACTTTCTTAAAAATTTATGTATAGGCATAAGTACAGTCGACGAATACGGAAGGGTTGAATCTGGAACCTTCAAAACTGGCGCCGTTCAGACACAGGTTCTCGAGTTTCGATTCTTCCATGTCAGAGGATTGGAAGTCTCATTCTCCGGCACCATACCGTTCCGGAAGTTCTTTAATGCTTCATGAGATTCGATACCAACTCATAAAAAACACTGTCCTTTTCCAAATAGATGAGGGTCAAGCCTATCGTGTCATAAAATCCGTGGGCGAATACGAGGAGGGCAAGGTTTGTTCTGTTCTTGTAAAAGGTCAGGAAGTAGAAACAGCTGGTCAGGCCGACGGCGACCATGCCCGCTGTTCCCTGGTAATTATGGGAGAGTCCAAAATAGATCGATAGTATAACAGCCGATGTAAGCCAGGCTCTGTCGGTGTCTCCCAGGAATTCGGCCAGGTGCTTCATGTAATACCCGCCAAACAGGAATTCCTCTCCAAACGCTGCAAATACCCACATGATCAGGAACAGGATAAAAAAACTGGCGAAATCCCCTCTGATCTCCTCGATTGAACTCAGGTCGATCCTGCCAAAATATAGCTCTAAAAACGGCTGGATACAGATATCTACTACGATAAATATGCCGATCGCAAGCAACAGGCCGTTCAAAACAGTGCGCACATTAATTTTTTGCCCGAATCCAAATTTAGCCCAATTCCAATTGCTGCCCCACAATAGAAACAAGGCGATAAACAGACCAAAAAAATAGCCATAGTTGCGGTCAAAGTAGGCCAACATAGGCGCTATGATCATTACGGGAACGACGATGTATTGCTTTGACAGGAAGTCGTATAATTTTTCTTTCATTTTGTTGATTATTGATGCATCGCATGTATGCACCAGTTGTAGACAAGGTATGAGTCCGGGCTGTCGACTATCGGCTTTTATTATAATCTATTCCCAGTGTTTTTGCGATTCCTCCCAGGATCCGCACAAGAAAATCCGGCGGGTTCACAGCAATGATCTCTTTCCGGTAGTTCTGCATCAGCGCACCAAAAAGCAGTAGGGTTTTAAGGTTTTTCATGCTGACCGCATTGGTCTTTTTGTTCTTTGCCAACTGCACCACTTTGCAAACGTCTTCAAAATAGTCCTCCATGTTGAAAGCCGGTTCATGGGTGTTATACACTTTTACTATTTTATCCGTCGGGTTTCGAAAGGCGTGTTTCACGCCGATATCCACGGTTAGTTTGTCCCCTTTCCGGGCGCTTATCCACCTGTCCTTTACATAAAACTCCATTTCGCCTTCAAGAATATGATAGGTTTCAATGGCTTCCGGGTGCACATGATACAAGGGGTCTGTCATATTACACTGTGGTAATAACTCCCATTCCAGATCCAGTGATTTTCCATCTGTATCTGCTTTGCTCTTCACAACGGTGAAGATCATTCCGAGTGGCGACATGTCTAAAACCTGATCTTTTACTGCCATTTTGTGTGTTTTTGATTTTAAGTACCTGGACAGAATTATATGACAAAATCCACTTTGGTCTTTTGAGCCAATACGGCGTTATTTTTCTCAGCCGTAGTGCTGCTATGACATCAAAAAATGCCTTGTCTTG
>SBHD01000151.1 GCA_006226345.1 Bacteroidota bacterium | reverse complement strand
AAAATGTAAAATGTAAAATGTAAAAGGGGAAAGGGTCTGACATTTGTACTGGATCTCAATGGTGTTAGCGCCACCCTGGTCCAGTACCCGAAGAACTCCCTTTCCCCTTTACATTTTAAATTTTACATTTTACCTTTCTCAGCGTGCTTCGAAGAGCTGCATCTCTACCCGACCAATCAGCTGGTCCTTGATCTGCTGGGGCAACATTTCATAATAGATACGGCAGGTGATCTTGCGCTTTTCACCGGGCTGCAGTGGCCCTTCCCGTTCCTGAGTAAAAATCGTGTTGGGGTTTTCCGGATCGACCAGTTGGGCAAAATATAGCTTCTGGTCGTCCCGGCCATAAACCAACAACACCATCTTCGGGTGATAAGCCACCATATCCAACGGATTTTCAAGGGTGGCCTGCAACTGATACTCCTTTTCCACCACCTTGGTCGGGTCAGCTTTATCAGCATACATAGCCCGCACACCGCCATATCCGGAGGCAAACAGGATCGGACCGGCCGGCCGGCGGATCGACCCGGCGCCACTCAGCCGGCAATCGGCTGGCACACCGGATATCTGATTGTACGGAATGGACAGAAAAAAAGACGTGGCGCCCCGGGGTGGCACGGCATCTGAAAAGGTCCGGAGCGTCAGGCTGGAACTGCCATCCACGGTCAGGACATTCCCTTTGGCGTCCAGGATCTCCGCTTTCAGCCAGATCTTACGCCAGTCATCCGTAAGATTATCGACCAGGCTGACCACACAAAACATATCGCCACTGGTAAAGACATTGGTTTGGCGGAAGGCCACTTTTGCAGAGTCCAGCTCACCCGGAATGGTATCCAGCTCGACAGGTTGCACGCCCGCCTGGGAACTCACCGGGGTTTCAGTAGTGTTAGTAGAATTGCCGGTACAGGCAAAGGACAGAGAACAAAGCACCGTTGCAGTACTGAGCATTACGGTGAAAATATGGCGTGTCATAATTTCGAGATTCAGGTTGACCGGTTACATAAATTTCAATATTTCGGGTATGCAAAGATGCGGCAAATACCATTCCTTTATTGCTGAAGGACCACGCATCAAACCCGGCGCAAAGGTCAATAAATTTCACCGGGTTCTGCCAGTTTTTAACTACAGGCTTACCTTTGCGCCTGCACCACCCCAAAACTTTATTTTAAAACTGTTTTGATCGTGAAATACCTCATTACCGGCCTGGGCAACATCGGCTACGAATACGAAAACACGCGCCATAACATTGGCTTCGAGGTGGCAGACCTGTTGTGCGAACAGCTGAACGGCACCTGGAAAGGCGACCACCACGGCGAACTGGCTACTGTCAGGTACAAAGGACGTACGCTGTTGCTGCTTAAACCAAACACGTATATGAACCTTAGCGGCAAAGCCATTCGTTACTGGTTGCAAAAAGAAAAGATTCAACTGGAAAACAGTCTGGTCATCTGCGACGATATCAACCTTGAATTTGGCAAGCTACGGCTACGGGCAAAAGGTTCGGACGGCGGTCACAATGGATTGAAAAGCATCCAGGACCTGTTGGGCACTACGGTGTACCCAAGGTTGCGCATCGGAATTGGCAGTGACTTTGGCCGGGGGCGACAGGTAGATTACGTTTTAGGTGAATGGACAACAGACGAAGCCGCAGAACTGCCTAATATCCTGGACCGGGCTGCTGAAACAGCCAAGGCCTTTGCCACGATCGGGATCACGCTCGCAATGAACGTGGCTGCCAAATAAAACCAGCCGCTCGTCACAATCCCGCCACCCATTCCCGCAGGTGCGGCCGAAAGGCATCCACCGAAAAGGCCCCTTCCCGAAGGCCCGTTGTATGGGTCAGTTGCCGGATACCGGCATCCAGATCAAGTGCATTTTGATGCTGTGTTACGAACAGCGCCTGTTCTGCCAGCATTTTTGCCAGATACTCTTGTTCGGTCTGTCCCGGGGTGGGGATCAGCACCGCTTTTTTGTTCAGCCCCGCAAGATCCATCACACTGCTGTACCCCGAGCGGCAGACCACCACCTTGCTCGCCATGAGCACATCATTGAGATCGCGGGAGGTCAGGTAAGACACTACTTCCACATCGTCGGCCACGTAATAGTGTTTTTTGGTCTGGGTCTGGCCTTGTACAAAAATGAACTTATGCGGCATGGTGATGGCCTGATCGAGCAGGCGCTGTTCCAGGATGCTGCGTTGCGGCTCCGGGCCGGACAATACAACAGCTACGTCATATTCGATTTCCCGCTCATAGTGTTCCATCCGGGTTAATATACCGATGTACCGCGTATCCGGATGCACCGGGGCGCCGTGCGAGAGCGCACCGGCCAAACCCGGCTCCTGATCGACATCCGGGACCCAGAGTGTATCAAACCGCGACAAGGCAATGCTAAGCGCCCGGTTGGCAGGCCAGGCCAGCCACTGCCCTGGCATCCTAAGGTGAAGTTGGTGACTGAGCATCACACTGTTTGCTGTACTGCTGTAACAGCCATACCGGTTGTCAGAAAGAATACCCCTGATCTCTTCCTGTTCTACCAGCCGGCTTGTTTCCAGATGTTCCTGCCGGACAGCCCACAGAATACGGGGCAGTTGCCGTCCGATATTCCAGACCATATTGGCAGATTGATACCGGATCCGGTAAGAGGGCAGTTCAAATGAACGCAAGTGAGGAAACTCCGCCCGTAACAGGTGTAAGGCGACACCGTCGGAAGCCAGCAAGACTTCCACGCCAAGGTGTTCCAGTTCCTGTATCAGGGGGATGCAACGCGATACGTGGCCAAGCCCCCAGTTTAATGGTGCGACGAGAATACGTTTCAATGCACAACAAAGATTAAGTAGTGTAGCCGGCGATCCTAATAATTTAATGAAAAACCATGCGTTGGATCAGGGTGCATGTCCGGAAAGTCCAGCATACCGGCCTTCCCCGGGCCCGTTTTCGGAGAACGACAATTGCTACAATTAATCTAATCCTGGTCTCCGGCCTGCCGGGATGGTATACTTTGTCCCAAAGTACTTACTTTCGCCTTTGTAAAGAAAACAGGTTTTTGGTTATGAAAAAAATTAATTGGCCGCGTGTTTTATTTCTTCTTCTTTTAGCCGGCATGATCGTTATGGAAAGCTGCCGGCTCTTCAAACCGAAATGCGACTGCCCACATTTCTGAGCGGGCAGCGGCCCAGTTTTATCCACCGGATATGACCGGACCCGGCTTTTACAGTAAGGCGCCTTGATTTATATCACTTCCTGTCATGCGAGAACCTCATTGTTTTTGCACAGCCCCACCTGTATTTTTGGGCCCTTATGAAAGACCAAATCCTTGATCTCCGACATGCATTGGGATTACTGGAGTCGAGCATGCATGCAGCCGAACGCCAGTGGAAACCTGTACTGGACAACGTCCATCCCAAACAATTCAAAAGTGCCGTCAACCTGTTACATTACCTGACCTTGCGTTGTGAAGACCTGCGCGATCTGCAGGATGACCTCCACAATGCCGGCCTCTCCTCGCTGGCCAGTTCGGAAAGCCACGCGCTCAGCCAGGTACAGGCAGTGCTGCAACGCCTGGGTGCCCCGTCGAAATACGACAATAATGCACCCTGCGATTATCCGCAAGCGTGCCGGCTGTTGCAAAAACGGGCGTCTGTGCTTTTTGGCACCAAGGTCAATCCCCATATTCCACATCTGATGGTCACCTTTGACTCACATCTGGCCGACGACTATGCCGGTGTAAAAGCGTTGGTGCAGGCCGGCATGAACGTAGCCCGGATCAATTGCGCCCACGATGGCCCCGACCAATGGAAGCGGATGGTGGACAACGTACGGAAAGCCTCCCGGGCCACCGGCCACCACTGCAAGGTTTATATGGACCTTGCCGGACCCAAGATCCGGACCGTCCTGTTGGGAAAAGGCAGGAAAAAAGGGCGGATGAACGTGGCTAAAAACGAAGAATTCTGGCTGGTGGAAACTACTGCGGATTTTGATAAAAAGGATAAAGTGATCGGCTGCACCCTGCCCGGAGTAGTGCACGACCTCCAACCGGGTGACCGGGTTTTGTTTGATGACGGTTTGTTTGAAGCGATCGTACAGGAGAAAGAAGAGAAAAAAGCCCGGCTCCGGTTCAGCCGCACATCAGGCACCAAATCAAGGATCAAGCCGGAGAAAGGCATCAACTTCCCCGATACCATGATCTCCGTCCGTTGCCTGACCGAGTTTGACCGTTCTGTGATCCCATTTGCCCATTCGTATGCCGACCTGGTCGGGTTTTCTTTTGTCCGCCAACCGGAAGATGTGGCAGAGCTGCAACGGCTGCTGCGCAAAGATGACGAACATGCACTTCCCCTGGTGCTGAAGATCGAGACCTATGATGCTGTTCAAAACCTGCCGGCTTTATTGTTGCAGGGCATGCAGGAACCGTTCTTCGGTGTCATGATCGCCCGCGGCGACCTGGCTGTAGAGATCGGGTTTGAGCGCCTCAGTGAAATCCAGGAAGAGATCCTGTGGATCTGTGAAGCCGCACATGTGCCGGTAATCTGGGCTACCCAGGTTTTGGAATCCCTAAACAAGAGCGGCATCGCCACCCGCTCTGAAGTGACCGATGCCGCCCGTGCAGCCCATGCCGAATGTGTTATGCTAAACAAAGGAAAACACCTGCTCGACGTGCTGGCTTCCCTGCGGGACATCCTCCGCCGCAGCGGTGGGCATCACCTGAAAAAACGGTATGTATTCCGGCCATTGGCAATTGCTGAAACTTTTCTGCAGCAACAGATGCCGGCAAAGCCGGGTGCCAGTGCCGGATCGCTAAAGTCAAAAAGCGCTAGTTCAAACGGATCTCGTCGTCGTTCCCCACAAAAAAACGATACTCCGTGAGCTGGTAATCGGAATGCGGAACGATCCGGATCCACTTGTTGTACTTCCAGAACCACTTCATCCGGACGCTGTTGAGCCCTTTGCGCAGGTAGGCCTCAATGAAGGGGTGTACCCGCAAGTAAAGGTCGCCCTTTGGCCGTGACTGCATCACAAACTCCAGGTCGCGCTCAATTTCATCGGTCATCAGGATAGTGGCATTCACCTTTCCGGTACCGCCGCAGGAGGGACAGACTTCTGCTGTATCCACTGTTACTTCCGGCCGGGCCCGTTCGCGGGTGATCTGCATCAGTCCAAACTTGGACAGGGGCAGGATTGTATGCTGGGAACGGTCTTTGCGCATGAATTGCTCCATGGCTTTTGCCAGCTGTTTCTTGTGGTCGGCATTGCGCATGTCGATAAAATCCACAATGATCAGCCCCCCGATATCCCGCAACCGGATCTGCCGGGCAATTTCCTCGGCCGCCTCCAGGTTGACCTTCAGGATAGTTTGTTCCACATCGCCGGAAGTCATTTTATGCCCACTGTTCACGTCGATCACGTGCATGGCTTCCGTCTTTTCAATAACGATATAAGCCCCGCTTGCCATGGTAGAAGTTTTCCCGAAGGAGGCCTTGATCTGACGGGTTATACCAAAAGCATCGAAAATGGGTTTGCTACTGGTATAATGTTGCACGATACCTACCTGATCGGGGCTGATCGTCTGCAGATATGATTTGATATCGGCGTACAGGTCTTTTTCATTGACTACGATCTTCCCAAAGGAATCCGTCAGCAGATCGCGCAATACGCTGGTCGGTTTGTCCAGTTCGCTAAGCAGTTTGGCCGGAGGCATCACCGTTTTCAGCTGGCGGTAGATCTCCTCCCATCGTCCCAGCAGGTGCATCAGTTCTTCGTGCAGTTCCTGCACTTTCTTGCCTTCAGCTGCAGTCCGCATAATGAGACCGAACTTCTTGGGGCGGATACTTTCTGCCAGTGTATGGAGGCGTTTGCGCTCTTCTGTGCTGGAGATCTTTTTGGACACGGTAACCGTTTCGGAGAACGGGGACAGGACCATGTATCGTCCGGGAAGGTTCAGCTCACAGGAGAGCCTGGGCCCCTTGGTTGAAATGGGCTCCTTGAGGATTTGCACCAGAATCGGGAAGCGCTTGTTCAGCACCTGGTCGATCTTTCCCGTTTTGACAATATCCTCTTCGTACTTGAACTGATCCAGCTTATGGGTATTGATACTGCCGTTTATAACCCCGTTGGTCCATTTGACGACAGAACGCAGCTTGGGCCCAAGGTCAGTATAATGCAGGAAGGCATCCTTACGGTGGCCGATATCGATAAAGGCAGCGTTGAGGCCCGGCATAAGTTTCCGGATCTTGCCAATAAGGATATCCCCTACTGTAAAGTTGTTATTGGTTTTCTGATGGTGAAGTTCGACCAGTTTGTCATTCTCCAGCAACGCCATTTCCACACCTGTGGACGTAGCATTGATAATTAGTTCTTTTTCCACGATGGATAAAGTGGTTTTCAACAGGCCAGACGCCGGAAATCCGCATTAGGGAACCGTTCATTTGTCCAACCATTGGACTGCCAGTATTTGGTTCAGGCATCAGGGGACAGGGCACAATCCGGAACAGTAGGCATGTGTGCCACAATACACTGGCAAGGAACCGGCGGGCTTTGGGGCGGAACAAGTTTGGGGCCACAGGGTTTTTAAATGCTTCTGGGGCTTGCTTGCCAATGTTCCGGTGCACCAGCACACACAAGATACAACTCAGTTTAAAGATGGCCGGGGACAGGAGGAGAAAAGATGTGATTGGGCCTGACAGGAAAACCCGACCATATCGCTTCTGCCTAAAAGTACCGGCCACAACAAAGGGAGAAGCTGCATCAAATTGGTAATTTGATACAGCTTCCACATTCGACATGGAGCCTGACGCCGTTTTCGGCAGTTCGGATGTTTGAAGCAGGTCGTCAGTGCCTGTAATTCAGCACTAGCGATTCTTCTTCTTATGTCGATTCTTACGCAGGCGCTTTTTGCGCTTGTGCGTAGCAATTTTGTGACGTTTGCGTTTTTTCCCGCAAGGCATACGCTACTGGATGTTAAGTTATAAATTATGGTTCGTTTGCCTGCCGCAGCAGGCTTTTTCTCTAATTGCTATTCCTGGGCACTCTGACAGCGGGTCGCAAACTCCGCCGCTTTCTCCGCTTGTCCGGCTCCTTCATATGCGCGGGCAAGCAGACAGGGTGTATTTGGATTGGAAGGATCCAGCGACCAGGCTTTCTCCAACCGTTGAACGGCCCGCTCCCACTGTCCGGTCTTTATGGCCAACCGCCCCAAAGCATTATACACAGCCGGACTTTCCGGATACGTGGCCTCGAGTTCACGCAGAAGCAGGACTGCCTTCATTGGATTATCGGGTGGCGGGTTTTCGGCATGCACCAGCGCCACATTGACACGATGCTCGACAGCATCCGGGTTTAAAGACACTGCACTTTCAAATGCCTGAATAGCCCGCTTACTAAGATAAGTGCGCAAAGGCACATTTTGTTCACCAACCAGGGCATGATAATACGTAGCGCCGGCAACAGACCAGGCGGCATCGGTGTTTTCCAGCTCGGCCACCTGCTCGGCAAATCCGCCGGCCACACTACCCTGCCCCTGCCGGTACCACCATCCTGACAACTCCTTCAGTACAGCGATGCGGTCCTGGTCAGAACCGGCAGCGGCCAGTTGGGTTTTTAATTCCGACAGACGGGTTGATTGTTCGGTATTCAAATGGGCTTCAGCCTCCTGCAAAAGCGTTTCAAAACTGGTCGTTTCTCCTTGCAAAGAGCGCGAACGGTCGACCACCTGCTGACTGGAGGGCCTGGTATCAAAACCGAGGTATAATACCAGGAAGAGTACCAGGGCGCCCAACAAGGCCAGATATTGAGGCTTTTGCATCATGACTCTTTTGTCTTGATCTGGATCAGGGTTAATGCCTTACTGCAAACAGGGTGGATCAATCCTCACTTTCGTCAGAAGGAAGCGCCGTTACATTCTTCTTCACTTGCTCTACAAATACTTTCGCCGGTTTAAACGACGGAATATAGTGTTCCGGGATTTCGATGGCCTTACCTTTTTTAATGTGACGACCAATTTTCTTCGCGCGCTTTTTAATGACAAAACTGCCAAAACCGCGTACATATACATTTTCACCGTTTTGCAGGGTCGTTTTAATTTCTTTGAACAGCGCTTCGAGTGAAACTAGAACGTCCACTTTAGCGACGCCCGTTTTCTCGGAAATGGCATTCACAAGGTCAGCCTTTCTCATGTTTTATTTTGTTGATTTTGAACAAGTTATAGAAAAAAAGAAGGCGCTCCGAAAAATGAGACGCAAAGATCGCACAAATTTTCACCTGCACAAACTTTTGCTGGACTTTTTCCGACGCATACTTAGTTGAAAATCAAAAACTAGCCGTTATACCGGAATCGATGGGACATGCTAACGGCAGCTAACCGGTTCTGAGCGTATTAACCAGGTGAATTTAGTGGGCTACTTGCAAACTTACTCTAAATCAAAACTTTATAATACTTTTTTGTAAAAATATATTTCAACAATCCGCTCAGGTTCGATTTTACATACCTTTACCGGCCAATTCGGGCTAAAATGCGCCCGACCGGACCTGCCCCAACCACCGGGGCTGCCCCGGCATCAACAAACAAACCAACACAGCAGTCCAGTTACCAGACAGCACCATCCAACCACTTAATCCTTCTGGTTTATGCTTCTTTCCATGACCGGCTACGGCCGTGCCTCCGGCAGTTTTAACGGTAAAAACATCTCCGTTGAGTTACGCACCCTGAATTCGAAACTGACCGATCTGAAAATGCGCCTTCCGGGCGATTACAAGGAAAAAGAGATCGAATTGCGCAAACTGGTCATCGACCATGCTGAACGGGGCAAAATCGACCTGCTGGTTGATGTGCAGAGTGTGGATGGCGGAGCACTTGTCAGCCTCAACGAAGGCCTGTTCCGGGGGTATCACCGCGAACTGACCCGGCTGACCCAGGAACTCGGCATACCACAGCACGACCTGTTACAAACGATCATGCGGATCCCCAACGTCTCCTCTGTCCCTTCCGGTGAAGTAGACGATGCCGAATGGCAGGCTGTATGTGATGTAGTGACGGAAGCGCTCGACCACCTGCGCGAATTCCGCCTGCAGGAAGGACGGGCCCTGGAAGCGGACCTCCGGTTGCGCGTATCCAACATACTGCAACACCTGGCCAATGTCGTTCCGTTTGAAACCGAACGCTTCGCCCGCATGCGGGAACGTATCCGCAACAACATGGAGGAAAATTTCGGCAAAGAAAATCTCGACGCCAACCGCTTTGAGCAGGAGATCCTGTACTACCTGGAAAAGATGGACATCACGGAAGAAAAGGTCCGGCTGGAACAACACTGTACCTATTTTATCGAACAGATCGAGCAGAAAAACAACGGTAAATCTACCGGACGCACCCTTAATTTTATCAGCCAGGAAATGGGCCGGGAGATCAACACCTTGGGTGCAAAAGCCTATGACGCTGATATTCAGCGGCTGGTAGTACAAATGAAGGACGAACTGGAAAAGGTCAAGGAGCAACTTGCCAACGTTTTATAACCGCTCCGCTTTTGTATGTGCCGCCCTTTCCTCCGCACGTCCGACTTTATATATAAGCGGGAACCGGACCGGACGCGTTTCCGCGTCACCCCATACTTCCCGCAACAAAGGCTCGACCAACGCCACCGGCTCCTCGCTTTTTGCCTGCCGGTAATGTTGTACCGCCGACCAGGTTTGAAAGTACCCCAACACGTCTTCTACCGTCCATTCGAAATCCATGGAGAAGTCCGGTATGTCTATTTCTGCAAAAGGAAACGGTATCGTACGGAACGCGGTATCAATGTGCCGGCGTTCTTTATCCCAGAAAGGGCCTGTAATTTCCGAATAAAAATACCGGATGACTTTGTCTACTCCGGGATCCCCCGTTCCAAACAGGCTGTAACCGATCAATGCCACTACACCTCCCGGACGCAGGACGCGATGTACCTCGCCAAAAAAACAATCAAAATCAAACCAGTGGACCGCTTGCGCTACCACGATCAGGTCGACTGACTGGTCAGGTGCCGAACAATGCTCTGCGGGCTCCTGTTTATATTGCACCCTGGGGTGCAAAACGGCATGACGCAATTGATTTTCCGAAATATCCGTAGCCAGTACCTGCTCAAAATGCTCCGCCAGTTGACAGGCAATCTGTCCGTTTCCGGTAGCGCAATCCCAAGCCAGCTGACGGCACGGTACCAACCCGGCCAGATAAGCTACCATTGCCGGTGGATAGAACGGCCGGTGACGGGCGTATTCAGCCGCCTGCCGGGAAAAATTGTCTTTCATACCAGGAAATTACATGATGACCAATCCTTAAGATCGGTCATCTGGCCGGAACCACGAAATACTTATTGTAAGGTAGGGGGTGCTGCTGCTTCCCAGGTTGATTTAGGTGGTTTATTAGCTGCTAGAATAAAAAACGCCCTCCCGGAGCACATTCGGGCAGGCGTTTACAACAAGCTTCATTTGGCGATTGTTCGATTATTAGAGGTATGCGAGCTTTTTCGGTTCTCATAATACCGGCGGAGTCTTCCGGCACCAGCGTGCCCTGACGGGATTAAAAAGTAATGCCTCAAAGGTGAAAGTAATCCGCCGCCCTGCCTCGTACTATTGTAACAAATGGGTGGAGTATTGTAACAAAAGCAGATTTAACCTGTGCTACAGGCAATATAGGCAATAATCTGGTGATCGCAAGAGGAAAAGCGGCGTCAGTTGCCCCGCACTTCACTGGGCGCAAGTCCGAACTCCTCTGAAAACACCCGACTGAAATATTTGGGATCGTCAAAGCCTACCGCATAGGCAATCTCGGACACGTTCATATCCGATCCGGCCAATAGTTCCATGGCACGCTGCAGCCGCACACTTCGCACATACAAAGCAGTCGAGCGTCCGGTGAGTGCCTTGATCTTGCGGTGTAATTGCATGCGGCTCATACCAATCCTACGGCACAAGGCTTCAATCGACAGGTCTGCATTATTGATCTCTGTCTCGATAACACCTCGCAGGTCCAACAAAAAGGCATCTTCAATTTTTTCGTCCGGACTCGCATGCGCAACCGGCGCATCCAGCCGGCGGTAGCGATCCTGCAGCCGGCGACGGGACTGGAGCAGGTTTTGCAGCTGTACCAGCAGTTCTTCCTGGTTGAATGGTTTGGCCATATAGGCATCAGCGCCCCGTTCCAACCCGGCGATCCGGTCTTCTACTGCAGCCCGGGCAGTCAACAGGACTACCGGCACATGACTGGTACGCGGGTCCCGCTTCAAGGCGTCA
This sequence comes from Bacteroidota bacterium, assembly GCA_006226345.1. Taxonomy (GTDB): domain Bacteria; phylum Bacteroidota; class Bacteroidia; order Chitinophagales; family Saprospiraceae; genus M3007. The sequence continues at coordinate 16,578 of SBHD01000151.1, read as the reverse complement.
CATACTTCAAACCCGTCTTTTTCGGGCATCATCACATCGCTGATAATGATATCCGGAATATGCTCCAACGCTTTTTCTATTCCCTCCTGTCCATTAACAGCAGTTATCAGTCTGTACTGGTTGTCCAGACAGCTGATCAGGTATGTACGCACGTCGGCGTTGTCTTCCACCAACAGGAGCAATGGCCAGTCTGGTTCTCCGGCCGGTGTTGAAGCAGTTACAGGGGACGCCGGAGTTTCGGTAGCGACCGGCACCACCGGTTGCCGGGGCACGACCGGGATCGTTTGTTCCAGCGGGGCAGTCCGCTGAATTGGCAGGCGCAGTGTAAATTCAGTACCCGTTCCCAGGGTACTTTCCACAGAGATATCACCGTGGAACAACCGCATCAGTTCTTTTGCCAGTGCCAGGCCAATACCCGTGCCTTCCCCTTTTCGTGTGTTGGAATTGTCCGCCTGATAAAAGCGGTCAAAGATATGTGGCAGGTGTTCCGGCGCAATCCCGATTCCGGTATCCCGAATGCGGACGATCAGATTGGTTGGGGCCGGCGACCCGGGATCCTCTGTTGAAACATGTAAACGGATCGAACCGCCCGGTGGGGTAAACTTGATCGCATTGGAGATCAGGTTGGACAATAACTGGAGGATCTTGCCCGGATCATAATCCATAAAGATCGAATCCTGGTCCGCTGCCAGTTCCAAACGCAGGTCTTTACCCTCTGCCATGGAAAGAAAGGATTCGGTCACATACTTGACGTATGCCACGATGTCTCCCTGGATCAGCTGCACCGACATGCGATTGGATTCCAGTTTGGTGAGGTCAAGCATTTGATTGACCAATGCCAACAAATGGCTGCCATTCCTGCGGATAAGTTTGATCGCTTCCTGCAGTTTGGTTCCCGGATCACGTTCCGCCTGTTCTGTCATGCCCAGAATGACGGTTAGCGGCGTCCGGAACTCATGTGTGATATTGGCATACAGCCGCGATTTGGCTGCATTCAGTTCTTTCAACTTTTCCGCCTCCACCTGCTCCAGTTCCAGATCATGTTTGAGCCGCTGCCGGTTCAACTCATACCGACGGAACAGATAGAAAAGCCCCGCTCCGATCAACAGATAACTCAGGTAAGCCCACCAGGTTTTCCACCAGGGGGCGTGAATCACAAGCCGGATGCTGGTGCCCGTAACATTCCAGACACCATCATTATTGGCGGCGATCACCCGGAAGGTGTACTGTCCGGGTGCCAGATTGGTATAACTGACAAGGTTCTGCCCCGGCTCCGTTTCAATCCAGGCGTCTTTATATCCTTTGAGCTGATATTTATAGCGGTTTTTCCCCGGGTCAAGAAAGTTCAGGGCCGCAAACCCGAAGGCAATATCATTTTGCCAATATGCCAGTTCAAGCACCTCCGTATGAAGGATACTCCGATCCAGGGTAAACACCCCCTTTACCGAATCTGCCACTGATCCTTGTACCGGTACCGGCTGATTAAAAATACGAAAATCAGTCAGGACAACCGGCGGCATAATTGTATTATGCCGGATACTTTCCGGATGAAACACGTTAAAGCCACTCACCCCACCAAACAGGAATTCCCCGGAACGGGTTTCCAGGTGGGCAACTGAAAACTCACCGGCTTGCAGCCCGTCGTGTACATCATAGTTTCGGAAAACCCTGGTTTCCGGATCAAACCGGGAAAGCCCCGTACCTGTACCCATCCACAGGTCACCGCTCCGGTCTTTCAGGAGAGACAAGACATAATCGTCGGCCAGGCCATCACGCTCCTGCCAGAATGTATATGTCCGGGTTAAAGGCTCAAACAGGGCAAGTCCGCTCCGGGTTGCCAGCCAATACCCGCCTGCACCGTCCGGCTGTATGGCATACACAGCGGTCATGCCAACAGGAGCCTGTACCGGATAGTTATCAAAGCGGCCTGAAGCAGGGTCAAAGCGACTCATTCCACCAGTAGTCGCAACCCAGAACTTTCCGGAGGGCTCCTGCCATATATCCAACACCCAATTGCTCATAATACTTCCCGGATCCCCCGGATCATGCCGGTAAATCCTGAATGTACCCGATTCCCGATCAAAACGATTAAGCCCACCATCCACTGTTCCAACCCAAATTACCCCCTCCCGGTCTTCAAACAGTGTCCAGATATCCTCGTCATTCAGCGAACCGGGGTTGTTATCCGGCATAAAGTGTACAAAGCCCGTCCCCGGCCGGACTGGTGTAGGTGCTGCCTTAAAGCGCGAAAGCCCCCCACCCCAGCTGCCAACCCAGACCATGCCGGCACGATCTTCCAGCACAGTTGTCACATCATCATCTGCAATACTTTCCGGATTACCCGGCACATGCCGGTACGACGTAATAACACCGGTTTTCAGGTCCAGCAAGCCCAGGCCATTGTCATCTACCCCGATCCAGATCCGGCCATCCGGTCGTTCAAAAAAACTGTTGATCATACCGGGAGGGACAGAACCTGCCATGCCGTTTTCCCGGTATAATGAAAATGGTTTGCGGTACCGATTGTGAAAACTGATACCACGATGGGTGCCTACCCAAAGACCACCCTGCCGGTCCTCATAAAGCGCCTCAACGTTGTTATCGCCCAGGCTCCCCGGATTATTCCGGTCATGTTGCAAGTGAACAAAAGTGGTTGTTTCAGCATCCCAAAGGTCCAGCCCGCCTCCATCGGAACCAATCCAGAGGTTATGCTGATCATCTTCTTCCAACTCGGTAATAAAGTCATCACTGATGCTCCCCGGCCCGCTTCCATTGGCACGGAACACACGCATGGAAAGGCGATCAGCCGAAAGCCTCAACAAACCGGCATTTGTCCCGATCCACAGGTTTCCCGCGTGGTCCGTTTCAAGTGCCTGCACTGATAAGCCGGCAGGCATTGTTACACCATCCGGAAAGACCTGGTCTGCGGGCATGGCCGTGACTTGATCCGGCCCCAGCCGGTACAGGCCGGTGGTCGTACCAATCCAGAAATAGCCTTCTCGGTCTTCTTCCAAACACCAGACACGACGCCCGGCTGTATCATCGGAGGATCCCAATCCAAAGGTGATCGCTGTAAGTTCAAGTTCTTTCTGTTTGAATTGAAGATCCAGTGAGTCCGGGGAGGGCCGGACGCCGGGTCTTACCGACAGCCGGAACAAGCCTCCGGTTGTACCGATCCAGATATAGCCACTTCGACTTTCGCGGAGCACGAGTACATGGCGGACAGCACTCAATGGATGGTCTGCTGGCATATGCGATGGAAAAAACAAATTCCGGTCGCGGTCCATCAATTGAAGCCCTCCCCGCGTACCGACCCAAAAACTCCCGGAACTATCCTCCAGCAAGGCCAGCACAGAACTGTTGGTCAGGGTTCCGGGAATTGCAGAATGATGTTTAAAGATGGTGAATTCACGGCCTTCATACCGGTTCAGGCCGGCTTCCGTGCCGACCCACATAAACCCCTGCTGGTCTTGCAGGAAACAACGAATCCTTGAAATGGGAAGCCCGTCTTCCGTAGTCAGGTGGGAAAAAAAGTGATGGGCCGTGTTTTGACCGGCTACTATTCCCTTCACGGTCAAAACACCGACTACAATCACCAGAATACGGATCACTTTCAGGCTAATTTGCATCTCCATTATCGCGCCACAAATATCACACTTTTAACCACACCCAGTCCTGAAAAACGTGCAAATCGTTGGCACATTCATCCAAACTGCAAGCGCACCGCTCTCCCTTTTACCAACCCTTTTATTTGTCCTTCAAAGAGATGGACCGCGCCATAGATGAGGACCAGAGGGCCTTTGTGCCACTAGTTCTGTGTCGTCTGGCTCAGGGATGCCAGCACCTTTCCAATTATTTCATCGGCCAAAGCCTCTACAGACTCAGCCGGCCCGAAATTAAAGGTCTGCACTACTTCGTCAACACGGTACAGTGTCGCATCACCCTTTATTGAGGCACCCTCTACGCTATACTTTCCACCGAGGAAATAATGGTCACCGCCGAATTCCGCAACATCCCAAAAAGCAATCGCAGGTTGTTTGACTGCTGCCAGTTCTTTAAGGGCCTGGTCCACGGCTTCCGTTACCTGCTTCAGATCCCTGTTTCGGTTAACATCTAAGAACATCGTGCGCAGGAATACCGGGATAGCTTGGGGGATCGGATATGGCGGCGCACCGTCAATAATCCCGATGGCCCAGCTGCCGGAACCGATCAACTCGGGCTCCTGCACCTTGCCAATATCCTTGGCCAGACGGGGCACCTGCTCCAGGACATTGCTGAACAGTTCGCCCACTTCAATCAATTTATCATTATTGGCGGCAACCAATGGCATATTATTGAGCAGACTGTAAGTAAGCAGGCCATGTCCGAAACGGCTGGCTTCATAGCTGGATTTATCTGCAGCGCTGCCTGCCAACACAAACATACCACTGCGGTCTTTCATCCGTTCCAAGGCGCGGCGCTGATCGCTGTTAAGCGCTTTTTCACCAGGCCCCAGAGTTTCGACGACCCGGCCGGAATTACATGCATCGAGAATAAGTATTCGCTTTCGTGCAGCCACCTCCCGTATCCATTCCTGCAGCGTATCCTGGGCAATGGCCTGGGTTTCGAGTACAGAAGGGTCATCCAGCTTATCACTGAGGATATCCGTGGTAAGATAATGGAACCGTCCTTTTTCACTATTGGGCGGATAGGTGATCCCGTGGCCCGACAGGTAGACCAATAAAATGTCGTTCGGGTCAGCTTTAGCGGCAAAATCCTTTAATGCGGCCGCGATCTCCGCTTTACGGGGCCAGGTTTCCGTACTGGTCGTGAGTAGTTTGATCTCCACATTTTCGCCAAATAATTTTGAACCGGTTGTCTGCAATGCCTCGGCAAAAGCACTGGCATCTTTGTCGGGGAATTTCAGGTTGAGTTGTTCACCACGGTAAGTGGCTGTCCCGACGACCAGTGCATACAAGTTGATCGTCTCCAGTGCAACATCGTTTCTCGATCGCATGGAAACACGGTTCGAGCTTCCCCTTTCCCGAACCTCTGACGGGGTGTAGTCAAGCCAATACGGTTGACTTTTCAGCGAGCCCGCCGTGTTGTACGTCCGCAACGACAACCGGTTCCTGGTGTCGGGGATAAAGTGACTGGCGAATGTATTGAGATCCAACGACAAGGCAATTTCCCCATCCGGGTTGATATCCGCCGATAACTCAATCTTATCATCCAGCAATAAGGCCACCTTGCCCATGCCGCCTGCTCGTTTCTCCAGTTGTACCCGGAGACTGTCATTTATTATTTCTGCGGATACAACCTTTGGGTAAAGAGGCAATTTCGTCAGTCCGTCAACCGTTCGCAGCCCACCTTCAGCCAATCCCAGCGCTTTTTGCAGCAGGTAAGGTTCGAAATAGCGCTCCTTGAGCTGTTCCAGGGCAACCACCTCGCGATTGTCCACATAATACATGATTTTCATAGCACCTTCCGAAGCATTGAAAAGCCCGGCGGGTGTCATTGCAGCCCAGTCTTCCGCATCGATTGGAATAAGCGAAACCTGCTCCTTTCCTGAAAGCGGCTCCCAAAACTTGATCACCCCGTCCTTGCCCGCTGTTACGGCTGATTTGCCGCCGGGTAAATACATGACTGCTGTAACCTCGGACGAATGCTCGGATAATTTTCGGGCAAGCCTGCCATCACTTATACTCCAAAGCCGGGCAGTTTTGTCGGCATAACCAGCCAAAACGTACTGGCCATCGGGTGAGAACGCAACCGAAAGCACTTCACTGCCCGGCCGGCCGAAAGTCTGGATCAACTGACCGGTCCGGTCCCAAAGCTGCACCAGTCCGTTATAGGCTCCGGTAGCAACGATGGAATCATGGGGCGCCAGGGCCAGTGCTTTAATTTGGGATGCTGCTGAAAAAGCGCTTTCCTGCACACCGGAAGCAGTCCAGGTTCTGACCCCTCCGTCAGCACAACCCGTCAGAACAAACTTACCGTCAGCCGACCAGGTTACCGCAGTAACCGCGTCCGGATGCTCCAGGCGAACGATCGAATCTACCCCGTTCAGGGGCCGGATCAGGGCTGTTTGATCGTAACTGCCACTGAGAACAAACTGCTGGTCTGGAGAAAAGGCCACCGCATTCACCTGCCCCTTATGACCGCCAAGTGTCGTTATTTCCGTACCCGACAGGTCCCATAGTTTAACCTTGCCATCGTAGCTGCCGGACAGGAAAGTTTTATTATCCGGAGAAAAGACCATGGAGCTGATCTCCTCCCGATGCCCGGGGAATGATTTCAACGTAAAACCGGTAAGATCCGCCAGTTTTATAGTGCCATTCGTGCTACCGGACAATAAAAAATGGCCGTCTGTGGAACAGGCAATTGCCGTAATTTCACTGGAGTGCTTGTCGAAAACCTGCACTGTTTTACCGTTCAGGTCCCAGAGTCTGGCAGTACCATCCGCACTTCCCGTCAGAACGTATTTGCCATCAGGAGTGAAAACTGCCGCATTTATCCCAAACTCATGTCCCTTGTAGGTCTTTTGCACCTGACCGGAAACTGTACGGACTTCCGCCACCCCGTCGTCGAAACAACCGGTTACAAAATACTGTCCGGCAGGAGAATAGGCCACAGCGTGGATAGCGCCTAGCCGTTTGAGTGTTTGTTCCGTGGAACCTGATAGATTCCAGACTTTAACCTTGCCATCAAGACACCCGGTGAGTACAAACCGGCCATCCGGGGAAAAAGCCACAGATTTGACCGCACCGGTATGCTTAAAAACCTGTTCTGTATTACCGTTTAATTGCCAGCATTTAACTAATCCATTATCCTCCCCTGTCAGTACCAGATCACCTTTTGGGGAGAAGGCTACAGCAAGCACACGGGAGGTAAGATTAAATGTCTGACGTACCGAACCGGACAGGCTCCAAAGTACGGCCGTGCCGTCGTAGCTTCCCGTCAGGATGGATTGTCCATCCGGGGAAAAGGCCACAGCGGTTACATAATTCGTATGGCCTTTAAATATTTTAGGTTTCCCTCCTGACAAGTTCCATAACCGGGCTGTACCGTCATAGCTACCGGTGAGGACGGATTGTCCATCCGGAGAAAAAGCCACCGCACTCACCACAAATTCATGCGCTGTAAAAGACTGAATTTCCCGTCCGTCCAGATCCCATAATTTGGCGGTGTTATCACCGGAGCCTGTCAGTATATATTTCCCGTCCGGAGAAACAGCTACGGCAGTTACTTCACCAGTGTGGCCGGCAGGCACGACCAGCTGCGGCTTTTGAGCGAACAGACATCCGATGCCAAGTGTAATTACGATCGTAATAAGAGGTCTCATTTCCAGATTGATATGCAGAATGTGAAAACAGTATACAGGAATAGTCCGGGCAGCCCCAGAGCGGCCCAGCAAGGAACAGATCGCTCCTATTGGGTCATTGTGATTACCCAAACAAATAATATGAGAAGAAGGCGGTGATTAATAGAACGCAGGGTAGGCGATGTTGATGTGTTGATTTGCAGCAGGAAAACCCAAATTAACACATCAACATCCAAACCGATCAATTCGTCAAGACCCGGAATTCGGTTCGACGGTTTTTGGCATGCTGCTCTTCGGTACATTCCACACCGTCGCTACATTCATTGATCAGTTTGGCTTCACCGTACCCCCTTGCGATCAGGCGGTTACTTTTGATGCCTTTCGAAACGAGGTAATTTACGACCGCCTGTGCCCGCCGCTGGGAAAGATCAAGGTTGAACTCCTCGGACCCGCGTGAATCGGTATGGGCATTGATTTCAATCCGGATAAGGGGCTTTTCGGTCATCAACTTATACAATTTCTCATCAATTATCTTTCTGGACTCCGGCGTTATCCGGGCGCTGCCCAGTTCGTAGAAGATCGGTAGTACATTCGGGTCGGTCAGGTTGCATTCGATCTCTTCCCAGACTTCCATGCCGCCTTTTTCTTCCAATACGCGGACCGTCTCGTTGCGATAAATGGCTTCCACCACCACTTCCTCGACTGATTCGTCCTTTATCAGCACTTTCCGTTTAACCACTTCATATTCCGCCGGAATCTCAATTTCCCGCACCTGAGGCGGTGTAGCCACTACCTGCCTTTCAATGGTAATGACCTTACCGGATACCGGTTCTGAAGTGGTTGACGCATCCGCGTCCAAAACCTGGGTAGGGATCGGGCTTTTCTGCTCGGGGTATTCGACATAGCACAGCACCATACAGTCCCTCGGGTCATTGGATTTGCAATTTTCAATATCCGATTTCCATTCGAAACGGGCATAAGCAGGCTGGTACACCACATCTTCCGAAGAGACCCGCAATTTTGCCGGCACCACATTGATCTTGTTATATGGCTCAACCACCTGTATCGTATCCACTACTGTTTTATACACGGCCGGTACATATTCAAAACGTTTGGTCGGGGCTTTGACCATTACCGTATCATCCACCTCTTTGTATTCAGCAGGCACCACTGCCAGTTTTTTATGAGCCGGCCGGATCATGACCTTTTTGGTCTGATCCTTCCATTTGTCCTCCGTAATACACCGGATATAACATTTGCCGGGTTCCGGGTTCTGGGGAAGTCCATTTTGTGCTGAAAGTTTGTTGCCGATAAACAGAAAAATCAAAGCAGGGAGTAAAAGGTTTCTCATTCTGGTATTTGATTTGGTAATCCTATATACATTTAACATCTATTCCGGAAATGACGCAGGTCAAACAACCGGATTGCGCAAATGCCAAATGCCCATTGCCACACAAAACTAAGTTACGACTGCTCTAATCCGGCAATAAATGAAGAAAATAATCATCCATTCCTGCTTCTTGGCCATTTTTGCCTGCTTTCTCTCCTGCAAAACCAGACAGCCCGCCACTGCGCCTCTCCCTCCGGTCCAGCTGAGCGAACGGCTGGAGAAAATAACCATGACCGATCTGAAAGGGCAACCTTTCACCCTGCATAAATTCAATGGGAAAGCCGTTTTCCTGAACTTCTGGGCAACCTGGTGCAAACCCTGCATCAACGAAATGGCTTCCATGGAAACACTGTATCAGCAATATAAAAACGATATTGTCTTTCTGGCTGTGACCACGGAAGACCTGGCTAAGATCAAGTCATTCCGGCAGCAGCAAAATCTCAGTTTTGACTTTGCCCGGCTGGATATTACCTACCTCGACGCCTATGTTATAAAACTCCCGACCACGCTTCTGATCAACCACAAAGGCGAGCTGGTACAGGAAGAGGAAGGCATGCGTATCTGGACGCAGTACAACAACCTGGAAAAAATAAAGGCACTGGTAAAACGGTAGGTATCTGCCGGAAACATCCGATACGATGCGTCATATAGGATCGACGTCAACGGCAATCCGCAACTGCCCCCAACCCGGCTGACTGCTCACTTCAAGGGATACTTTGCGGATCAGGTCTTTTGCAGCTGTGATCACCTGCCCGGACTTTTCCAGTTTCACCATAATCTGCTGCCCATAGTAGCTGCGGATCCGCGGGACTGGCGGTTGAACGGGACCCAGCACACGTTTTCCCATAGACTGCCGCAGCAGTTTGGCAAAGCGATCGGCAGCCAGATACACGATCTTATCATCCCGGTGTTGCAGGGTAATATGTACGAGCCGGAAATAAGGCGGATACTGAAAATCCCGGCGCTCCTGTAATTCCCGCGCCAAAAAGCCTGCGAAATCGCCATTAACCACCTCTTTCAGCACCGGGTGGTCAGGGTTCCAGGCCTGCATCAATACCCGGCCGCGTTTGTGCTTGCGGCCGGCGCGGCCGGCAACCTGGGTCAATAACTGATAGGCACGCTCACCGGCACGGAAATCCGGAAAGCGCACCAGCTGATCGGCGCCCAATACACCAACAATTCCCACATTATCAAAGTCCAGGCCTTTGGTCACCATTTGGGTGCCGACCAGGATATCCAGGCGTTTTTCTTCAAAATCATTCAGGAGCGCGACCAGGTTGTTTTTAGAACTGGCCGTATCGAGGTCCATTCGTCCCACCCGGGCTTCCGGAAGGAACAGTTTGAGTTCGTCTTCGATCTTTTCAGTGCCAAAACCAAGCAGGGCTATCTTACCATCACCGCATGCGGGGCATACCGCAGGGGTTTGCTCCTGGAAGCCACAATAATGACAACGCAGGCGGTGCTGGTGTTTGTGGTAGGTCAGGCTGACGTCGCAATGCCGGCACTGGGCCGTCCATCCACAAGTCCGGCATTCCAGTATGGGAGAATACCCCCGCCGGTTCTGGAACAGGATTGCCTGTTCGCCCTGCTCCAGGGCCTGCTTCAATGCGTCCAGCAAATCGGGCGAGAAGATCCCATGCATTTGCCGTTTTTTTTGATGTACCCGAAGGTCAACCGGGTGGATCTCGGGTAATTGAAGTCCGCCAAACCGTTCAGTCATTTCCACCAGGCCAAACTTTCCCTGTTTGGCATTGTAATACGACTCCAGGGACGGTGTAGCAGTACCCAACAGTACTTTGGCGCCATACAGGCTGGCCAGATAGATGGCCGTATCCCGGGCATTGTAGCGCGGTGCCGGATCATATTGCTTAAACGAGCTGTCGTGTTCTTCATCGACAATAATCAACTGGAGGTTCCGGAAGGGCAGGAACAAACCGGACCGGGCAGACAACAACACCGGTTTGCCTGTCGAGGCAGCACGCCAGATCTCTACCCGTTCATTATAATTGATCCTGGAATGGTACACCGCCACATCGGCGCCAAAAACACGTTGCAACCGGTTGATGATCTGAGTGGTCAGGGCAATCTCCGGCAACAAGTATAACACCTGCCCTCCCTGAAGAAGCACCTCATGCATCAATTCCAGGTATACACGGGTTTTTCCGCTGCCGGTCACGCCCTGCAGCAGCACGACTTCTTTTTCCCGAAAGGCTGCGTGTATCTCTGAAAGGGCACGTTGTTGCGGTTCGGAAAGGGAGTCGGCTTCGACCAGTTCATCCTCAAATCCGGGCAACCGGCTGATCTCCCGCTCGTAGAGCTCCAAAACTTCCTTTTTGACCAGTGCCCGCAGAGCGGCATCACTCCCACCAGCCTTATCTACCAGTTCCTGCCGGCGTATCCAGGGACGGCTTTGCGCCAGATGCAGGTAGGCCAGCAACATTTCCTCCTGTTTTTCAGCGCGCCCCAGCTCATCGAATACGCCCCGAAGCAAATCTTCATTTGACCGGTATGGCTCTGCCAGTCGGACAGCCAGTACTTTTTTGGGTTGATATTTCTGTTGCAGGTCTTCCCGAAGGGTGAGCACACCTTTTTGCAAAAGCCGCTGTACCGCCGGGAACACCGTTTTTTTATTTAGTATTTTCCGGGCATCGTCGATCGTGATCTCCTGTTGCAGGTGTAAGGCCTCTGCCAACAGATATTCTTCATCATCCAGTTCGCTGAAATCATCACCATATGCCGGATGGTATACCAGTTTGGTTTCACTGGTCAGCTTGAGGTGCCCCGGCAGTGCAGCATTCATCACCTCTCCCAGGGTACAACAGTAATAATCGGCAAGCCAATCCCAAAGTGCCAGTTGCCGGGCACCGACCACCGGCATGTCATCCAGCACAGCCAGGATACTTTTAATGCGATAAGCCGGCTTTTCATGGTGGATTCGTGAAACAACGCCACTGTACAGTTTGCTTTTACCGAACGGGACCTCTACCCGGATACCAGCCAGCAGATCATTGGCCAGTTCAACCGGAACGGAGTAAGTATAAGTCCGTTTTGGCAGCGCCAGGGGTAAGATAATGTCAGCGTACATGCGTCGGTCAGCAGCGGGTTAAACAGTGGCAGCATGGGGATCTAAAAACAACCATTCGGGAAAACCGGGCTCCCCGGATCCTTGCATCAGCCAGTACGTAACTATATGCAGGCGGAAAAAGGTTTATCGAACTGGCAACCGGGTGTGATTTGAAAAACAACCTCAAAGTTAGGAAAAAGGTACACGTGGTACCTATTCCGCAATTCAAAACAAAAAATTTTTTTTGTGCCCGGGAAACCCTCTTTCGGTTAATTATGTTTACTTTTGTGCAAGGGTAAAACCTACAAGCGCTGGGTATTCGGTCGCGGTTCCGGGTATCCAATTTTTTTTCCCAGCGCCTGTTAAGCCATAGCCCGAACCGAATTTATTCACAAAACTTTTTATTTAATTGGCATTAAAACCTTCTTCTCCTAAATCCGGCGATAGCAATCAAAATCGCTCTGGCAGCAATCAAAACCGTCCCGGTGGACAGAATCGCCCTTCCGGCGGACAAAATCGTCCCGCTGGTGGACAGAATCGCCCGGTAGGCGGCGCCAATCGTCCTTCCGGTGGCGGGCCGAACCAACAGCGCGGCCGCCGGCCTTTTCCACCACGTCAGAAACAGGCAGAACACCGCATAAACGAATTCATTCGGGTACCGGAGCTCCGGCTCGTTGGTGAAAATCTGGAAGAAATTTCGGAAGCAGTCGGCCAAAAAGTAGAGACTGGTGTATATCCGACCTCAAAATTAATTTCCTGGGCAGAAGAATTGGGGCTTGACCTGGTGGAGATCTCTCCGAACGCCAGCCCGCCTGTTGCGCGGATCATTGATTACAATAAATTCCTGTACCAAAAGAAGAAAAAAGAAAAAGAGCTCAAGGCCAAAGCGGTCAAGCAGCAACTGAAAGAAATCCGTTTTGGTCCGGAAACCGGCGATCACGATTTTGACTTCAAACTGCGGCACGCCAAAAACTTCCTCTCGGAAGGCAATAAGGTAAAAGCCTATGTACAGTTCCGCGGCCGGGCTATCGTTTTCAAGGATCGTGGCGAACTGCTTCTCCTCCGCTTCCTCAAAGAGCTGGAAGAATTTGGCACTGCCGAGCAACTTCCCCGCCTCGACGGAAAGCGTATGATGGTTATCATTGCGCCCAAAAAGACCCCCGGGAAGAAATGATATACTTATGCGGGAAAGGAGACTCCTCCGTCGCAGACGAAGCCTCCTTTCCCGCATTAAAAAAAATCTTCCCCATTCCACACATTACCGATCAGATTACCTTACCTTTGCGCTCCATTTTTCAAAAAACACATTTTTGCCATGCCGAAAATGAAGACCCACTCCGGCGCCAAGAAACGTTTTAAAGTGACCGGCTCCGGGAAAGTCAAACGCAATCGTGCTGGTATGCGTCACCAGATGCGTACCAAAACAAAGAAAGCCAAGCGCCACCTGCGTGGAGATGTTATTGTACATCAAAGCGAACATGCGCGCATTGAGCGTATGCTGGCCATCTAATGATGCCAGTACCCGACCTGTTGAACGCAGCAGGCCGATTCTACACATTTTTTAACGAGGACTTCGGTAAAAGTATTTGCTTCAGGGAAAACCCATAACAGCAGCCCTTTCGCAAATCCCGTTGTTGCACTAAAAAATCACACACCATGCCAAGAGCAACCAACAATCCGGCCAGTCGCGCCCGCCGGAAAAAGATCATGAAAGCCGCCCGCGGCTATTTCGGCGCCCGTTCCAAAGTATACACCGTAGCCAAAAACACGCTGGAAAAAGGCTGGACCTATGCCTTCCGCGACCGGAAAGCTAAAAAACGCAGCTACCGCCGTCTGTGGATCGCCCGTATCAACGCCGCTACCCGCATGGAGGGTATGTCGTACAGCCGCTTTATCCACGCCCTCAGCCAGAAAGGCATCTCCCTGAACCGTAAGGTTCTGGCTGACCTGGCGCTCAACAACCCGGCTACGTTTAAAAAGATCGTAGAAAAGGCAAACACCTGATCAGGCCACCTTTTTTACCTATACATTCAAGACAAAACGAGGAATCAGCCATCTGGCTATTCCTCGTTTTTTTATGCTAACAGACTGTTAACCCAACTGCCAGATCGATAAATATCCGGATATTGCTTACAAATTCGGAAAATACCGGAACTTCATCCCTGCGTTCCCGCAATACCGCAGAACGCTACCTGCCAGCACCAGGCTGAACGCAAAACCAACAACACCTGTACGTTATTAACCAATCTGCACATTAACACGTAAACCGTATGAGAAAAACACTACTTCTGCTTCTTCTCGCTGCTATGCTGACCCCGCTGTACACCATCGCGCAAAACTGTGAGCGCGACTCCAACATCCTTGTCACCGGCGGGCTGTTGTCTCCGGCGCCCTGGTCGCCCGACTCAGCCGTTTACAACCTCAATCTGGCTTGCATAAATGAACCTTACAACCAGTCAGTAACGATCAATGTACCGCCAACCTTTGTGTATCAGGGCACACCGATCGGACTGGTCAACGTAAGCATCCCAACAACGGATGGTATCGGCAACTACCCGGCAGGCATGCAATACACCTGCGATCCGCCAAACTGTGTTTTCCCGGCCTCCACGCTGGGCTGTATCCTGCTGCACGGCACGCCGGATGCCTCCAATCCCAGCCCCGACACCCTGGATCTTACACTCACAGCCAGCGTCCTGACCGTACTCCTGCCGGTCCCCCTGCCGGTCACTTTCCCTGGCGATCCTTCTGCACCGGATGACCACTACTACCTCATCCTGAACCCTACCGGCCAATGTGTCTCTGCCACCGGTGAACTGGGCAGTCCTTTCAGCGCCGTACGCGCCGTACCTAATCCGGTTAGCCAACATACCCGGATTGAAGTACAATCCACCCAAACCGGCACTTTCCTGTTTGAGGTATTCAACCTGGTAGGCAAACGCATCTACACTGAAAAAGTACAATTGTACGAAGGCGCCAACCAGTTTGACTACGACGCCAGTCAACTACCCAATGGCACGTACCTGTATTCGATCGGTAATGCCGACGGAAAATCCACGCGTCGCCTGATCAAGATTTAAGTTTATGCTACTGCACAGCCGTCAGCCGGACTCCTTGTCGGTATGTATTTAGCACTTCCGTGGCCTTAAAACTTTTCAAATTTTTCTTTTCAAATTTCCAATTTCAAATAAAACGGATGTTCACAAGACAATCCATTTGAAATTGGAAAAGAAAAATTTGAAATTGGAAAAGTTGAACAACCACTCAGAAATGCTAAATGGATGTCGATGCCGGACTGACGGCTGCACTGTGTACGCAGTAGCCCCTCCGTACTTCCGGTCTCTGAAAAGTTGTTGCCGCCTTTGGCCCCTTTAATCGTATTCCTGCATTCCTCCTGCCGCGCAACGAATTCTTTCACACTTAAAACCGGTTGTTATGCGACAACTTCTACTCTCTCTTTGCCTGTTTTTTTCTGCCCTGACCATCCTGCCGGCTCAAAGTGGTTGTCCGGGCTGTATGCTCAATCTGCCTGCCGGATTGCCGGATGATACACTATACCTGCCAGCACTGCCCGATGGTGAAAAAGGTACGCCCTATGATGAAGATATTTCATTCCGGGTACCGAAAAGCACCACACCGGTAAATGCCGTGGACAGCACCACCCCTCCCGGACTGGTCATTTCCAAAATCGAGATCGTCGGTATCGACGGGATGCCCTCCGGGTTGTTCTGGGAAGCCAGCCAACTGGTGTTTGAGACCGATATCGAAACCGATGGCTGTATCAAGATATGCGGGACTCCCTCAAAAACAGACTCCTTTATTCTGACTGTCAAGCTGAAAGCAACGGTAGTTGTTATCCCACCATTCACGGTCACACAGGAAACATCCTTCCCCCTGCGGCTGTATGTAGCGCCGAAAGTCAGCATGACCGACGGGTTCACCATGACCAATGTAACCGGCTGCGGCAGCACTACCGTTACGTTTGCCAATAACATTCCGTCCAACGGCGCTCCGGGGTTCAGCTACGAATGGGACTTGGGCGACGGCACAACATACAGCGGTGAAAACCCACCCCCTCATACCTACTCCCAACCGGGACTCTACGAAGTAAACTACCATGCTACGATTGATACTGTCGGTGACATCCTGGTCAGTGCGACCTTGTTAAGTGTGGATTGTTCGGACCTGACCAGCGCCCCGGACCTGTATATGTTCATTGAGGACCCGAACGGCAACGAAGTGTACAACTCATCGCCCCACATCAACAACACTTCCCTGCCGCACACGTTCCCGATCAACCTCCTGTTGGACCAGACGGGCAACTATAACCTTGAAGTCTGGGATGAGGACTCCGGTTTAAAAGGCAGTGACGATGCCTGTGGTTCGGTGCCCTTTAATATTCTGAGTGGCGACACGCTGACTTCCGGTGGGTTTAAAATTGTACTGAATATCGAGCATCCGATCGACGAGGTTTTTTCCACCGACACCGTGCAGGTATTTCCCAAGCCGATGACCCCGGTCGTGATCGCAAATACGCTCACGGCCTGCTCGGGCACTGATACGATGGTCCTGGAATCTTCGTTCGGAGGCGGCAACCAGTGGTTTGTAAATGATCAGCTCATTCCGGGCGCCAATGACTTTCTGTTTATGCCGGATAGTACCGGATACTACCAGGTACAGGTGACCAATTTTTTTGGCTGCACCTCGGTTTCCGACAGCTCTTTTGTCGAGTTTTATCCGCTGCCCGAAACGCCTGTCTATATCAATGACCGCAACAACCTGGAACTGGCAGACACCCTGGCGCTACCCGCCAGCTACAGC
>SBHD01000234.1 GCA_006226345.1 Bacteroidota bacterium | reverse complement strand
GTAATGGGTGTGCCGAGTTGATGTGCGGTTTCTTTTGCCATGCCAAGCCACACCTGGTTTTCCTCTGCTCGCCTGGAGGCGCTGAAGCCCAGGTAGCCAAACGCAATGAAAACTGCGATCAGTATCAACTGTACGAATGGATACCAGTTGAGCATCGACAACAGGTTGGAGTGACTGTAAATAAGTGTTTTGTGTATATCCGGCGGTATATCGATCAAAATGGTATCGGCTCCTTCCTGGACCATACGGTCCAGCGATTGCCGTACATTGGGAATAGACATGGTATCCAGGTTCCGGTCGTCGATATTACGGTACATTTCGATCTGAAAAGTCTCATCCAGAACGACAACCGGGATAGTCGTGTTTTCCTCAATGATCCGGCCGGGCAGGGTAAAGTCGCAATTCAGGTCAACATCCGTACGGGCAATTTGCCGCATGGCTTCAGCAAATTGCTGGGCCTGTTGGTTTTCGCGTTCTACCAGCCGCTCTGCCAGGTACTTTGTATACAACAGGGAAATGATAATGATCCCCACACCGCCTGCGGCGAGGTACCATTTCCATTGCGATTTACGGCTATATATGTCCATTGGTAATTAACTGGGCTAAAGTGCAAAGAAACACAATTCGCTTTCCAAAGATCATGTTTTTGTTCAAAACGTCAGAACCCGTATTTTTCATGTTGAAAAATCAGATGTTCTAATTTTTTCTGTTTAACAATTATTGAATAAGGTTAAACAAAAATATTTTTACAGCTGTTTGAATTGCCGTTACTTTTTGCGGCCCATACCGGGAATGCACGAATAATTACTATAAACAAACAAACGGATCAGGTCTTATGGCCAAAAAAGTGGTAGTGATCGGAGCCGGCTTTGCTGGTCTTTCTGCAGCCTCCAATCTGGCAGCCGCCGGTTTTGATGTGACGATCCTGGAGAAGAACACCGTGCCGGGTGGGCGCGCCAGGCAATACACAGCCGGGGGATTTGTCTTTGACATGGGGCCGTCCTGGTATTGGATGCCGGATGTTTTTGAGGAGTATTTTGCCCGCTTTGGGAAAAAGGCCTCGGACTATTACGAGCTGATCCGGCTGGATCCGTCCTATGTGGTGCATTTTGGTCCCGGCGATCGGCTGGATATACCGGCAAATATGTCCGACCTGGAGTCCATGTTTGAATCGGTAGAACCCGGCAGCGTCCCAAAACTCCGCGAATTTCTCCGAGAAGCAGAATATAAATATCGGGTGGGTATGCGCGAGTTTGTACATAAGCCCAGCCACAGTATCCTGGAGTTTATGGACTGGCGGATCGTTTCCAGTCTGTTTCGGTTACAGATGTTTACGTCTATTTCCAAACATATACGCCGGTTGTTTCGAAGTGAAAAACTGATCCAGTTGCTGGAATTCCCGGTGTTGTTCCTGGGCGCTACTCCACAAAAAACGCCGGCATTGTACAGCCTTATGAATTATGCCGATATGGCGCTTGGTACCTGGTATCCCATGGGAGGTATGTACAAGATCGTGGAAGGTATGGTCTCTTTGGCGACCGAACTAGGCGTCCGGCTGGAGTTGGGGCAGGAAGTCCGGCACATTGCCGCAGCGGATGGCATGGCCCGGGTAGTGGTGACACATGATGGACGGGAATATCCTGCCGATATTGTAGTCGGTGCTGCGGACTACCACCATATTGATACCCGGTTGCTGGATGCCGGACAGCGCAACTACAGTGCCCGTTACTGGGAATCCCGGACCATGGCACCATCCTGTCTGCTGTATTACCTGGGTGTAAAAAAACGCCTGCAGAATATCCGGCACCATAATTTGTTTTTCGATGAAGATTTCAGCCGGCATGCCCGTGACATCTACGAGTCGCCCAAATGGCCGGAGAAACCGCTTTTTTATGTATGTGCGCCTTCCCAGACTGATCCGACGGTGGCGCCGGAAGGGTGCGAAAACCTGTTTGTCCTGATCCCGGTCGCACCGGGCCTGGAGGATTCGCCTGCGATCCGCGAGCATTATTACGACCTGGTGATGCAGCGCCTGGAAACCCTGACCGGCCAGTCTGTCCGGGATGCAGTGGTGTACCGGCGTGATTTCGCCCATGCTGATTTTGTTTCAGAATACCATGCTTTCAAAGGGAATGCCTATGGCCTGGCCAATACTCTGATGCAAACGGCTTTTCTGAAACCGGCACTGAAGAGCAAACGGGTCCGAAACCTTTATTACACCGGCCAGTTGACTGTTCCAGGGCCGGGGGTGCCACCCAGCCTGATCAGCGGTCAGGTAGTGGCACAGGAGATCGCACAACATTGGAAGTAATCTCTGCATTCATCACAAAATTCAACCTGCACTTTATGAATCATCTGGACTTATTTCATTCCACCTGTACGGAGTGTAGCCGACTGATCACCCGGCGGTATTCCACCTCTTTTTCCCTGGGAATCCGGTTGTTTCACCGGCGTTTCAGGCCACCGATCTACGCCATTTATGGTTTTGTCCGGTTTGCGGATGAAATTGTGGATACCTTTCATCAATATCCCAAAAAAGAACTTCTGGACCGGTTCCGGGAGGATACCGATCGGGCTATCCGGGAGGGGATCAGTCTGAACCCGGTGCTTCATGCTTTTCAGCAGGTAGTACGGCAGTACGGGATTGAGCGCGAGTTGATCGATGCATTCTTAAATAGCATGGCCATGGACCTGGACCGGAATAATTACAATGCGTCTGCCTACGATACATACATCTATGGCTCGGCCGAAGTGGTCGGCCTGATGTGCCTCCGGGTATTTTGCGAAGGCGATGAAGCGCGGTATCAGGCACTAAAAGCACCTGCACGCCGGCTGGGTGCGGCTTTTCAAAAGATTAATTTCCTGCGGGACATTAAAAGTGATCATGACGACCGGGGACGGGTATATTTCCCTGGTGTCGACTTCCGTTATTTTGATGATGCGGCAAAACGGGAGATCGAAGCAGATATTCAGGCAGATTTCTCTGCTGCGCTGGAAGGGATCCGGCGCCTGCCTGATGGCACCCGTCTGGGGGTTTACCTGGCCTATAAATATTATACGCAGTTATTTGCCAAGATAAAAGGGGCGCCGGCGAAACGGATCGCCGAGGAACGCTTCCGGGTATCCGACAAACATAAAGTATATCTGCTCTTCAGTTCTGCGCTCCGGCACCGGCTGAATTTTCTGTAACTTCTGGTTTCTGCGGAAGGTGGGCATGGGGCAAGATCAGTAAATGCAGTGGCTTTCGTCAGTAGACGGAAGCCACTGTTGCTGTATCCTTGCAATTACCGATGTCCTTAACCAATCTTCCGTCCAATGGATTATACTACCCAGGGGGCTGTCAGCCCGGGCGCGAAGGCGCGTTTTGAAGCGCTGCAGCGCGATCTTGTTCTACAATTCCGGGATCAGTTTCCCGATCCACTGGCTCCTAAAACCGTTGTTATTGTTCCCAGCAATACCCTCGACCCTGAGATACTGGGGAAAATAGAAGGGGTAAACCACTACGAAGAACGCATGCTGGCGCTTCTGCTATTGTTGCGTATGCCGCGCACCCATGTGATCTTCGTCAGCAGTATCCCTATCAACGATGTAATTATAGATTATTACCTGCACTTGCTTCCCGGTATTACCACCAGCCATGCCCGGGCGCGCCTGACGTTGCTCAGTTGTTATGATGCTTCGCCGCGTGCGCTGATCGAAAAAGTGCTGGCCCGGCCCCGTCTCATTGAAAAGATCAAAAGCCATATTCCTCCACACCACGTGGCACACATGGCGGGGTTTAACATCACGTACCTGGAACACGAGCTGGCGCTGCAGTTAGGCGTACCACTGTATGGGTGTTCGGCCGAACTTGCCCATCTGGGTTCTAAAAGCGGTGGCCGGGAAGTTTTTCGGCGCGCCGGCCTGATGGTGCCACCCGGGTTTGAGCACCTGAAAAATATGTATGAGGTCCGGTTGGCCCTGGCCGAACTAAAACGGGAGCATCCGGAGCTGCGGAAAGCGGTGGTCAAACTTAATGACGGGTTTTCCGGCGAAGGCAATGCCGTGATCAATCTGGATGCGGCCGTCGATCTTCACCATGATGATATGCTGCGCCAGCACCTGCGTATGGTCGCAAAAGACATGACATACGATGTGTTTTCAGAAAAAATGGAATTGATGGGAGGAGTGGTGGAAGGCTTTGTGGATGGCGCGGTCAAATCGTCTCCATCCGTACAGGTGCGTATTAACCCACTGAAACAGATCGAGGTGGTATCCACCCATGATCAGGTACTGGGTGGAGAATCCGGCCAGGTTTATCTGGGCGCTACTTTTCCGGCCGATCCGGGATATGTACATGAGGTCGGAAAAATGGGTTACCAGGTAGCAGAGGTGCTCAGCAAAGAAGGCGTGATCGGTCGTTTTGGTGTCGATTTCATCTCCGTAAAAGAGCCGCAGGGATGGTGGAAGCATTATGCGATTGAGATCAACCTGCGCAAGGGCGGCACCACGCATCCTTTCCTGATGCTGAAATTCCTGACCAACGGATATTACGATCATCACACCGGTAACTATTATATGCCCAACGGGCAGACCCGCTATTATTTTTCGACGGATTGCCTGCAATCCAATGCTTATAAAGGCCTGACGCCGGAAGATCTAATTGACATAACCATCTGTAACAATATTCAGTACGACGATACCACCCAGGAAGGGGTCATGTTCCACCTGATGGGCGCCCTGTCCGAACACGGGAAACTGGGGATGGTGTGCATCGGTTCCTCACCCGAACGGGCTAAGGAGTATTACCGCAAAACAGTGGAGGTGCTGGACCGGGAAACCGGTGGCAGTGAAAAAGACCGGATGGACGGGCATTGCTAGATGTACCTAACTGGTAATGTATTACTTTTCTGGCATCCGGTATCAGAGCACAAGACCGGAATGTAGGCCAGGTTTGCTCCAGGCCTGATGACCGGTAGCTGGATCCAATTAAAAATAATGAACAATTTGGGTGCGTGTTTCTTTTCGGATTGCTGTTATTTTGCCTGTAAATTGAACAAGCAGTAAACAGGGCCATCAGTTATGAAAGGTATTTATAGCACCAGGGAATTGCGTCAGCCTTCCTTAGCAGAACTATTTATTTGGGGACTAATCATCCTAATGCCTCTTTCTTGCGGAAGGGATACATCGGGGCATCCTGGTAGTGCTCTGGGATCTGAAATGCAACAGATTATGGACAGGGTTCGGAAAACCGTCCATCATCCGGACCATATTTTCGATTCCCAGGCTAAGATTGCATTTATTGATTCTGTTTTGGCCAGGACAACCGACCCCCGGCAGCTGATTATCGGCCGTTTTACCAAGGCGGGTTATCTGCTTGAAAACGGCCAGGAAGAGGAAGCCATTGCCATGTATGAAGCTATCCTGAATGCTAACCGGAGCAATCAGGAGGTGCGGCGAAATATTTTGCCTGAACTTGGCATGGCATATTTACGGCTGGCAGAGCGTGAAAACTGCGTACTTAACCACAATGCTGATGCTTGTATTATGCCCATTCAGGGAGGGGGTATCCATCAGGTAAAACGGGGTGCGGAAAAAGCTATTGAGATATATGAAGACCTTCTACATGAAAATCCGGAAGACCTGGATTCCCGCTGGTTGGTTAATATAGCCTATATGACGCTGGGCCGATATCCGCAGGATGTACCGAAGGACTGGTTGATCCCGGGGCTGGATGACGCCGGAGAAGTCCGGTTAAATGCATTTGTCGATCTGGCGCCGGACCTGGGCCTCCGGACCAATGATCGGGCAGGAGGGGTAATCGTGGATGACTTCAACAACGATGGGTTCCTGGATATAGTTACATCTGCGTGGGGAATGGATGATCCGATGCATTTCTTTTTTAACAATGGAGATGGCACATTCACAGAC
>SBHD01000079.1 GCA_006226345.1 Bacteroidota bacterium | reverse complement strand
CTGCGGACTTTGTCCGCTTTTAATATATTTATTCCGGACTAAGTCCGATGAATACCCGGCCAAAGTCTGAAGACTTTGCCCAGCAGTCGCACTTACCCAGGCTATCCAGCAGGATGCCGCGATAACGCTGTCGGGTGAAAACGTCAACCCAACCAACGGTTGTCAATGTCAGGTAATGCAGAGCGTTTTGATTTGAAATTTTATAACCGGCCATGCTTCGTTTTATTTAGGATAAATATTATGTGTGTGCTCTTCCGAGTCTTCGGACTCGGAAGCCATATACTGCGGACTTTGTCCGCTTTTAATATATTTATTCCGGACTAAGTCCGATGAATACCCGGCCAAAGTCTGAAGACTTTGCCCAGCAATCATACTTACCCAGCTGTCGCACTTACCCCAGCAATCCGCAGTTCCTTCCTGAATTTTACTGACTTCCAGAACCTTTTTTTGCTTTCGCTGTGCTGATGCTTTTAACAAAAATCGAAATCAGTTCATTGCTCTCTTTCAGGAGCGGTCATTCGGAAATAACCAATTCCCAACTAGTTAACTGGATGATAAAAGAATTAGGAGTTGCCTTTGGCGGTGTTAATGCTCGATACAAAAATTGCTATTAGTTCGTCGTTTTCTTTTAGCAGTGGGACCAGCTGAACTGGTTTAAAATACCCTTTTTGTTTTATGATCTTAAGGTTCACGATTGTTTCACGTAGTTCCTTTAGACTAATTTTCATTTTATGGATAAAATCAGCCTTCGACTCGGCTGCTTGTGCTTCTCCATAATTTAAGGCCGGTGAAGTGCCGGAACGCACTATTTGACTACCAATGTGTTTGCCGGCAACCGTTTTGGGTAACATTTCAGCAACTTCAATAATACGTACTGCAAATACAATTAGGCGATCTTCTAAATCAAATTTAGTTGTTTTGTTTTTACTCATTTGTCAGTATTTAAAGTTCAAATTCAATAAAGGCCAATAAAAATGCTGAGGGCTAAAAAACTTGGATATTGGATATTCGAAATTGGATATTGGACATTTTTGAGGAATATCCAATGTCCAACAAGGAATGTCCAATATCCAAGTAATTCACAGGGATAGAAAGCACGCTACCCCGCCCACCCCTCCCGATCCAAACTCCGGTAATGTATCGCCTCCGACAGATCCTCGATCCGTATCGTCGCGCTCCCGCCCAGATCCGCCGCCGTCCGCGCCACCTTCAGGATCCGGTCGTACGCCCGGGCACTGAGTTGCAGCCGCTCCATCGCCGTTTTTAACAATAGAATTCCGGCCTGGTCCAGTGCACACACCTCCCGCACCATCCGGCTGGGCATCTGGGCGTTGCAATACACCTCGTGCAGATCGGCAAAGCGCTTGGCCTGCACCTCCCGGGCCTGCAGCACCCGGGCGCGGATCTCGGCGCTGGAGACTTTGGGCCGCTCTGTCGTGGTGAGTTCGTCATAGGAGACCGGCGTGACCTCCACATGCAGGTCGATGCGGTCGAGCAGCGGACCGGAAATTTTAGACACATAGCGCTTGACCACGCCGGGGCCGCACACGCAGTCTTTATCGGGATGGTTATAGTAGCCACAGGGGCAGGGGTTCGTTGCATACTTGTTAAAATATACACTTAAGGCCAAGCGGCCTAAAAACCCAGCGTATCCAGCACAGCTGGATACGCTGGGGGATCATCTTAGAAAAACTCGATTAGATCGAGGGTTGTCCCAATCCGAATTAGCAAGGTTACTGAATGTGACAACGGATACGATTACCGGGTGGGAACTTAATCGGCATGAGCCGACGGCCAAGCTTGCCAAAAGGATCAGTAACTTTCTAGGCACGCATTGAATCTCAAATAATTTTTACCTTTCGACAAAAGTATTGCACTGAAGTTACTGGCTGAATATATAGACTTCAAATCTCTATGAGAAACTACCGGGCAGCCCTGAAATTTTTTGTGTGCTGGATTCTATCGCGGTTAAAACAATGCAGGTTGTTTTACCAGGCATACTGCCTCATCTCTGTTCTAAGTGCGGCTTTGTTTGGTTTGAGCCCGATTACCGGGTATGGTCAAAATCCGTTCATTCATTACTCTACTTCGGATGGGCTGCCGGGTAATTACACCAAAACTATTGAATCGGATGCTGAAGGATTTGTTTGGGCAGGAACGAGTGAAGGCCTGGCCCGGTTCGATGGCGACAAGTTTGTCCCGTTTAATGATTTGCAGGTATCGACGCCCTTGCCGCAAGGTGAGATTCAGACACTTCTTGCCGATAGTCATGGATCCCTTTGGGTGCTGATTGGGTCCGGAGGCCTGTATAAAATAAACCTCCGGGATTACACGGTGGAGGCCTTTGAACTGGAATTTCTGCAAGGCTTGAACGCCATGGTCTACACTTTATTTGATTTACTTGAAGACGAGGCGGGAGACATCTGGTTTCCGGCGCGTAATGGCCTTGCAAAATACCATTACGCTACCGGGAAGTTTAAACTGTATCCAATTGAACTGGAAAATATCGAGCGGCAACCCTTCAATATTTGCCTGGGTCAGCGCCAGGATATTTGGATCAGCCTGAATGAACACTTGCTGCGTTATGACAGGAAATCCGGGAAATATGAGATAATCCAAAAATTTGGAGCTAATTTTTATTTCGGAAACCTCCGCTATGATTCGAACGGTACCCTGTGGATCAATTCCTGGTATCAAAGTGCGGGCGGTTTTTTTCAATACGACCCCAGGAGAAAAGAAGTTTTACAGTCTTACACTGCCAAACGCAACATTCCATATAGGCTTGGCAGCACGGACATTTGGGGCATGTTCGCGGATGGGGATACCATTTGGTTGGCGACCAACAACGACGGGGTCTTTGCTTTCGACAAGCGTTCCCGCCAATTTTACCACTACAAATACGATGGCCGGGAAGAAAACCTGAGTGCAGCCCAGGTCTTTTGCGTGACGAAAGACAAATTCGGCAACCTGTGGGCAGGCACCTCCCGCTCGGCGGAGCAGTTGCCCAAACTGGGTAAAGCCATCTCCATCATCCGGCATAAACCCGACGATGCTAATGGGCTGATCGGAGGATTTGTCTTTTGCGCAGCGCAGGTATCGGATTCGTTGATGGTATTCGGGACGTTGACGGGGCTAAGCATTTACAACCGTATCCGAAAAAAATTCACCAATGTCCGGCTGCCGGAATACAATGAAAACAACTACAACAACAACATTTTATGTGCGGTGGAGGCTGATGCGCAAAGTTTTTGGGTTGGTACCTGGTCGGGCATGTTCCGGCTGCACAAGCAGACCGGGAAAATACTGGAGTACTATATCACCATGGTAAATGCCGGAACCAAGCATCCCAGAGCGGCGCTCAAACAAAAGGCAGGCGCTCCACTCTTCCTCCACAAAGACCAGAAAAACGATATCTGGGCTATCAGCAATGCCTCCAAACTCCGGAAATTCTCCCCGCGTTCAGGGCAACAGAAGTTCGACTATTTCGAAGACCTGCCCCCGGATCAAGCTGCTTTGATCGAGCAGGTTTATTACATCATGGATTATGGCCCGGAGAATTTGTTGTTCGCAACTAACCATGGCCTGGTGGAGTATGACCGGTCAAAAAATACATTTCGGTCAATACCTCTCCATTTTCCGTCCGATTCTAAGGCGTACGGCCCGATTGAGTTTTTATCCTGGTCTGGCACAGGCGCCTTATTGGCCATTATTGACGGCAAAGCGTATACAATTCATCTGAGCGGACATCAAAATACGGTTCGCCCAATCGAATCCGATTATCCCTTGGAAAAATGCCATTCCATCCTGGAAGATGCATTAGGCGATTATTGGTTATATACCGAGAAAGGCCTTGTTCACGTCCAACCAAAGCTGGGTAAAAGCAATTTTTACGACCCCAAAAATTACCTGCTGGGAAATAACTTCTCGCCCAAAAACGCAGGTGAATATATTTGGTCTGCTATGGATTTGGATGGCAATCTGTACTTTCCTGGCAACGTTGGAGTTACCGTAATTAATCCAAGGGGGATAAAGTTCAATCCGTACCCGCCACCCGTTAAAATTATCGATCTCAAAGTAAATGACCGCCCGTTTCCGCTGGATACGGTGATCCACCAAAAAAAAAGCCTGGTATTGCCCTATGACCAAAACAACCTGGCTTTTGAGTTTGCGGCCCTGAATTCCGCTGTTCCGGCTCTGAACCGCTATACCTACCGGCTTGTCGGAGGCGCCGACAAATGGGTGGACCTGGGGCATGAAAACAAGATCAACCTCATCAATCTGAGCCCGGGACACTACACCTTGCAGGTAAAAGCCGCAAACAACGACGGGGTATGGTCAACAGAATTCGCAACCCTGTCTATTGTCATCCGTCCGCCCTGGTGGCTGTCGATGCCCGCTTTCATTGCATACTTTTTGGGGCTTATTCTCCTGACGCTGGGTATTGTGCGCTGGAGGACCTACAGGCTGAATCTGCAAAAGTGGGTACTTGAAAAAACGGTAGCCGATCGAACGGCCCAAGTTGTGGCTGAAAAGGAACGATCCGACGCTTTGTTGTTAAACATCCTGCCCAAAGAGACGGCGGAAGAACTCAAGCTGCACGGCCATGCAAAAGCTAAACACTATGAAATGGTCACAGTGCTGTTCACGGATTTTAAAGATTTTACCCAGTATTCCGAACGACATTCCCCGGAAGAACTGGTACAGCAAATCGACTATTGCTACAAAGCGTTTGACCATATCATGGAACAACACGGAATTGAAAAAATTAAAACCATCGGCGATTCCTATATGGCTGCCGGCGGCTTGCCCAAGCCTAACCTGAGCAATCCTAAAGATGCGGTACAAGCAGCCATCGCCATTCGCGATTTCATGCGCGATTACCAACGCGAACGGGAGGCACAGGGCTTAAGCACGCTACACGTCCGGATCGGACTGCACACCGGACCTGTGGTTGCGGGCATTGTCGGCACCAAAAAGTTCGCCTACGACATTTGGGGCGATACGGTCAATACTGCTTCCAGGATCGAACAAAATTGCGAGATCGGCAAAATCAACATCAGCCAATCTACTTTCGAACATTTGCAGGATGACCCCGCTTTTTCCTTCGTTAAACGGGAAAAAATCCAGGTAAAGGGTAAGGACGACCTTGAAATGTATTTCGTGGAGTTGAGTTCGAAAGTGCTTAAATGATGCTCTAAATCTTTTTTTTCAGCACTTGGCCTTTTTGAGACAGGTGTGTGTCAAAAGGGGCCGGGAATCTGTCATCCGGGAAAGACATTAACTGACAAAGCACATTACCAACGCTACCGGGGAGTATTATCATCATCTTGGGACCTTCCCCTGCTGGGCGAAGTCTTCTCCCAAGTTTCGTATGTAGCCCCCAACTTTTTTTTAAAGTCGCAAAAGATATCATCGGCAAAATTTGTCGGAGTTCAATGTTGGGGGCTACATTCGAAACTTGGGTTCTGACTTCGGCCGAATATATCTCGGACTTTGTCCGGAGTAAGTATTCATAGTAAAAATGCAACGAGACATGAACTATTTCATTATAAATCACCCACATGCACATATCCAATTGCCGGTGCTATGTCAATTACTCAGGATTATGGCTGAAGTGATTTTTTTGAAATCCCGGAGTATGTCAGATAACCGATAAGGCGCTTTTGCCTGGGCGATCATGTGCATGTGATTGCTCATTATGATATAGGCGTGCAGGATCAAGCCTTTTTCCCGTTGACAGTAAGCCAGGCTATCCAGCAATATATCACGATAGCGCAGTCGGGTAAAAACATCTACCCAGCCGACTGTTGTCAAGGTCAGGAAGTGCAGTGCGTTTTGGTTTTAAATTTTATAACCGGCCATGCTTCATTTTTCTTGTTAAATATTACGTGTGTGCTCTTCCGAGTCTTCGGACTCGGAAGCCATATACTGCG
>SBHD01000331.1 GCA_006226345.1 Bacteroidota bacterium | reverse complement strand
ATATCCTCCAGTTTGGTAGTGGCTTCCAGCAGGTTGTCGAAGCGCTTATGGGTGACCGTGCGCTCGTAATTTGGCGCAAACTCCAGCCAGTTGTCGCGGCTGGTGATCAGCAGGACCAGGCCGGTAAGTGCCAGGGTGAATACAAAAAGGGTGATCCGGATGAGCCGGCGCCGGATGAGCCAGTAGGTCCCTACTGCTGCTGCCAGGGCAACATACGCCGCACGGGTGTAGGCAAAGTTGATCCCGATGATGATCAGAACGATCCCGGCGGCCAGTAGCCACCAGTTTATGGAGAAACGGCGGTACCAATACGTACCATACCACACAAAGGGCAGAAAGATCGCTAGCAGGCAGGCGTACATAACATGGTTGCGGTAAAACGGTCCCATGACGTAATTTACTTCCGCAAAGGAAAAGCCATGCGGCGCATGCCGGATCAGGATGCTTAATATGGTCAGCAGCAACGGAATAAAAAACCACCAGAGGAATTTCCGGTAATCCCGCTCCGTTCGCAGTACACGGGCTGCCAGAAAATAAAATACCAGTACGTACCAGCCTTTGGCCAGGAGGAACTTAAAAGAAATCACAAAGTCAGACGACTGTACTACCGTGATGGTGGTCCACACCAGGTGTGCCAGCAACGCCAGTGTTACCGGGTGGCGGAGAAACCGGATGTCCACACTGCGCCAGTTTCGGAAAAACCAGGCTACTGCCACCAGGGTCAGTAACCACATGAGCGGCTCGGAAGGGAGGTCGGTGCCCAGACCTCCTGGCAGTTCAGCTTCAATTGAAATGGGAATGCAGGCCAGCATCAGGAAAAACACCATGCTGAAATCGACTACCGCCAACCACAGGACCAGCAGTGCAAACGGGATCCCGACCAGCCACCAGGCGTCCAGTGCCAAACCTAACCAGAAAAACAGCAGGCACGCTACAGCCCAGACCCCGACCAGGCCGCGTTGCGGGTGGCCGGAAGGGAGAGCCAAAAGGTGCTGCAGGTGCTGAAGCATAACAAAGGAGGCCGGCGTGCCGGCTTAGTCTTTGGTGATATCCTGCCAGCGTATGTCTTTGTACGCATCGGCGATCAGGACGGCCAGAATGGAAAACAGAAAAGCCGCTATTGCAGTGCCGATTACGATCAGACTCCGCCGCGGGCGGCTCTTGATTAGAGGGACTTCGGCTTCCTCTACCACCAGCAGTGCCGGTATGTCGGTCTTGTAGGCCGCCAGGATCTGGTTGTAGCGCTCCAGGTCATAGCTGAGCTGTTTCCGCGACTGGAAGTGCAGGTCCTGCAGGACGGCCACTTTTGCGAAGCCATCATTAAAGCGTCGGATCGTGATATTGTCCGCATCCGGGTTGTTGGACATCAGTTGCTGCCGTTGTTTTTCATAGGCGCTGAGGTTGGCCCGGATATAAGCAATGGTGTCCCGGGGTATAGCGGGATTTTTCTCCAACACATCCAGTTTGGCCCGGCTGCGGATGATTTCGGATTCGGCGGTGGACAACTGCTCGGACAACTGTTCGCCCTGTGAAACGGGGTCATAGATGCCGAAGAACTCCTGGGTGCGCCGCAGGCTGTCGCCCAGTAATTCCAGTTCCGCTTTTTTCCGGCCGATATTATCTTCAAAGGCCGCCAGCAATTTGGCCTGGCTCTCCTTGGTCAGCCGTTGACCGATCGCATTTACTTTTTCCCGGGCGGTATTGGCCATTTCAGCTGCCCGTTTGGGATCGGTATCTTCTATGCTCAGTTCAACAGCGTCGTTTTTGTTTTTCTGAACATTATAAAGCGCCCGAAACCGTTTGTGCACTTTATGCGGGCCCAGTTTGGAGGTAGAGTCTATGTCGTATTGGGCATAGAGGTTAAAATGGGCCACCATAAAGTCCTCCAGCTCATTGCTTGCCGCTATCTCGGCCAGGCGGTCGAGATCCCGGTCGGTACCATAGTAGTTGGTCACCTGCCCGGTGTTACCGAACATCAGTTCCGGGTTGGCGAGCTCGGGGCTGGCCGGATAAAAGATGGTAGTTGCCTGGTAGTAATTATTCAGGAACAGGGAGATGACAATGCTGCCGGCAACGGCCAGGACACAGACATTCCGGATGGTTTTTCTCCAGCGGTACACGGTTTGAAATACCCCAAGGAGATTGTCGCGGTTTTCCATTTTTGTCAGGTGGATATGATTTCGGGGCGCAAAAGTATAAAAAAATGCCGCTGATGCGGGTTGTCGCATAAAACAGAACTTGCCCGGTGGTTATAACACGCACCGGGCAAGTATATATTTTCCGGCTGTAGCCGGAACGAATGTGGTCGGGTATTTGCTGCCTGGGGCTGCGATCAGGCTACTTCCCACTCTTCCAGCAGGCGGGCGGCTTCCGTAGAGCCCATTTTGGCGGCTTCCTGCAAGTCGTGTGTATACTCGGTAATGTCGCCAATCTGTCGCTTGGCGATCGCACGTTGCAGCAGGCCTTCGGCATCAGGTACCAGTTCCAGGCCGGACGGGTTTGCGAGCGTTAGATCGAAGGCCTCCAGTGCAGCAGGAGCGTCGTTCAGGGCGAGAAGGGCTTTACCCAGCAGGTAGGATGCCCGGCGGCGGCGTGGATGATTCGGGTCGCTTTCCTGGAACTCTCGCTTCAGGTAAAGGCGCAGTTCATAGGCGGCCTCCTGGTATTTTTTAGCGTGAAACAGGCTTTCACCTTTCTTCAGGCGGGCGAGCCAATGGAGCGGCTGGAGGGCCAGGGAGCGTTTGACGGCCTGATCGAAGTCGGCCACGGCTCCTTCCCAGTCGTTCTTGAGCATTTTGATCTTACCGCAGCCATAATACGGTTCCGGGTTGTTGGGGTTGAACCGGATGCTTTTGGAGAAATCGTGCAGGGCGTCATTGTAATTCGTGAGCTTGTAGTTGACATACCCACGGCGCTCGTAGGCAAGGGCATGCCGCTCATATTTATCGATTGCCCGGCTCAGCGCCTCGGTAGCCTCCAGTTCTTTGCCTTTCTGGCCGACGAGGTTGCGGCCCCGGAGGTATTCCTGTACGGCCACTTTGTCGGAGTCCGGTTCGATATTGAGGGTGCTTAGCAGGCGACCGTCCTCAATACACCAGGCCCAGATGTTGCCGGCAACGGCAAACTGTGCCAGCTCTTCCAGCAGTGCGGTAGTGCTGCGCCAGGCTTTTTCGGAGTTCATGATCTTCTGCTGCGGGATAGTCAGCGAAAAATCATCTTCCACCAACACCTCTTCAGCCTTGAACAGAATATCGGTCTTGTAATAGGTTTCGAGCCGGTTCTGCCAGTGTCGCAGCACCATTTCAAAAGTGCGCTGGCTGCCGAACTCGAGCCGGCCTTTAAAGATCAGTTTTAACGGTTGCGTATTCATCCTGCCTGCTGTTTAATTTTCTTCTTTCTGTTTTGATTTGGAGGATTAAATGGGGGGATCGCAACATCGTGAGATGGAATAATCCGCGGAGGGAGTCCGGCAGAACAGGGTAGGTTTCAGCCGGCACAAGGATTGACCGGGCTTATCCTGAATTCAAATATGAGATTCCGAGACAAGGCCAGACAACCTTTCATATGGCAGTATACTATTACCGCCATAACGAGAATTATTCCACAAAATCGTTTTCGAAGCCCTTTTCGGTGGGATTATCAGCCGCAATGCGCCGAAAAATCGAAAAGGTGCGCTTTCCCAAAAGAGTAACAAATATCCGGCAAAAAGGTTTCCTATGCAAATGTTTGACGAGGGAAAATTAGATAAATTTTTTGTTTTAAAATACAAAAGCAAAATTTCATGTTGATGAAGCCTTGAATGTGTGCTTTAAACCAAATAAATAATAACCATCGTGCCATTCCAAAAGGCGGTATTGCCTTTACTCCAAACAAGATTTTATCCAACAGAACCATCTGATTATTGGGGCTAAATGCCTAATTATCAGTAAAAACGCCAATTTGTTTTAAAAAATGTCCTAAAACAGGCCAGGCTGTCGCAGCCGTTTTAACGCTGTGGTCCCGTCAGCGGAATGTGCAGTTATTTCGTTCTCCTGTTCCGATCATGCCAATAATTTCATAACATCCTGCTAAATTTGGGGCACTAACGTAAATGTTTTGTCAAATGCAGGAAAAGCGGCTTTTTGATTACCTTTTTGAACAACTGGAATCGTTTCCACAAGAAAAAGCCTTCGGACATAAGGTCGATGGCGCCTGGACCTATTACTCCACCGCTGAAACGGTTCGGCTGGTCAACGAAGCCAGCCGGGGCCTGCTCGAGCTCGGCCTCCGCCCCGGCGACAAGGTAGCAACAGTGGTCTACCGTACCTCCCCGGCCTGGGTGGTTCTCGAATTTGCCATGGCCCAGGTCGGCATCCTTAATGTTCCGATGTACCCGACCATCAGTGCCCGTGAATACGCGTACATCCTGCGGGAGTCGGAAGCGAAATACTGCATTGTCGGCGACGGTGACCTGTACGACAAGGTGGAGGCGGCCGGAGCAGATCTGCCCGGACTGAAGGAGATCCTATCGTTTGACCCGCATCCCAAAGCGCGTATCTGGACCGACCTGCTCTCGGAGGGCGATCTGTCGGAAGTGGAGCAGATCCGTGCCTCTATCCGCCCCGACGATGTGATGACCCTGGTATACACATCCGGCACCACAGGCAATCCCAAAGGTGTCATGATCACGCACAACAATATGATCTTTAATATCGAAGCGTTGCGCAAAATACTGCCCTTTATGCCGGGCGACCGGGTGCTCAGCTTCCTGCCCGTCAGTCATATCTTCGAACGGGTGGCGCTCTATGCCTTTACGGCCTTTGGTGGCAGTGTATCTTTTACCGGTACCGACAACCTGGGCGGCGAAGCCGGTGACCTTCGGGCTATCCGGCCACATTTCTTCACCACGGTGCCGCGGCTGCTGGAAAAAGTATATGAAAAAATCGTGGCAAAAGGCCTCGAACTCCGGGGGATCAAACGCGCCCTGTTCTTCTGGGCCCTGCACCTGACCGATCATTGGTACTTCGGCTACAAACCCGGACTGCTGGCCTCCTTGAAATGGAAAATAGCCGATGCCCTTATTTTCAGCAAATGGCGCGAGGCCCTGGGCGGTTGTGTAAAGACCATCATTACCGGCGCCAGTGCCTGCCCGGTACGGGTAATGCGTACGTTCAATGCTGCCGGTGTCCCGGTACGCGAAGGATACGGCATGACGGAAGTTGCACCGGCCCTGAGTTTTAACCTGGTGGAGCCGGAAGGCGCCATGCTGGGAACTGTCGGGCCGTTGCTGGAGGGCGTGGAAGTGCGCCTGGAACCCAGCCCGGACTTCCGTCCGGGAGAGGGCGAAATACTGGCCAAAAGCCCCGGAACAATGGTGGGCTATTACAAACAACCGGAAAAAACTGCCGAAGTGATCCGCCAGATCGACGGCGAACGCTGGCTGGCAACCGGAGATGTCGGTACCTGGGTAGAGGGCGCCAATGGGATCAAATTCCTCAAGATCACCGACCGGAAAAAAGAGCTCCTGAAAACCAGTCACGGAAAATACGTTGCACCGGCACCGCTGGAGTCGGCCCTCAAAGAGCACTACCTCGTCGAGCAGGCCATGGTAGTGGGTGATGATTTCAAATTTGTGACGGCCCTGATCGTACCGGCTATCGATGGGCTGAAGGACTGGTGTCACCGGCATGGCCTGACCTGGACGAACGTTACGGAGGCCCTGCAATACCCGGAAGTGCAACGCCGCTATGAAATGCTTCTCGAGCGTATCAACCCGCACTTCAGTAAATTCGAGCAGATCAAAAAGTTTACCCTGTTGCCCGATTCCTGGGAGCCGGAAAAAAAAGATGGTACCGAGGCGGAATTAACGCCGACGCTAAAATTGAAGCGCCGGGTGATCCTGCGCAAATTTGACGGGGAGATCAAGGCGATGTATGAGGATAAGGCCGGCTGACCGGCAGGGTTCATTGCCGCCGGATCCCGAACAACTCAACTGAGTCCACCACCACGACGGGGGGGCTGTCCTCATTGGGATAGAATGTATCGCGGGTGATGTGAAATTCCCGCAGTGCAGTATCCGGTACCGGGAGATGTAGCAGTGCGAGCCCGCTGATCTGCCGGTAACTGCTGGTGTCCAGCCGGATGCCCTGCCATTGGAAATGGAGCGAGGCAGGCTGTTTGACCGGCGCCAGCGAGAAAGCGGTATTGATAAAAACAGCCGCCCCGAAGTCCAGTGTATCCGCCTGGATATCGGCAAATTTGGTCTGATTGAAAAAACTGCGCCGGAAGCTGACCTGGTGCAGATTAGCGTCCGCAAAATTGGTGTAGTCAAAGGTAGAGCCTCCAAAATCGCAGTTGATGATGCGGGCATTGTGCAGATTGGCAAAGTCAAAACGTGCCGGTCGTGCATCGGCACCCGTTGCCAGTACGTGTACTCCGTTCAGCACGGCTCCTTCCAGGTTGGCGTTGCGCAGGTCAGCGCCGGTGAAGGATACCTCGGTCAGTTGCGCGTGTGCGAGGTTGATGTTGCGCAAATAGGCGTCTTCCAGACTGACATTTTCGAGTGTGGCATAGGAAAAGTCGGCCAGCAAAAAGATCTGGTCATAGGTCTTCTGGCTGAGTTTGCTGGCGAGGATACTGAGCAGGACCTGTCCGCGTTCTGGGCTGCTCATTCCGGAAGTGATCGTATCGCCATCCAGGAACCGGTAGGGTTTGAGCGCCTTGGTCAGTGCCACGATCCGGCCGATCAGCTGAGGGCTCAGGTTGCGGCGCACCGGACTTTGTTGCAGTTCTTCGTCGATCTTGTTGAGTACATTATCAAACAGGAACACAAGTGAACTACGCCGTTCGGCTTCCTGCAGAACAGTTTGTTGTTCGATCCGGTCGTTCTGGATATCCAGCTTCTCGTTTTGTTTTTTCAGGTAATAGGTCTGCAGGCCGGCCAGCATCAATGGCCCCAGGGCAATGGTCAGCATGATCACGCCGACCCGGGTTATGCGATGGAGCGTGGCGTACATCACCTTTTTAATCGTTTCGCGTTCCAGCCGCCGCTCTGCCACTTCATCCACCAGTTGGTTGACACTGGTGTAAAGCGGACGACCGGCAAACGTCCGGACTGCCAACAGGATCAACCGGCTGCGGGTCCTGCGCCGTATTGCCAGTTGTTTTTCAATTTCCGAAAGTTGCTCCCGCAGGCGCCGGTTTTCGGATTCGAGTTCATTAATTTTATCGGAATTGTCCATATCCGGAGTGTCGCGTTCAGACAAATGTAGGCAGTTTTGCAAATTGGTAAGAGGATAAAAAACGGCCTTCAGGTCGTTTCTTCCGGATAAAACCGACATTCCCGGCCGAATCTGTCCATAGTCAAGCTGTATAACGACGCAAGGCTGCTCCCAACTTTTTACTTTTGTTCCCGTTTCCGGAAAAGCGGAGGCGATCCAAGCACCCTGCTCTATGGTACTTTTTACCCACGGTTATTTCCTGCGCCAGGATCCAAAGGAACAGGCTATAATGCGGCCGTACCCGCCGCTGGGCATTCTGTACCTGTCGGCCTGGCTGGAGCAGCATGATGTAGCCAATGCGGTATTCGATTCGACGTTTTCCGACCCGGAAACGTTGCAGCAATACCTGCTGGACCAGCATCCGCAGATTGTAGCCATCTACACCAACCTGATGACCAAGCGCAATGTGCTGTCGATCATGCGTTTTATCCGGCAACAGCCTGCCCTTGGCGACACCCTGATCGTACTTGGTGGACCGGATGTTACCTATAATACGGCCGAATACCTTGCTGCCGGCGCCGACCTGATCGTGATCGGTGAAGGAGAGCAGACGATGCTGGAGGTGGCCCGGACTGCCCTGGCCCAACCGGCTTCATTGACCGACAAAATGGCTTTTCAAGGCATTCCCGGACTGGCCTTTCAGTTGCCGGATGGTTCGGTGCACCGCACGGCTCCCCGTGAAAAGATCCGGGATGTGGATACCCTGCCATTCCCCAACCGGCAAAAGATCGATCTGGAGCAATATCTCCGCGCCTGGAAACAGGCACACGGGCTGAACGCGATCAGCCTGAGTACGCAGCGGGGATGTCCGTATACCTGCCGGTGGTGCAGTACTGCAGTGTACGGCCAGAGTTACCGGCGGCGCTCGCCTGAAAAAGTAGTCGATGAGATCGAATGGCTGCAGGGGCATTATAACTTTGACCTGATCTGGTTTGTCGACGATGTGTTCACGGTAAGTCATAAATGGCTTAGCGCTTTTCGCGATGAATTGCAGCGCCGGCAGGTTCGCATCCGGTTCGAATGTATTTCCAGGGCCGACCGCATGAATCCGGACGTGATTCAGGTGCTGCGTGAAGCGGGTTGTTTCCGGGTCTGGATCGGTGCTGAAAGCGGCTCACAGCGGATCATCGACGCCATGGACCGCCGGGTGGAAGTCGGGCAGGTGCGCCAGATGATCCAGGCTACCCGGGAAGCCGGGATCGAGGCGGGCACGTTCATCATGCTGGGCTATCCGGGTGAAACTGAAGCAGATATCCGGGAAACCGTACACCACCTCAAAACGTCTGACCCCGATCTTTTTACCATTACCGTTGCCTATCCGATCAAAGGGACGGGCTTGTATGAAGCTGTCCGGTCGGAAATCCAAACCGACCTGCCCTGGTCAGAGCATACTGACCGCGACCTGGATTTTACCCGCACCTATCCGCGTCGCTATTATGACTATGCTGTGCGCTGGACAGTGAACACTGTGCATTGGCACAAATCCCGCCGCCGGGGCAACTGGTGGAAACCGGGTGCAATGGCCTTTGGAGCGAAGGCCGTACTAGCCAGAGTGGGTATGTGGTGGTGGCGCCGGCAGGCCGTTTTATCCGGCAAACTGCCTGCACTGCGGTGACCGGAGCCGGCGTTTAAAACTCGCGGACAAACAGGGCTTCGACCATTTTGCGCAAGACAGTTTTACGCTCAGGGGCAACCTGTACCTGGTCGAGGTACCGGAACGCTTCCGACTGGAACCGCGCTTTTTCGGCAGCGACCAGTGCAGGCACATCGTTTCGGTCGAATAAAGCCCGTACGGCCGCTACTTTTCCGGCAGATTCGGCATCGGTGTTCATCCAGTTGCGGAGTTCGTGCTGGTCGGCTGCGGAAGCTACCTCCAGGGCTTTCAGTACCAGAAAGGTCTTTTTGTTTTGCAGGATATCACCCCCTACCTGCTTGCCGAACTTCTCCGGGTCGCCATAGGTGTCGAGCAGGTCGTCCTGGATCTGAAATGCAATACCGGCCAGACGGCCAAACTGGTACAGGGCCGCGGCATCTGCTGCGCCGGCGCCTCCGCACCAGGCGCCCATTTCCAGGGCGCCGCCCAGCAAGACTGCTGTTTTTAGTTCAATCATGCGGATGTATTCCTCCAGGGCCACATCTTCCCGGCTTTCGAAGTTCATGTCGTACTGCTGGCCTTCGCACACCTCAATGGCCACGCGGTTGAAGATCTCCACCAGCCGGGCCACCAGATCGGGCGCGCCGGCCGCTGCGAGGGATTTGTATGCGTAGATCAGCATAACATCACCGCTGAGGATGCCCGTTGTCGTATTCCAGCGGGTGTGTACCGTCGGTTTTCCGCGCCGCAGGGGTGCGGCATCCATGATGTCATCATGCATCAGGGAGAAATTGTGGAACAACTCTACCGCCCAGGCGGCCGGAAGCGCAGGTTCTACCTCGTCGGAGAACAATTCACAGGCCATCAGGAGCAATGCCGGCCGAAGGCGTTTGCCACCCAGGGTCAGGATGTAATCGCAGGGTTCGTACAATTCAGCCGGCGTTGCGGGAAACGGGTTTTGGGACGAATATGTCGTTAGTTTGGATAGAAGCGACGCTAAACTGTGCATAAACGGATGGCGATCTGTTGCAGACGGGTAAAGGTAGCAGATGTCGGGGACTTACATCTGCAGGCAGGTAAATATCTTTGCTGCCGGAGTGCCGGTTTCCACGCCGTTCCTGCGCTCTGTAAAATCTTGGATATGGATACGCACAAACAGCAACCTGCCAAACCGGATATTACGTTCCGGTCCGACATAGAGCAACTGGTCGATCGTTTTTACGACAAGGTGAAAGCCGACCCTGTCATTGGGTATATTTTTACCGAGATCGTACAGGTCGACTGGCCGAAACATTTACCGGTGATGTATAATTTCTGGGAATTTCTGCTGCTCCAGGGGAAAAACTACCAGGGCAATCCCATTGAAAAACATTTCGACCTGCACCGCCTTCATCCCCTTACCGCCGATCATTTTGACCGCTGGCTGATGCTTTTTCAGGGCACGGTGGACGATCTGTTTGCGGGGCCTGTGGCCGACGATGCCAAATTCCGGGCATATGCCATTGCAGAGACCTGGAAGCCAAAATTTACCGGCGGACACGGCGTACAGATCCTGAAGCCAACGGATTGATACCGATCAGGCCGAGCACTTTACACAAAATTTGGACTGCGGCATCAGCACGATGCGTTTGACTGGTATTGGTAGGCCACAATTGGCACAACGGCCGAAATCAGGTTCGTCGAGCCGGCCCAGCATGATCTGTAGCTGGCTTAGTTTTTCTTTTGCCCGTTGCAGGCTGGTTTCGAATATGCTCTTATTGACGATGGCATCCATACGCGAAACACGGCCGATCGCACTATCGGGGGTTACTGGCGCAGCCATTTCTTCATAGCCTTCGATCTTGACCTCTGTTTTTCGGATCTCTGCTTCGATCAGGGTGCGGATCTCTGTTTTATTGATCTCTTCCATTTTTATGGCTGGTTCATTTCGTGTTAAGTTGGGGGATATCCTTACCGGAGCAGCGCCTGGATCACCTGTCCGGAAGCGCCGTTGGGCTCCATAATGCGTAGCATTGCTGTCAGGGTGGGCGCAATATCGGTAATGTTTACCGGTGCAAAGGA
The DNA here is from genome assembly GCA_006226345.1 of Bacteroidota bacterium. Classification (GTDB taxonomy): domain Bacteria; phylum Bacteroidota; class Bacteroidia; order Chitinophagales; family Saprospiraceae; genus M3007. The sequence continues at coordinate 17,254 of SBHD01000331.1, read as the reverse complement.
GCTGCCGGCGGGTATTTGCCACCCGTACCAGATCAGGGGTACATGGGTATCATAAGCATAGGCAGAGCCGTGGGTGGTGCCGCCAAGGGCAAACGACCGGTCGCCGGAGTGCCAGAACGGTTCCAGGGTGAAAATAATATCGCCGGTACGCCTGGGGTGAAAGCCGCGGCGGATCTCCGCTGCAAACGGATAATCAACAGGCAGATGCATCCAGTCTTCGGTTCGGTGGGCGTCATACACGCCGGGCTGACGGCGGAGGTAGTTCACCACCAGGATGCCGGCTTCTCGCTCCGAATATTTTGCGCGCTGCAGGGCCTCCCGGTTGAGCCACACCTGCTGGTTTCGGGTATCCAGCACATATTGTCCCGGACGGCCGATACGGTTGGCCAGTAGCAGGTTCAGGGAATCACCGAGTTGTTCCTGCGGAAACACGCCGGCGGGTACCTGCAGGTATTTCAGGTGCTCGGGTGTTTCGGCAGCGCCGTGGTCGGCTGTCAGGAATACCAGCACGTTATTCTTGCCAAACTTGTCATCAAGTGCTTTCAACAGCCGGGTGATCTGCCCATCGAGCCGGAGGTACATATCTTCCGTCTCTTCGGAATGTATGCCGAATTGGTGCCCGCAATAGTCAGGACTGGAAAAGCTCAGACAAAGCAGGTCGGGGTATTCATCGGCTCCCAATTCCATCTTATCAATGGCTTCCAGAGCAAAATCTACGGTGAAGGTATTCCCGGAGGGCGTAAAGCGGAGGAGGGTATACCCGAGCTTTTTCTTGATCTCCGGCAGGTTGTAGGGGAAGTTTTCGGGAATGGTCAGGTACTGACCATCATCGTATTTGTCCCATTCTTCAAAGCTTTCCTCGTAAGGCCCTGGCAGGGCTTTATCCCAGGGGCGCGACAGATACAGGTCCGGCAGCCGTTGGGCGTTGAAGTCCTGAACCCACAGCGGCAGGGCGGTGGAATCGGTATAGTAGGAAGACGTGATCCAGTTGCCGGTTTTGTCGTCAAACCAGTAGGCGGCGTTCGGGAAATGGCCGGCTGGAAGGATACTTCCCCGGTCTTTGAGGCAGATGCCGACTACCTTGGAGCGAAAATTATTGAACAGCCGGAGTTCGTCACCCACTGTTGAACTGAGCAGGACCCGCGGGGAGTGCTGGCCGGCGCGTTGGGCGTCGGTACCGACAGGGGCCACAGTTGGATCGGTGGTTACATAGCGTTTTGTACCCCATTCCCGGTCATACCACTCATTGGCGATGATGCCATTGACAGAAGGAGGGGCGCCTGTATAAATGGCTGCATGGCCCGGTCCGGTATAGGTGGGGGCATAATTGTAATGGGTATTTTCACAGGAATAGCCTTCCCGGAGCAGACGCTTGAATCCACCTGTTCCGTATTTTGACTGGTACCGGTACAGGTAGTCGTACCGCATTTGATCCACCACGATACCGATGATGAGCTTGGGCGGTGCTGATGGGGTTTGAGCGCTGGAACGGAATGGGTATATTAGACAGGATAGAACCAGAAGCGGCAGGTACTTGAGCATAGTGAAAGGAAAGATCTGTTGATAGTGCAGGTGCAAAGATGCAGTTTACGGTCGGGGAATAAAATTTTTAAAACTAAACCAGGGCTCTTGTGTTCCTTTGTGGCGTCGTATGCCGTCGTTCCGGATAACCATATGATCCGTTTCTGTCTTATGTCAAACCGCCCGCCCGCCGTTCTGGATTGGTTCATTTTACTACTGCTTGCACTGATCTGGGGTGCTTCGTTTCTATTCATAAAACGTTCGGTTGCGGTTTATGATCCGCTTCAGATGGCCATGTGGCGGATGGTCCTGGCTTTAGCCATTTACCTGCCGGTAGTGGCTGTTTTCTGGCCAAAAATTGACTGGAAACGCTGGAAGCCTCTGGTCGGTGTGGCTTTTTTTGGCTCTGCCTTTCCCAATTTTCTGTACGCTGTGGCACAACAACACGTCAGTAGCAGCCTGGCGGGCGTATTGAATGCACTGACGCCGTTGTTCACCTTGTTGTTGGGCGTTACTTTTTTTCAGATGACCCTGCAAAAGGACAAACTGCTGGGCGTGGTCATGGGACTGGCCGGGGCCACTATCCTTATCCTGTACAACAGCAGCAGTGGGGTAAGCGGGAACGCCTTTTATGCCACTTTGTGCGGTTTGGCGGCGCTCTGTTATGCCATCAATGCCAATATCCTGAACCAATATCTGCGCGATCAGCATCCGGCGGCCATTGCTTCATCCGCTTTTCTGCTTACCGGCTGGCTGTTTGTCGGTGGCCTGGTCTGGTCCGATGCCTGGTCAGTAACGGCCCAACATCCGGCCGGCTGGGAAGGACTTGGGTATATTTTTTATCTTGCTGCACTGGGCACCGTCGGTGGCTCTATCCTGTATTTCTGGTTGTTGCAGCGCACCAGTGCTATCTTTGCTACCTCCGTTACCTACCTGCTTCCAATTGCTGCGATCATTCTTGGGGCCCTGGACGGCGAAGTGGTCGGCCTGACCGACCTGGCCGGCACGGCCGTGATCCTGGGCGGGGTATATCTGGCCCGGAAGTAGCGGCAGGGTAGTTTAACTGTTGAGTTGAACGTGTCTGCCGGGGCACCTGCTTAAACCATTCAGACAATGAAACCTAATACTGGACTTTCCCGCAGTTTGCGGATGATTAACCACTTTTTATTCACGTTCCTGGTTGTGGGACTGTTGCCCGCGTTGGCGGATGCACAGAGCCTGGAGTATCAAATGCGCAAGGAAAAGCAGCTGGCTGGCCCTTCGCCGTTTCAAAAGGAGATCGACGGCGAATTTCCGGAACGGATCGCCTATCAGGACGACCTGGTAGTGGCGATGAACTCCTTTGCCCCCCAGGCACCGGTACATGTACTGATCGTACCACGCAAGCGAATCCCCACGATCAATGACCTGACCGAGGCTGACACTGCCATTATTGCCCGGATGTTTTTTGCCGCTCAGCAGATTGCCCGGGAAAAGGGGGTGGCCGAAACCGGCTACCGGCTGGCTATTAACACCAACGAGGATTCCGGTCAGTCGGCGTTCCATATTCACATGCACTTGTTGGGTGGCCGCAAGACCGGCCCGATGGTAGACCAGCGCTGGCGCAATTTGGGGCCGCGGCCGGGAGGCACTTATCAACGGGCCATGACAAAGGTGAAAGCGGCCTACGAGACCTATTTTGATGCCTGGATGCGCTCGGACAGCGCCGTACTTATGGCGCAGATGACACCGGATGCCGTGTTGATGCCGCCGGGTATGTCGCCGGTAAGCGGTGCGGTTGCGATCCGGCAGCACTGGTTTCCCGATGATGGCTCCGGGCTTCAGATCACACAGTTTGATCATACCCTCGATGAGATCCGGCTGGATGGCAACCTGGCGTATATCCGGGGTACCTCCACGCTTTCTTTTACCTGGGAAAAAGATGGCGCGGTTACTGAGCAGGCCGCCGTTCGGCACAACCGGCTTATGGTTTTCGAACGGCAGGAAAATGACGATTGGCTGATCACCTGCAATATGTGGAACGGCGGGTAGGAGGAATCATCTACCTGATTGACCGGGGCCGCCCCAACCTTCAGGCCTTTTGCTGCGTCAAGCGAAAAAAGTCACGATGAAAAAAATAATTATCCTGCTGCTTTTCCTGGCCGGCATACACATACTCGACGCCTGTTTGCTTTGTCAGTGCAACCATGTGATCCCGTATTTTGATTTTTTTACCCTGCAGACCGAAACCACGGCACCGGACCCCGGCAACCAACAACCGCTGGAGATACTGGTTGCCCCTGACAGCCTGGAATATCTGGCCTGTGTGCAACCAGCCTGGCAACTGACACCAACGGCCTGGGGTTGTACCTGCGAGGAAAATGGCGAACGGGGCCCGAAATATCCGGTCACGGAATTGACGATCACAGCTGATCGGTCGTTTAAGGACAGTCTGCCTGCCGGAGCCAGCCTGAACCACTTGTTTCAACTCACAGGAGTACACACGGAATTCCCTAAATATGAGCCGCATCAGATCAGTCAGCTGCAGTACTGGGATTATGGGTTTTTCCCCTACGGACCGGGGTTTTTGTTACGGAGCGAAGCCACTCCGGACAGCCTTGGCGTTCCCTTCCGCTTTACCGTCACGCTCGTCAAATCCAATGGCGTGAGTGTGTCGGCAACCACATCGGCTGTGCAATGGTGACCGGTTATTTAAACCAGCTGGAATAAAATTGGTAATTGTTGGCAATGCGTTCGATCTGGCCTTTGAACAACTCCGGGGTAAGTTCCTTCACGCGTTTGGCCGGCACGCCTGCATAGACGCCGCCTGTTTTGCATACCGTGTTTTCCAAAACGATCGCACCGGCGGCAATGAGGCAGTTCTCCTCTACAACAGCCTGATCCATAATGATCGCACCCATGCCGACCAATACGTTGTCGTGCAGCGTGCAGCCGTGTACAATGGCCCGGTGACCGATACTGACGTTGTTGCCGATAGTGGTGCCGCACTTCTGGTAGGTGCCGTGGATGATCGCACCGTCCTGGATATTGACATTGTTGCCGACCCGGATAAAGTTGACGTCGCCGCGGACGACCGCCTGAAACCAGACCGAACAACCGTCTCCCATAACCACATCACCAATTATCGTGGCATTTTCAGCCAGGAAACAATCGTTGCCAAATTCGGGGGATTTATCGCGACAGGGAATGATCAATGCCATATGTATAAAGCAGGAGTGGGTTAAAAATTCCGGACCCGTTGGAAAAATGGTTTTTCCAGTGCCCAGGCAAAGATAAGCCAACCCAACACAGCTCCGATGGCATTGGCCAGCATATCGTCGTATTCAAAAAAACGGCCGGGAAAATACTTGTATTGCACCACTTCCATTAGTGCCCCAAAGCCGGACGCGAACAGGAACGTCAGTATCCCGGCAAGAACCGGGAACCTCCGGTCGCGGTGTGTCCGGACCAGTCCCCAGAGGATCAATACGCTCAGCAGGCCATAGGCGGCGGCATGGGCGAATTTATCCATCTGGAACAGGTTGAACTGTGGCGTCGGGATGGTTCCCTGCGTGGATAAATAAACGATGATCAGCAGCCAGCAAAAGGCCGGCGCAAAAGCTTTTAGCAGCATGACGGGGAATGATTTGGGTTATGAATCAGATGCCAGGACAGATTCAATCTGCAGGAGTTCGTCCTGCCCGAGAGCAAGCTGTTCCAGGCAGCGCAGCGAGTCGGCCAGCTGTTCCGGCCGGCTTGCGCCAATGAGCACGGAGGTGATCCGCGGATCGCGTAACACCCAGGAAAGGGCCATTTGGGCCAGGCTTTGGCCGCGTTGTAGGGCAAGGGCATGCAACTGCCGGATCTGTTGTACGCGATTTTCGGATACCTCGCTTTCTTTCAGAAAACCGTGCGGTTTGGCCGCCCGGGAGTCCCGGGGGATGCCGTTCAGGTATTTGTCGGTCAGCAAACCCTGCGCTAGTGGGGAAAACGGGATACAGCCGACGCCCTCCTGTTCCAGTACATCGAGCAGTCCATCTTCTGCTTCCCGGACGAACATGGAGTATTTGGGCTGGTGGATCAGGCAGGGCGTGCCAAGCGACCGGAGTATCCGGCAGGCCTCGGTGGTTTGTTCGGCCGAATAATTGGATATACCAACGTACAGCGCTTTGCCCTGCCGAACGATGAGGTCGAGCGCCGCCATGGTTTCCTCCAGTGGCGTGTGCGGATCGGGGCGGTGGCTGTAGAAAATATCGACATAGTCGAGGCCCATGCGCCGCAGGCTCTGATCCAGGCTGGCTACCAGGTATTTTTTGGAGCCCCATTCACCGTACGGACCGTCCCACATCCGGTATCCGGCTTTGGTGGAAATGATCAGTTCGTCGCGGTAGGCGCGAAAGTCGGTCCGGAGAAAACGCCCGAAATTCTCCTCTGCTGAGCCGGGGGGCGGGCCGTAGTTGTTGGCCAGGTCGAAGTGCGTGATGCCGGCATCGAAAGCCAGGCGCAACATATCCCGGCAGTTTTCCTGGACATCCACATGGCCGAAGTTGTGCCAGAGGCCCAGGGAAACGGCCGGCAGTTGCAGCCCGCTGCGACCACAGCGCCGGTAGGTCATATGTTGGTATCGGGAAGAAGCGGGAAGGTATGCCATGCTGTTTTTCAGGTAAAAGTAAAAAGTCGCCGCCTTAAAGGCTGTTTGAGTTAAACGTTTTGGTTTTGTTATGCTCCTTTTTAACCTGTTTTCATCCCCAAAATCCTCCTTTAACTCTGGCTAAAATCCGGTTCACGGTAGGACTGCAAATACCGGTATCTAGCCTTTCAGTACCACCTCCTAATACGGCATTGGTGACAGCTATACTATTCCTGCTCGTCCTTCAACTGCGAGTCGAAGGACGAGTTAATCTTCCCAACATCAATGCATTTTCGGCACTTTTCCAAGTCCCGGTTCATCCGAAGGCGTAAGGATGCCTTTTTCCAGGCTGAACAACCCCAGGAAGGGATCGTCTTTGAAGTCAATGTGCCCGTCGAGGTCGGCATATTCCACATTGGGCCGGCTCAGCGCAAAATGCAATCCCGCAGCGATCCCCAGGGCGCATTCATCGATACAGCCGACCATGACCTCCATATCAGCCGCCTTGGCTACGGAGTTGATATGCATGCCTTCCCATATCCCGCCGACTTTCATCAGTTTTACATTGACCATATCGATACTGTCGTGTTTGACCAGCCGGTGTACGTCTTTAAGGGACTTAAGGCTTTCATCAGCCATTACCGGTATCGAAACCTGGCCGGTAACGGCAGCGATCAGTTTTTCCTGGTCGATACTCAGGGGTTGTTCGAAGATCTCCACGCCTGCGGCTTTGGTGGCTTTGTAAAAATAAACGGCTTCTTCCACCGAATAGCCCTGGTTGCCGTCGAAGCGGAGGATGATCTGCGGGTATTTCTTCCGGAGGAGGTGGATCTTTTCGATGTCTTCTTCTACGTTCAGGCCACCTTTTAATTTCAGGATAAAGAAGCCTTCCCGGACATACCGTGCAGCCATTTTCATTGTATCGACTACTGACAGGATACCGATGGTGATACTGGTTGGTATGGCATGGCGGTAGCCACCCAGCAGTTGGTACAGCGGTATTCCGGCTTTTCGGGCAAGGAGGTCAAAAAGTGCCATGTCGACCATGGCCAGTGCGGACGAACTGCTGCTGAGTGCGGCTTTCAATTCGTGAAGGATCCGTACATAATGCAGCGGGTTGGCGCCGGTTAGTGCAGGCTGGATCACATCCCGGATGGCGGCTTCCACGTCTGCCGGTGTTTCATTGGTCACCACCGGGTCCGGCGCAGCACAGCCCCAGCCAGCCAGTCCGGCATCGGTTTCGATACGGAGAATAAAATTGGTCGCCTCGCTAATGGTCTCATAAGCGATGGTGTATGGCTGGGTGAGTTCGAGATCCAGCCTTTCGAAGGAGACACGGACGATCTTCATCGTTTATCAGGCCTGTGGCGATCAATACCGGTGTTGATGTAAGCGCTCCAGGGAAGTGGATTTGACGAAATCGACGAATTTGACCAGGTGGCTGATCATTACTTCCCACATTTCCCGGCCTTTTTCGGCAGTTGCCTTGGTCGCGTCGCCCATAACGCCGCTTTCGGAGATCTTGCTGGTCCGCACATACCAGTTCACGCCCCGCTCGCCGTCGAAGTCCAGGAAAATACTGCCGAATTTCATGGTTTGATTTACCGCCTTGCTCATATCCACCAATTCAGGGCGGATGGCCAGTGTTGTGCTGGTTTCGATCTCGCCGGCGTGAATATCGTTGGGCGTATCGATCATGTTATAAATATCAACATCGCTGGTCTCGCCGGTCTCTACGCACACAAATATCTTGGCATCGCGGTTGATGGTCTGGGCGGCAAAACCCAGCGTTGGAGCATTGTCGCCATGGCCGTTGATGATAATGATCTTTTTTACGCCGTTTTTGGCCAGGCTCATGCCGATATCATAGATAAATGCCGCCAGGCTGTTGTTGGTGACACTCAGGGTACCCTTGAAGTCTTCGTGGTGGTAGGATACGCCGTACGGGATCGCCGGAAGTACCAGGGGCTTGGGGTCGGAGCACCGTTCGGCAACCTGTTCGGCCAGGTATCGGGCATCGAAATAATCGACATCGACCGGCAGGTGCGGCCCGTGTTGTTCGATTGCACCGCAGGGCAGCAGTACGGTGTCTACTTCTTTCAGGTAAGCCTCTATCTCAACCCAGGTCATCTCTTCCCAGAGATGCGTCGCTTTTTTCTTTTGTTGCTGCATGGTTAGGTTCGTTTAAGAAATAAGGAACGGCCATTGCCGTTTTGTCCAGCGGAAAATCACACCATTGCCGGTTTTCCAGCCGGACGCTGCCTTCGGCATATTGTTGTACGATCCGGAAAAAAGGCGCACGCACTGCTTCCGGCAGGTCGCGCAACCGGCTGCGCTCGTGGTCAAAACGGAGCGCCAGTATTTCCGGATGCGCATGGGCCTTCCGGGCATTGATTTCCATCGGATCAATAAGGTTCTTGGTACGCAGCAAAAAGTGCAGGTGCTGGGCGTCGGAGCCCAATTGTTTGATCTTTTTTGTACCTAATGCCTTTAAGCAGGCGGTGATCTGATCGTCGGTATACCCGCACCGTTTGGGATCCTCGTCCAGTGCTTTCAACATACCCACGATCCGCCTGCATTTTTCACAGCGGCCGCAAGGTAGCATCCGGTCGCCAGATTTGTGCGCGGCATGGCAGGAAACCTGGTGGCGCTGCAGTTCGGGGTACCGTTTGACCAGGACCTTCAGGATCAGGAGTTCGGACAGGCTGCGGAGGAGCGAGTACTGGTAAAAGTTCCAGCCTTTTTTCCGGTAGTACCGGGTCAGGGCATTGTCGAAGTACCACGATTGGTCGTACAATGATGCATAGTGGCTAATACCCTGGTACTGCTGGCTGATTGTGGTATCATACTCATTTCCGATCAGGATATGGCGGATATTCCGTTTGCGGGCCACCGGCAATACACCGAACAGGAACACAGCCACCGTCCAGAGCCGGATCGGGTACATATCGGCGCGGATCTGCTGAAAATTAGGTTTGATGAACGGCATGTGCCGGACCATCCAGTTGAAGACGCGATCGCTGTTGCACCAGGGTTTGACGGTATTGGGCTCTTTTTCCTTGAAATACTGGTAAGCATTATAAGCGGTATACCAATGTCGTCCGGATTCATTGATGAACACCGGGTGTGCTTCGAAAAGTTCATTGACAAGGCCATAGGTCAGCAGGCTGTCTTTACCGCCACTGCTCAGGATGGCGAAACGCCCGTTGTCCGGACTTGCCTGTTCCGGTGTCAGCACCAGGTCCGGAAAGGTGGTGTTCACAAACGATACCTGCGCTGCAGTATACCGTTTCGGGTGCTCCACCGGCATTTGGTCAAAAGGCGGGATCAGAAATTCGTTCGGCGCCAGGATCTTGTTGACGTAGATCTCCCGGCTCGTGTTCTCCAGCATATCCAGGATAAACCGCCGGTCGGCAGCATCGTATATGCCGTCAAAAACGATCTCCCGGCAGAACAAGCCGTAATTAAGGGCTACCTGCGCTACCATCATGGATGCCAGGTTGACATCATGCGGATCACGGGGATGAAAAAAAGGTTCGATGTACGAGTAGGTCAGCGTAGTGCTGACAGCCGGGCCATTGGGCCTGGACAGGGTATAGTTTGCCTGGACACGTCTGGGCTCTACCCGTAACTCGTGTACCAGCAGGCGATCGAAAACCACCAGGTCGGTAAGGGTCGGCATCACTTCTGCAGTTTAGGCTCCAGGAGGCGTATGAGGTCCTGCACACCGTAGACCAGCACGTCATAGCACGGCAGCCCGGTTTCCTGTGTGATTTTCCGGCAGGCCGGCACGATTTCCTCGCGGGTCATATTCTCATGGTTGAGCGTAACAGCGACGACGGATTTTCCGGAGATCACCTTAATTGCATTGATCTGCTCCTGCAATGAATGCAGTTTATAGCCGGGGAATCCGTCGTATTCCACCCGTTTGGGGGCATGCTGCAGGATAACGTAGTCGGGCCGTCCGGCGGCCAGGATCTCGAAGCCGCCCGGGTAAGCCGGGTTCATCAGGCTACCCTGGCCTTCGATCACGATCACGTCGGGTTTTTCATGCTCCCAGGCGCTGACTACGGCGTGTTCGATCTCTCCGGAAACAAAATCGTTGATGCAACTGTCCATGATCATGGAATACTTGGCGCCCTGCATCCAGGCGGTTTGGCCGGTACCGATCATCTGTGCTTTGTACCCGGCCTGATTAAAGCCGTGTACCAGCAGCCATGCGGTAGTCCGTTTCCCAATGGCCGAATCCGTACCCAGAACAGCCAGTTTCAGGCAATCGACCTGTTCGATAGCGCCGGTAAAGAAATGCAGCTGATCACGGTCGGGTGTTTTGCGGACGTCCCGGATACGGCAGTTATTGGTTTTGGCAAGTGCGACCAGTTCCGGGTCATTGGTCAGGAAATCATGCAGCCCGGAGTCCACATGGAGGCCTTTTGCCAGGGCTTTGCAGATCACGGCTTTTGCTTCAGCCGGCAATCGCCCGCCGTCGGGCGCCAGGCCGATCACGAAGTATGCCGGTTTGCGGCCTTGTCCGGTGAGCTGCTGGAGGGCCGAGTCAAAATCTTTGAACAGTGGGATGCCATTGGCCTTGTTGTCCAGTACATTTCCACTGTCTTTGCCGGCATACCGGCTGTCGATAACACCCAGCACATCGTACCGTTCGGTAAAGCGGACGAGGCCATGGGCGGTTTTTCCATTGGGGGTATTGAAAGCCCCCTCGCAATAGACGAGGGCCGGACCATCCAGAATTTGACGCATGGTGTTGGGATGTTGATTTGTTGATTCGTTGATTTGTTGATACGCTGATCTGTTGAATAGTAACCCAGGATCAGTGCCTTGCGGTGATAATGGCCACATACCGGTCGGCTTCAAACGGCGTTTCCTCGTGCCATTTCAGCAGTCCCGCCAGTCCGGCCGTGGAAGCCGGCAGCGCCCGCAGGCCTTCTTTTCTGGAGAGAAAACTACTCATCGCCAGCATACTTTTATCACTGATATTAAAGGCTTTACCGTTGGAATCCCGCAAGGCAGCCAGGGCTTCCTCACCGTCGAAACTATGCCAGTTGATCAGGGGCTCGTTGGTCTTGGTTTCCTTTATCTTTTCCGGGCGCAGGTCTATACAATGGTCTAGCGCCTTTTTGAACGAATACACGATTGGATTTTTAAAGGTGGAAGAGGCACCCACCATGCGGGGGATGCGCGATGTCTTGCCCCGTTTGTACAGCGAAACGAATCCCCGGTAGATACCAGCCAGCAGGGTGCCGTTGGACACCGGGACTGCACAAACCCGGGGGGCATCGCGCAATTGGTCATAGATCTCGAAGGCGATCTCCGAATAGGCGGCGATCTGGATCGGCGTATTGTTGCCCCCCGGATTGGCATCGTACCATTCTTTTTTGACAGCCATCGTGCTGCTGGCCGTAACGGCATCTTCATAGCTGCCTGGCAGGCGGCCGATCCGGGCTTCCAGGTCTTCCATTTCCCGGACCCGTTCGGTGTGGTATTGTTCGGGGATGTAGATGTTGCACCGCAAGCCGGCGAGGTTGGCGGCCAGGGCGACAGCGACGCCATAGTTGCCGCAGGTAGCCAGGCAGATCTCGTCAAAACCACGCCGCAGGGCATCGTATACCTGGGCAAAGGCGATCCGGTCTTTCTGGGTGCCGGAAGGGTTGTCACCTTCAAACTTCAGGAAAAGTTGCCGGAGGTCGTATTCCCGTTCGAGGGCCCGGGAGCGGGTCAGGCCGGTATCGCCGACCTCGAGGTTCATAATATCCTCATAAGCGGCAAGCCGGTCCAGCAGGTTGTTGGTCGGGTCTTTGACAAAAGCGCTGAGCTTCAGGGCTTCGGAGGATACCTTGGTTTCGGATGATTTGGCGGCGTCGCGTAGGTTCATACCGGAATAATTGTGCAGAATGGCTTTAGAGGCTGTTTGCGGGTTGCCGGAGCTGAAAACCAGCCACTCAAGGTAAACATTATTTGCTTGTTTGCCGCGGAACCTGCGGCGGAAATTTCCGAAAATACCGGATTTACGGCTTGTTTCGGGCACTTTTGCCCGACCGGGCTATTTGGCAGGTGGTTGCGGTGCGGGCCAGCCAATTATTCCTACATTTGGCCCTTCGACAAAACAACCTGCCTGTCATGAAAGATACCAAGATCATCCGGAATAAAGAACTCAGCATCTGGGAAGCACTTGTGCCTGTACTGGTGTTGATCGCCCTGCTGGCCTACAACGTAATGGTGTACGGAGACGATGCGCTCAGCGGCTCCAACCAGTTTATCCTGTTGCTGGGCGGTGCTGTAGCAGCCGTAGTTGGATTCCGGAATGGCGTGAGCTACCGGCAGATGATAGAAGAGGTATCCAATAACTTCAAATCCACTACAGAAGCGATTATTATCCTCCTGTTGGTCGGCGCCCTGGCTGGCACCTGGCTGATGAGCGGCGTGATCCCTACCCTGATCTATGGCGGGATCAAATTGCTCAACCCGACCATATTTTTACCGGTGACGGTGATCGTCTGTTCGGTGATCTCACTGGCGACGGGCAGTTCGTGGACCACCTCTGCTACCGTGGGTATCGCGCTGATCGGGATCGGACAGGCACTGGGGATTCCGTCCGGCATGGTTGCCGGAGCGGTCCTGTCGGGCGCCTATTTTGGCGATAAGATGTCCCCGCTCTCCGATACGACCAATCTGGCGCCGGCTATGGCGGGAGGAGAACTGTTCAGCCATATCCGGTACATGACCCTGACAACGGTGCCTACCTATACGATCACGCTGCTGGTGTTTATTGTGCTGGGCCTGACCCAGGATGCTACCGGCGTTGCGGATACCCATGTGATCCTGGAGGCCATTGAAAGTACGTTTTACATCAGCGGCTGGCTGATGCTGGTGCCGCTGGCAGTGATCTTGCTGATCATTCGTAAAACACGGCCGATCATTGCCCTGCTCATCGGAGCGCTTCTGGGCGGAGTTTTTGCCGTTATTTTTCAGCCGGATGTTGTTGCCCGCCTGGGGGGGGCAGAAACCCTGACGTTTCAATCAGCATACCAGGGCGTGATGAATGCCATGACGGTGGATACTGCAGTAGAGACCAACGATCCAACGCTCAACGATCTGTTCTCCTCCGGTGGAATGGCCGGTATGCTCGGCACCGTATGGCTGATCATGTGTGCCATGGTGTTCGGCGGTGTCATGGAAGCGATCGGAGCCCTGGCACGGATCAGCAGTACGCTGCTGAGCATGGCGCACAGCCTGTTCGGGCTTTTTGCCAGCACGGTAACGAGTTGTATTACCCTGAACGTCACGGCTTCCGATCAGTATCTGGCCATTGTAGTGCCGGGTAAAATGTTTGCCAAAGCTTATGAAAAACGCGGGCTGGCGCCGGAGAACCTGAGCCGGACCCTGGAAGATTCCGGTACGGTGACCTCGGTACTGGTGCCCTGGAACACCTGCGGGGCATACCAGTCGAAAGTGCTGGGTGTGAGCGTGACAGACTATTTTGTGTATGCGGTATTTAACTATCTGAGCCCGCTCATGACCTTGTTTTTTGCGGCCATGCAGATCCGGATCAAGCGGCTGGTCACGCCTGAAGAAACGGAAACTGCCTAATCGCTACAAAATATCGCTGATACTCAGGGGCCAGTTTTTCCCGGAAAGTGCTTCTGCACGGCGCAGGGCACGGTTTTCCACTGCCGCCACTACCCGGTCCCGGGCGTTGCCATTACCGGCCTCCAATAGGGCCTCGGCGTTTTGCCAGACCTTGTCGCGCCAATGTGTGATCAACCGGCTGATCAGCCACTCATCTACCCGGCCCATCAGGTCGTCTACCAGTTGCATGGAAGGTTGTATGGGCTCCAGGATCTGATCCTGTACGGTATCTATGGTCTCCCCGATGATCTGGTTTACAAAACAATAGTCGGAGTAATAGGACATGCGCCTGTTATCCGGCAGCCCCGGCCAATCCGTCCGCAACAGGTCGTGCAGGGTGAGCACCAGATCGAAGTTGATGTGCGCATTTACCCCTAGCAAAAGCTTTTGTATAGGTGCGATCCCATCCTGATTGGCTGCATCAAAAGCAAAACGCCAGACGACCGGGAGTCCCGGCGTCTGCTGCTCATAGGCAGCCAACGCCCGGAAATAATACTCGGCAAAGTGGTGGAGCAGCAGGTCGGTCCAACCTGCATTGCTAAAAGCGCCCCGGTCCAGGGCGGTCAGCATATTATGGGTCATGGTGCGGTAACACCGGAGGAAAATCGCCTTTCCGTCGGCACCGGGCTGCCAACGTCCGATATGTTGGTCCATGCGGTGTAAAACGTCGGGTTGGGCCATCAGCACAAGTAGTTTACAGGTAAACAAAACCGGAACGTGTTCCAAAGATAGTCCCGGAGCGAGCTATTCTCCTAAAAAAATGCAGCCGGATGATTGACATCATGGTGCCGGGAAACTGGTAATTTTCCGTACACTTGTATACTCCATACGTAGCGCTAACCACCACTGTCATGACCAGTATCAATCTCGATCACTACCGGCAGATTACCGATCCGCTTGCGGACGGGGCCTTACGCCGTCTTGTCGAAGAGAAAGGTCCCGCCGAGGCCCGCAACCTGTTTGACCGGCTCATCCGCCAGATCGAAATGCCGATCGAAAGCCTGCCGGCCAGCCTGCAGGAATACTGGTCGGCTACCGACCGGCTGCCGGATTGGGCAGACTGGGCGCAGATCCGGCAAGCCAATGCGTTGTTTCTTGACCACGGACCCAAGTTCCTGATCTTTTTGTATTACAAATCCCTGCCGCTCCTGTATACTGATGCCCGGGGCGCTAAGGTACTGATCCGGACCGGCAGGCTTACCCACCAGGCGGACAAGCAGGAGATCTTTACCCGCCGGATTGCCGAGACAGGGCAGTTTTTGCTCACGGTAATGGCGCCGGAAGCCCTCCAGCCTGGCGGTCCCGGAATCCGGGCCATCCAGAAGATCCGCCTTATTCATGCTGCGATCCGGTATTTTGTGCAGCACGACGCAGCCTGGGATGCAGAAGCCTGGGGATTGCCGATCAACCAGGAAGATATGGCGCTTACGCTCATGACCTTCAGCGTGGCCCTGACCGATGCGCTCGATACATTCCAGATCAAAGAAGAGCCGGCGCGCCTGGAAGCCTACCTGCACACCTGGACGGCCATCGGACATGTGTTGGGTATCGATGTCGACCTGTTGCCCAAAAACCGCCTGGAAGCGCGGGCACTAATGGAGTATATCCTGCTGCGCCAGTCGGCACCTTCGGAAGACGGGAAGCTGCTGATGCAGGCGCTGATCCGGTTTGCGCATGCGATCACACCTGAAGAGTTTCATAATATTCCGGCACTGCTGACCCGGCATCTGATTGGCCCAGATCGGGCGGCTATGCTGGGAGTGGCGCCACCGGTAGGTTGTCTTGGTCTGGCATTACCGCATTTTATCCGTGTTGCATTTAACCTGGGTGAACGGCTGGAAGACAGGGTGCAGCAGCCCCTTCGGGTTTTTCTGGATATGTTGAGCCAGCAGGTAATGCAGCGTATGGTGCGGTATTTTGATGAATACAAACAACGCAATTTTGAGATTCCCAAAGGTTTACGTGAAGTTTGGATGCCGGAGGCGGGAGCGGACTAGCGTTTTTGAATTTTGTTTTACTTTTGGTCGTACTGGCAATGGCGGTTTTTTTCACCGCAGAGAGACGCAAAGACGCGGAGTGTTGATCTCCGCGTCTTTGCGTCTCTGCGGTTAAAAAAATCACCGCTACAATATTCACTTTTGAACAAAGATCAATTGCTCTACGCATGCACAATACCCGATTTTTAACTGTTCTGTCCCTGCTCTTTTTTTTCACCGCAACGGCCGCTGCTCAGGTACAGAAAGCACCGCCCCGTGCGGAAGGGGAGGGCCCTTTTCCCCAGCTGATCATCCGCGGTGTTACACTGATCAACGGTAACTGCGCCCCGCCCACCGGCCCGGTTGATATCGTAGTGGAACAAAACCGGATCGTCCGGATTAAAAATGTTGGCTATCCCGGTGTGCCGATCGACAGTACCCGCCGGCCCAAACTGGAGCCCGGTGGCTATGAACTGGACTGCGAAGGCATGTACCTGTTGCCTGGCTTCGTCGACCTGCACGGCCATATTGGCGGTAAGGAGCAGGGTGCCGACGCCGAGTATGTATTTAAGCTCTGGATGGGACATGGCATCACTACCATCCGCGATCCGGCTTGTGGAAACGGGCTGGACTGGGTCCTTGAAGAGAAAAACCTGAGTGCGGAGAACAAGATCACGGCACCGCGTATCCGGGCCTATTCAGTGTTTGGCATGGGCGCTAACCCGTCGCCCTCCACTCCGGAAGAAGCCCGGCAGTGGGTACGTGAAAACGCCGAACGCGGCGCCGACGGGATCAAGTTCTTTGGGGCTCCACCGGAGATCATGGCTGCTGCACTGGGTGAAAACAAAAAACTCGGGCTCCGCTCCGCCTGCCACCATGCCCAGATGGATGTAGCCGGCTGGAACGTGCTGAATTCCGCCCGTGCAGGCCTGACGTCGATGGAACACTGGTATGGCCTGCCCGAAGCACTGTTTACGGACCGGATCGTGCAGCATTATCCGCCGGACTATAACTACCAGAACGAGCAGAACCGCTTCGAGGAGGCCGGAAAACTCTGGAAACAGGCTGCACCGCCCTATTCCGATCACTGGAATGCCGTCATGCAGGAACTGCTCAACCTGGATTTTACTATTGATCCGACCTTTAATATTTACGAAGCAAACCGCGACTTTCAGCGCGCCCGGCGGGCCGAATGGCACGAGGAATACACCATGCCTTCACTGTGGCGTTTTTATGCGCCCAGCCGGATCTCACATGGCAGTTACTGGGTCGAGTGGGGTACTGAGCAGGAGGTCGCCTGGCGGGAGAACTACCGCTTGTGGATGACCTTTGTACGCGAATACAAAAACCGCGGCGGCCGGGTCACCACCGGCTCCGACAGCGGTTATATCTATCAGTTGTATGGTTTTGCCTACATCCGCGAACTGGAACTGTTGCGCGAAGCCGGATTCCATCCGTTGGAGGTTATTAAATCGGCGACGCTCAACGGTGCCGAAGCCCTCGG
>SBHD01000329.1 GCA_006226345.1 Bacteroidota bacterium | reverse complement strand
CCGCCCCAGATGATCAATTCAGGCAACTGTTTGTGCATGGAATGCTTTTATTCCTTCCAGGACATACTGTACTTCCTCATCTGTCAGGTCAGCATGCAGGGGAAGGGTGATGAACCGCTCGTATTCGGCCTCCACAAAGGGGCAGGTATTTCCCCAGGGAGCAAAAAGCGGCTGGATACTTAACGGTGTATAATGGCAGCCGGTGGCAATACCCTTGGACTTCAGGTGGATCATCAGGGCATCCCGCTGGTCAGCGCGTACCCCAAACATCTGGTAGCAGTAGTTTTCCGGCTCGAACGGAAGCAGCGGCGTTACCCCGGGCACATCCCGAAGGCCATCCATGTATTGGCGGATAATTTCCGAGCGGCGGCGGCTCATAGCCGGCAGTTTTTTTAGCTGCGCCAGTCCAATGGCAGCTGCCAGGTCATTCATGTTATACTTATATCCCAAAACCGCAATTTCATAGAACCAGTGCATGGCATCACGGTTGGCTGTGGTGTACTGCTGCGCGGTTTTCCAATTGTCTTTATCAATACCTACCCAGCGCATGGCCTTTACATCACGGAACAGATCAGGGTCGTTGGTCACCATCATGCCGCCATCACCGGTAGTCATCAGTTTCTTTTCCTCAAAGCTGTAGCAACCGATATCGCCCCATAAACCGAGCATTTTACCCTGGTACATAGCCCCGGCGGTATGGGCGCAATCTTCTATGACCTTCAGACCGCGGTCACGCGCCCAGGGCATCAGTTTTTCCATCGGCACCGGATGTCCGGCATAATGGACCGGCATTACGGCCACACAATCCTGATCATATTTGCGGTTCAGGTCTTCCAGGTTCATGCCCAGGGTAACCGGGTCGCTGTCTACGAATACCGGCACCAGGCGGTTGTACAGGATCGCCGTTGCGGTGGCGGCAAAGGTGAGCGAGGGGACCAGTACTTTTTTCCCCTCCGGAAACCGGAACGCCGCCAGGGCCAGGTGCAGTGCTGCTGTGGCCGAGTTGACCCCTATGGCCATGCGGGCGCCGGTGAAGGCTTCCCACTCCAATTCAAATTGATTGACATTCGGCCCCAGACCTATCCAGGAGCGCTCGAAGGCTTCCCGGATGTTTTGCAATTCCTCTTCGCCTACCGAAGGCTTGAATAAACGGACATTCATATCGATGCTACTTAATTAGTGGTTACACATGTTCCAGCCGGATTCCGCCGTGCTGGTGGATAAATTGTTTCAATGTCATATTCCGGCTGTCCTTTTCCGACAGGATGGGGTCTGCCACAGGCCAGTCAATCCCGATAGCGGAATCAGACCACAGCAGGCCGCCCTCGTATTCGCGGTTGTAAACATTATCGACCTTATACAGGACTTCACTTTCCGGTGTAAGCGTGCAAAACCCGTGGGCAAATCCACGTGGGATGAAGATCATCTTTTTATTTTCCTCGGAAAGTTCAATGCTGTCCCATTGACCGAAGGTGGGCGAGTTCAATCTCAAATCTACAAAAACATCCAGTACCGTGCCCCGTACACACCGGACCAATTTCGTTTCGGCATAGGGAGGGAACTGGAAATGCAGCCCCCGGATGATCCCCTGCTGTTCACTTCGCGAATGATTTTCCTGGAGCCACTGACGGTCCAGTCCGGCTGCTTTAAATGTCGCAGCATCGAAGCTGCGCATAAAAAAGCCGCGCGCATCACGGATAGGGGCCAGCTGGACCTCAAATACACCGGTTAGTTTTCGTTGCGTGATTTCCACAGTTCCTGATATTGGTTTAGTTGTTCCTGACAAAGCCGGAGTACATCGGTCCCGGCATACCGGGCGTACCATTCGGCGGTAAATGCAATGGTCTCCCGGAAGTCTAATACCGGTTTCCAGTGTAGTTTGTGCATGGCCTTACTGATGTCGAGCATCAGCAGCCCGGCCTCGTGCGCCTGGTCCGGGCTGGAAACGTCGCGCCAGCCCGCCATTGCACGGTCCGGTTGTTGTTGGCGGAAATATTCAAAGAAACCATCGGCTACTTTCCCGACCGGGTGGACAGAGTGGGGGAGGGGGCCGAAATTCCAGCCTTCGGCAAAATCAGCCGGAGCTTCCAGCAGGTGCTTCGCCAGCAGGAGGTATCCACCCAGGGGTTCCAGCACATGCTGCCAGGGACGCACTGCCTGCGGACTCCGGATCTCCAACGCCGTATTTTGCTCATAAGCCCGGATAATATCGGGTACCAGCCGGAAACCGGACCAGTCGCCACCACCAATTACATTACCTGCGCGGGCGGAGGCTACGGCCGCATTGCCGGGTGCGGAAAAGAAAGACCGCCTGAAGGAAGCGATCACCAGCTCTGCAGCCCCTTTACTGGCACTGTACGGATCATGTCCGCCCATCGGGTCGGTTTCGCGATAGCCATACACCCACTCCCTGTTCTCATAGCATTTGTCGGTCGTGACCATTACGGCCGCGCGCACACTTGCTGTGCGGCGTATGCCTTCCAGAATATGTGCCGTCCCCTGGGTATTGGTGGCAAAGGTGCCGACCGGGTCCTGGTAACTGTCCAGTACCAGCGGCTGTGCCGCCAGGTGAAAGACGATTTCGGGCTGTTCGGCCTCAAATACCTTCAGGACCGTCTCCAGATCGCGGATATCCCCCCGGTGATCCTGCATGTGGTTGCCGATTTTGCTGAGGACGAAGACATCTTTCTCCGTCCTGGGGTCGAGCGAAAGCCCGGAGAGTTTTGCACCCAGCGTATCCAGCCAGATGCTCAGCCAGGCGCCTTTAAATCCGGTATGTCCGGTGACAAGTACTTTTTTATTTTTAAAAACGGTCAGATCCATAATTGGCTGCTGATAACGAGCAGGCGTTCAGGTTACGGTTTGAGTAAATATAATCAGGGCCAGACTTTCCACCTGGCCTCGCCACGTTGCCAGAGTTTATCCAATGTCATTTTATCCCGGAGGGTATCCATCGGATGCCAAAAGCCGTGGTGTTGGTAGGTAAACAGTTCGCCGTCGTTGGCGAGTTTTTCCAGGGGTTTACGCTCAAAAATAGTTTCGTCGCCTTCCTGGATATAATCAAATACCTTGTGCTCACAGACAAAGAATCCTGCATTAATCCAACCGCCTTCACCTTTGGGTTTTTCCACGAATTTACTGACCTGGCCACCTTCCTGAATATCCAACGCTCCAAACCGGCCTTCCGGCTGGGCAGAGGTCATGGTAATACCTTTGCCGTGGCTCTGGTGGAATTGCAGTAGCGCCTGAATATCAATATTGGATACACCGTCGCCATAGGTCAGCATAAATGGTTCGCCCGGTTCGAGGAAAGGCTTAGCCCGTAAAACCCGCCCGCCGGTCATAGTGTCGAGACCGGTGTCCAGGAGGGTGACTTTCCAGGGTTCGCTAACGTTGTTATGCACCTCCATTGTATTATTGGCCAGGTCGAAGGTGACATCGGAATGGTGCAGAAAATACTGGGCAAAATATTCTTTGATCACGTAAGCCTTATACCCGCAGAGGATGACAAAGTCGGTATGTCCGTAATGGGCGTAGATCTTCATAATGTGCCACAGGATCGGTCGTCCTCCGATCTCCACCATGGGTTTGGGTCGTACCCCGGTCTCTTCACTTAAACGCGAGCCGTAACCGCCGGCAAGTATGAGTGTTTTCATGTATTACTTTTCTTCAAATTTGAATGTATTGGTCCTGGTATAGCCGGGGCAGCAGTTCCCGCGGGGAAAACCACGCGATGTTCCACAGCCCGGAAAGGCCCGGAAAATACCGGGGCAGCAAGGGGGCTATCTGCTGCTTCATTCCTGGTGTATCTGTCCTTCTGAACAATAAAGACAGTAGTTTCCGGAAGATAAAGGTCTTCTCCCATTTAGTCAGCCGTTGGGTATTCTGCCGATCAAATTCCAACACATAGTGGAACAGTGCCTGGTGAAATTTGATACTGTTCTGCCGGGCTTTTTTTTCAGAGTTGGTGACATTACCCGGATGTTTGCGATAGGCTGTGGTCCGGGCGTTCAGGTAGTGTGCTTTGCTGACCAGGCTGACATGCAGCCACATGAAATAATCGTGGATATAGTAAAAACGGTCCGTATCGATCTGGTGGTTATCCAATAGCCGGCGCCGGCAAACTGCGGTGGAATTATGGATAAAATTTCCGTGGAGCAGGCGGATAAAAATATTGCCTTGTGCGTATATATTGCGGAGTTCGTCGTGTTTTGGGTCAACGATCTCTCTTCCGTCCGCGCTGATCATCCGTACATCGGAATAAGACAAACCGTAATCCGGCTGTGCTTCCAGGAACTGTACCTGCTGCTGTAATTTCAATGGATCTTCCCAGATGTCATCGCTATCGCAGATCGCTAAATATTGTCCACTGCAATGCGCCAGTGTCCGTGCGGCATTGCCGGCGATTCCCAGGTTCTCTGTACCGGTAATAACAGTGATCGTCTCCGGATATCGTTCGGCAAACGTCCGGCATATGTCAAGGGTCGTGTCGGAGGAACAGTCTTCCCCAATGACGAGTTCGATCCTGAAATCACCACGTTGAGCCAGTACACCGTTTATTGCGTCGGCGATATAATCTTCAACATTATAGGCCAGCATGAGCACACTGACCAAAGGTGTTGATCCGGAAGTTCCGAAGGGCCGGCCATTCGTGATGATCGTGTTTTCCTGTGTGCTTATCCCCATTTGCATATATAATTAGTTGGTTGCCAAAGGCTTTTGAGAGATGCGGGGGAGTAGTGCAGTGATTTTTTCTTTTCCGGATTTTACCATGTTTTGCAGACCCGGAAAGTGCCGGGGCAAGGTGCGTAGGACACCGGCTTTTAACCGGAGCGGCGCTGACGTACCTGCCAGCAGCGAGAGGATGCTAAAAAACAAGTGTTCGCGCTCTGCCGGAGTCCGGGCCTGAATAGCGGAAGGTGTATAGGCTGGCAGGAGTTGCAGCAGTGCCTTTCGGAATGCCTGTCGGTTGGTTGCGGGTATTGAGGCTGCATGAACCGGTAATCCGGAAGGCCTGGTGCAAACCGCTGTTTTTTCCGGCAGAAAGTGGACATTGGTACGGGCGGCTATATAGAGCCAGCGAAGGTAGTCTGAAATGGTTTGATCCAGGGTAGTTACAGACCGGCCGGGCAGGTATTCCCGACGGAAAACAGTAGTGCCGGATTGGATAAAGTTGCCCTGGAGAAGTTCCGGGAAAATATCGCCGGAAGGATAGCGTTGTTGGTGGGTTTTTACCGGACTCCCGGACCGGGGTTGCAGTTCAATATCGGTGTAGACGAGGCCATAATCCGGCTGTGCTTCCAGGAATGCAACTTGTTTTTTCAGTTTTAAAGGATCGGTCCAGCGCGTATCGCTGTTGCATATGGCGATATATTTTCCCCGGCAACTGCTAAGTGTTCGGATGGCATTGGCGTTGGCGCCTAGTTTTACGGTAGCAGGCAGGAGCCGAA
The DNA here is from genome assembly GCA_006226345.1 of Bacteroidota bacterium. Lineage (GTDB taxonomy): Bacteria > Bacteroidota > Bacteroidia > Chitinophagales > Saprospiraceae > M3007. The sequence goes on along the minus strand of SBHD01000329.1, from coordinate 488 downwards.
TGCGGTCCGGATAACGCTGGGCATAGTCTTCACAAATAGCACGCGTCTGGTCGCGGGAACAATCATCTCCGATCACCAGTTCAGTTTCAAAATCAGCCTCCTGCGCCAGAACGCCTTCAATGATGGCTGCGACAGAGTCCTCCGCCTGGTAAACGGCCATGCTTATGCTAACTAAAGGAGTTTTTGTATTCATGATTAAAACAATATTGCAGGTAGAACTATTTAGTGAAGGTTATTTGGCAACTGGAGTAACCAATTTGTTCTATGCAAATAATGGTCCAGTATGTATAGATCTTTGCACAGTATTACCCCCGGGTAAATAATTTGAGTGTTTTAGGTATGATCATATTACGGATCAGGTTAATTTCTTCTGTTTTGGCCATAAAATGCAGGACCAGGTACAACAGGCCTCCGACGATGGTTAAGCCGATGATATGGACCAGGCCGGGTACAAAAGCGTAATCTTTCAGGAAAAACAACAGCCCTCC
>SBHD01000093.1 GCA_006226345.1 Bacteroidota bacterium | reverse complement strand
CCCCGGAAAACATGCCTGCCATATTGGTTACATGGCTTACATCCCAACCAGAAAGATCCTGGTTGAAAGATCCCGCGGAAAACATGCACTCCATATTGGTTACATGGCTTACATCCCAACCGGAAAGATCCTGGTTGAAAGATCCCGCCCCGGAAAACATGCCTGCCATATTGGTTACATGGCTTACATCCCAACCAGAAATATCCTGGTTGAAAGATCGCGCCCCGGAAAACATGCCTGCCATATTGGTTACCTGGCTCACATCCCAGTTGGAAAGGTCTCTATTGAAAGATCCCGCCCCGGAAAACATGCCTGCCATATTGGTTACCCGGCTCACATCCCAACCGGAAAGATCTCGATTGAAAGATCGCACCCCGGAAAACATTTGTTCCATATTTGTTACCTGGCTCACATCCCAGCATGACAAATCCCTGATGAAAAAACTGGCCCCTCTGAATGCTGCGCGCATATTTGTTACATTACTTACATCCCATGTCGAAATATCTGGTATAAAATCAATATTATATTGAAACAAGCCTGATATGTCTGTCACTAAAGTGGTAATAACTTTTGACACGTCTTCTTTCTTGAAGACCATCTCGGCCAGCATCTTATTGTCCACAACGGTGTAAACGACGCCATCCATTTCAAAACGATCACCCGCCTTTGCTCCGTCAGGCGCTTTGATCGTAATACAACTTCCATTTTGAACAACCAGGGGAGAAGGCAAGGTTTCATCTTTACAACCCACTAAAAAGATTAGCATCAACGCAAAAGAGATCTGGCCCAAAGTTTTCATAGCATACAGGTTTTAGGTATTCAAATTAGATATTCGGCTAAAAACCAAATAGGTAATATCTTTTGAAGCAACAAACCTGAAGATAATACAGATTTTTTATAGTCTGAGTTAACCTGGGCAGCAGTTTAGCCTCCTCCTCTGCAAAGTTCGCTATAGCTACAACTACGGCGGATTTACTTTTCCAATGCGAGTCCGGGGGCTTCTGGGTAAAAGCCCCCACGATTTTTTTATTCCGGTGATCGCTTTTCATTGGTCAAGTGCAATTTTGGATTCCGTACCTTTGGAGTTTATCCTGCGCACCTTTCAATCCAAACCCATGCATTTCCCCTTCCGATCTGTACTTGCAGGCGCTTTAGTCGTCTTGTTTTGCGCCAGTGCGTTTTCGCAACAGTACTCCGTCGCCCGTGAATGGAACGAAGTACTGTTGAACGCCATCCGAAAGGACCTGGCCCGGCCCACCGTTCATGCCCGCAACCTGTTCCATACCTCCATGGCCATGTACGATGCCTGGGCGGTGTATGACAGTACAGTTCAGACTTTTTTGCTGGGTAAGGCCGTCGGCAGCTTTTCCTGCGGATTCAATGGCATACCGCAGCCTTCCAATATACATGGTGCCCGTGAGGAAGCCATTTCGTACGCGGCATACCGGGTGTTGCGGCACCGGTTTCAGTATTCGCCAAATGCGCTCGCGTCATATGCCGAATTCGATAACCTGATGGCTCAACTAGGGTACGACAAATCCTATACTTCTACCGATTACAGCACGGGATCCCCGGCTGCGCTGGGCAATTACATCGCGCAATGTGTGATCAATTTCGGTCTGCAAGATGGCTCCTTTGAGCAATACGGCTATGCCAACCAGCACTACCAGCCGGTCAATCCGCCCCTGGTGATCAAATTTCCGGGCAATCCGACCATTTTAGACCCCAACCGCTGGCAACCACTTACGCTGGATGTGTACATCGATCAGAGCGGGAATGTGATCCCGATAAACACCCCACCTTTTCTGAGCCCGGAATGGGGGCAGGTGGTGCCCTTTTCATTAAAACCAACGGACCTGACGGTGTATCAGCGGGACGGATTTGACTACTGGGTGTACCATGATCCCGGTCCCCCACCCTATCTGGACACCACTATGGTGGGCGGGCTTTCGGAGGAATACAAATGGGGGTACTCGCTGGTATCGGTCTGGTCCGGACATCTGGACCCCAACGATACGGTCATGTGGGATATCTCCCCCGCCTCTATCGGCAATATCCAGAACTACCCGACGACCTTCCCTGAATTACGCAACTTTTACAACCTGCTGGAAGGCGGTGACCCGGGGATTGGGTATGCAGTCAATCCTTCAACCGGCCAACCTTACACCCCGCAGATCGTAAAACGGGGTGATTATGCCCGGGTACTGGCTGAATTCTGGGCCGACGGACCAGACTCTGAAACGCCACCCGGACACTGGTTTACCATTTTGAATTATATCAACGATCACCCCTTGCTGGAAAAGCGATTCAAGGGGAAAGGGCCCATCCTGGACGACCTGGAATGGGATATAAAATCGTATTTCATGCTGGGTGGCGCCATGCACGACGTGGCCATTACTTCCTGGGGTATTAAAGGCTGGTACGACTACATACGGCCGGTCTCCGCATTGCGTAAAATGGCGGACCTGGGCCAGAGCAGTGATCCGGATGCGGCATCCTACCACCCCGGGGGCATCCCCCTGGTTCCCGGGCATATCGAGCTAGTAGACGAAACCGATTCGCTGGCAGGTCCGAATTATGAAAACGTAGGCAAGATCAAGGTTTTCACCTGGAGAGGGCCGGATTATATTCAGAACCCGGATACCGACATCGCCCATTGCGGCTGGATCCTGGCTGAAAACTGGTGGCCATACCAGCGACCGTCGTTTGTTACCCCTCCGTTTGCCGGTTATGTGTCCGGGCACTCCACGTATTCCCGCGCGGCTGCCGATTTGTTGACCCTACTGACCGGTGATCCGTACTTCCCAGGAGGCATGGGTGAATTTCATGCCCCGAAAAATGAATTTCTGGTTTTTGAGGATGGTCCAAGCGAAGACCTGGTGCTGCAGTGGGCCACCTACCGGGATGCCTCTGACCAATGCAGCCTCTCCCGGATCTGGGGTGGCATCCACCCGCCGGCAGATGATATGCCCGGACGGCTGATCGGCGCCGAGATCGGCGTGGAAGCTTTTAACTATGCAGTGGAATACTTTTACCAGGACCTGGACCAGGATGGCTTTTACAGTATTGACGACTGTGATGACAACAACCCGGACGTTTATCCCGGAGCACCTGAAATATGTGACAATATCGACAATGACTGTAACGGACTGGTAGATGATAACATTCCGGTATATACCTATTATCAGGACATGGACGGTGATGCGTTTGGCTCGGATGTCATGTCGCTGGATACCTGCCTGGCCAGTGCACCTGCCGGATTTGCGGATAATGCGCTGGATTGCGACGACAGCAACCCGGATATTTTCCCCGGGGCAGCAGAGATATGTGATAACATCGACAACGACTGCAATGGATTGGCAGACGACAACCTGCCAGTATATACCTACTTTGCCGACCTCGATAACGACTCCTATGGAGACGCCGCATCATCCTTCGACACCTGCTCGGCCAACCTGCCTGCCGGGTATGTTGCCAACAGTCTGGACTGCGACGACAGCAACCCGGATATCTTCCCCGGAGCAGCGGAGGTGTGTGACAACATCGACAACGATTGTAATGGGCTGGTGGATGACAACCTGCCGGTATACACCTACTTTGCCGACCTCGATAATGACTCTTACGGAGATGCCGCAACTTCTCTCGACACCTGCTCAGCCAATCTCCCGGCCGGATACGTTGCCAATAGTCTGGACTGCGACGACAGCAACCCGGATATCTTCCCCGGAGCAACAGAAGTGTGTGATAATGTCGACAATGACTGCGACGGGTTAGTGGACGACAGCCTGGCCGTGTACACTTACTTTGCCGACCTCGATAATGACTCCTATGGTGATGCCGGATCTTACCTGGACACGTGTTTGGCAACGCCTCCTGCCGGTTTTGTATCGGACAACCTGGATTGCGATGATTCGAACCCCGACATTTATCCCGGTGCCGAAGAGGTATTTGACGGACTGGACAATGATTGTGACGGGGAGATCGATGAGGGGGTCAGTGGAACAGCCCAATTAGCAAACACCGATCTGACCTTATATCCCAATCCTGCAAAAGACCATATTTTCATCCGTTATCCGCACGAAGATTTGCTGAACATTCAGATTTCTTCAACTTATGGAGAACTCCTTTACTCAACAGAACTAACGATTGTTAATGGTCTGGCGGAAGCATCTTTAAGCGGGCTGCCTGCCGGGGTATATTTCGTGAATATAAAAGATAGAAACGGCCTTAGTCTTGACGTGAAAAAGATAATTCTGTACTAGGGGGTGTTATAAGCAAATTCAGAACCCGATATGACATTTTTTTCACCGCGGAGGTGCCAATACGCAGCGGTTACTTCTTTTCGTCATGGCATCTCCGCGGTAAAAAAAGAAATTCGGCAGATCGATTGATGTGCTCACCTCTCCGGTCAGGCAGGAACCTGGTATCCTCATTTATCGAAAAAGAAGGTGACCTTCATGTTATAACTCCCGGTAGCGTTTTCATTTTCCGGCTGCTTTAATATGGTTATTTCCGCTTCGCCGCTCTTACTGCGATATTCTTCGGTGGTAGCGCCGATGATGGCTTTTTTAAAGGGTGTGTTTTCAGCGCCTCCGTAAAAATCCTGCCCATCCAGGGATATTTTACAGCCCGGGCATTCTGCGAAATCGCTGTTGAATTCGAAGAGCTGGTTACTGAACGTCGGTGCGCCGCCATTTTGGAGGGCTTCCGCCAGATTGAGTACGCTGAAGCCTCGAAAGCGCCATTTACCGATCACGGAACCTGGATTTGCAGCCCCTCCACCGGCGTCGATGCCACAGTTTAGGGCGGTGGGACAGTTCGTCTCAAGGTAGTCGCCGGCGTAGATATATCCATCCAGCACGTAATTGTCGCCACGGAGCGGGTTGCCGTTTGCATCAGTGATGCCGGAGCCGCCGTAGCTGAGTTTATTGGGCACGACCGTTACGGAGAGTTGTGCGGTCAGGGCAAAGGGAAGCAGAATAAGTGTACAGATATGAAATAGCGTTTTCATTGCGTAGAAGATTTATTTGGAAACAAGGGTCAGGCCAGACAATTCCGGCGCCGTTTTACTTTATTTTACTGAAGTTTTTGCTGCCAACCACCAGCCCCTCCCGTTTCAGCACCAGGGCGTACCAGCCTTCGGGTTGGGTACTGATGTTAAAATACAGATCTTGTTTTTCCGAGGTAGCCGAAAAGGTCTGCTGGTCGACCAGTCTGCCCGTAGCATCGGCTATTTGCAGACTGTACTGCGGGCCGCTTTCCAATTCGGTCAGGGCGACATAAAGCATGTCGCGGGCCGGGTTCGGGAATACCGTCATTGAAATAGAATTGGCCTTGTCTATCGCATCTTTAATACCGACCACCTGACGGGTATCAAAATCAAAAGTAAAATTGAAACCATTGGAAGCATTGACACCTACAAGCGTCTCCATACAACTGCCCCGGTGCCCTTTGAGGGCGTCAGTGGCACCGGTCACCATTTTTTCCACGGTTTCATTGAGGCCGATAAAGTCCTTGCCTTCCGTCATGATCTGTACCGGACCCAGTACCGGGTCGTCAAATTGAAAAGTCTGCTGTGTGATGGAAAACAGCCCTTCCGACGGATTGTAATCCTGGTCTTCTGAAAACCACCAGCCCCGGCAGTTCCATTTGCCGATGGGTGCAAGTTGCGGGGTGCCGTCAGCAAGCATACCCGAAGTGCTGCCATAATCGTCAAAGGTGCCGGGCGGATACACGACGCCTTCGAGCACGATGGTGGCACCGTAAGAGCTCGAGGTATCATTGGGCTCGTCAAAGATCAGAGAAAGGCCGTTGACACTGACGTCCAGCTTCTTTCCGAACTGGAGAGGCCCTTCGACAAGTTCATACCGAAGGATATGTGTAGAATTGCAACAGCCCGTAACATTCTGCTCGTCTAAGTGCGCATAATTGATGACGGATAAGTCCCCCCGGATATATTTGAGTGTCCCGGTGCCGCCGATAATGGTCCTGTCGCTCCAG
>SBHD01000285.1 GCA_006226345.1 Bacteroidota bacterium | reverse complement strand
TGCAGATCAAGGTACGCCGGACTGTGAACTAGCCCCATCAACTTTAAAAGTTATCAAGCGCTACAGGCACGAATAAATTGCACTGCGCTACAGCGCAGGACGAGTGCGCTCTCATCTATATTTACGCGAACCGCCGGATGCGTTTTTTTACCTCCCAAACACGCTCTAAATTCGCCGTATGAAATGCGCTTGCCTGCTCCTTTGTGGATTTTGTATCATACCCCTGACCGTAAAAGCCCAGATTCCGGAAATCGAACTAACCCCCGGGCTGGTCATTACTGAATCCTGCCACATCAAACCTGGCGCCTATTCCCTTCAGGCACCTGCTGAACTGCGCAGTGCCGACGGCGCCTACACCCCGCTGATCACCATCCGGGGCAACGACCTGACCGTCGATTTCCAGGAAGCAGCGCTGCATAGCTCCGCCGACCCGACCCGGCCCGACCTGTTCACCGGCATTGGCATAGTCGTACAGGGCACGAACATTACGATTCGGAATGCACGGATACACGGCTTCAAGATCGGACTACTGGCCTTCGGCGGATGCGATAGCCTGCTGATCGAGAACAGCGACTTTTCCTATAACTACCGGCCCCGGCTTCGCTCGATCCGCGAACGGGAGGATTTTTCCGACTGGCTCAGTTACCACCAGAATGACCAGAATGAATGGCTGCGCTACGGCGCCGGCATCTACCTCGACAGCTGCCAGCACGCAACCGTCCGGCAATGCCACATCACCGGCAACCAGAACGCCTTGCTGATGACCCGCAGTAACGATGGGCTTTTATATAACAATACCTTTCAGTTCAATTCCGGCCTCGGTATCGGCTTGTATCGGAGCAGCAATAACCGGATCATGCACAACCGGCTGGACTGGAATGTACGCGGCTATTCCCACGGATTCTACCAGCGCGGCCAGGATTCAGCCGGCATTTTATGTTACGAACAGAGCAGCAACAACCTGTTCGCCTACAACTCGGCAACCCATTCCGGCGACGGCTTTTTCCTGTGGGCCGGCCAGACCACCATGGATACCGGCGCCGGTGGATGCAACGATAATATCCTTTTCGGCAATGACTTCAGCCACGCACCCACCAATGGAGTAGAAGTGACCTTCAGCCGCAACCGCATACAGGGCAACCTGATGCGCGAATGCACCTACGGGATCTGGGGCGGGTACAGCTACGAATCCGTATTCATGGGCAATTTTATTGCCGATTGCCGCACCGGCATCGCTATCGAACACGGGCAGGACAATACCATCCGGCAAAACTATTTTGAGGGCGACAGCACCGGCATCCGGCTCTGGGCCCGCAACAGCCAGCCCGGCGACTGGGGCTATCCGCAAAACCGCGATACCCGCAGCCGCGACTGCCTGATCGACCGGAATGTATTTCAGCGGGTACGCCGGCCGCTGGAGATCAGTGCCTCGCAACACATTGTAGTCAACGGGGAAAACCTGTTTACCGGTTATGAAATCCTGCTCACTACAAGAACGCCCAACGACAGCCTGGTTTTTCTGCGAAACGATATTTACGGATCAAAGGCACAGGTCGAGCGCGTCTGGAGTCATCCTGAGCTTCAGGACTCCCGCACGGTCAATTTCAGCCATGCCGATAAACAGCCCCAAAACCCCTATGCCCCCCTCGAGATCCCGTACCGGGAACTGGAAGAGCCCGACAGCCTGCCCGACGGGATCAATGCCGGCCTGCCGCCGTACATGCCCCGCGGGCGGCAGTATATTTTCGTCGATGAATGGGGGCCCTATGACTTTAACCGGCCGAAAGCCATCCTGTCGGACCGTACCGAATCGGCCGACGGCATCAACTATAAAATAAACCTCTACGGTCCGCCCGGAACATGGAAGATCGCCGGCAGCACCGGGCTTGTTATCACAGGAGCCGACTCGGGACCAATACCTGCCGAACTCCTGCTGACCGCTCCCGCAGGCACCGAAGCCGTCCGGCTGGACCTGGAGTACACCGGGACTGAAGCCTTTACCGACGCATTTGGGCGGACAGTACCCGCCGGCAGTACGTACCGGTTCGGGTTCGAACGAATGGAGAAAAAACTGGAGTGGCAGGTGCAGTTTTTTAACCTGCCGGAAGATTCGGGTGCCGGCTTTAACTGGCAGACCAACGTCGCCGATGCCAAACCTGTAGCAGAAAAGGCCGTACCCGAACTGTATTTTGCCTGGTGGGGCAGCCCGGCGGCCGGGGTACAGGCCGATCATTTTGCAACGGTATCCACCACCTCCTTTGATATAGCCCCCGGCCGGTATGCCATCGAACTGACATCAGACGACGGGGCGCGGCTCTATCTCGACGGGCAACGCCTGATCGATCACTGGGACATCCACGAGCCCGCAGTAGATGAGATCGAGGTCGGGTTAGGCGGCACACATACCATCCGGATCGAACATTTTGAGGCAACGGGATTCAGTACATTGGATTTTCGGATGCGGGCCCTGCGGTAGATTTCCTATTTTTGCGCGCCACCAAACAGGCCCATCGTATTTTGCAGTCAACAGCCGCACGTTTCCAGGTCATTGTGCCCTGCTACAACCCCGCCGCGGATTGGGAGCAGGGATTGGCCGATCGTTTTACCCAGCTGCGAACTGCATTGGCTGAAATTGCAGAAACGGTCGGGCTGATCGTGGTGAACGACGGTTCGGTCCGGCAGGTCACCCCCGCCAATGTGGAACGTTTGGAAGCATTGGTCCCGGGCGTCCGGGTGATCAACTATCCGGAAAACAGGGGCAAAGGCTATGCGCTGCGCCAGGGTGCCGCTGCGGCTGATGCGGATTTTATCCTGGTCACGGATATTGATTTCCCCTACACGATCGACAGCATGTGCCGGGTAGCCGGGGTGCTGAAGAAACAAGGTGGCATTGCCGCCGGCAACCGCGACCTGGCCTATTACGCCAATGTACCTGCGTTCCGGCGGTGGTTGTCGAAGGGATTACGCTGGCTGCTCCGGCATGTCCTGCGCCAGCCGATCGATGATTCGCAGTGCGGGTTGAAAGGGTTTGATCAAAACGGCAAAGCTGTTTTCCTGGAAACAAGCATCGACCGGTTCCTGTTCGACCTGGAATTCCTGATGCTGGCCAACGGCCGGGTACCTGTTGTACCGGTTCCGGTAGAACTTCGCCCGGGCGTGGTTTTCACCAGTGTGGGCTGGAAAATATTAGCCACGGAAGGCGGCAACTTTCTTCGCCTGTTCTTCCGGCAGTTATTTTCCGGCAAGCCACACCTGCATAACAATAACGGTAGCGTAACTTAATAGTGCGGATACCGGATTTTATACAAAACCCATTAAAACCGATATTGAAGCCAGTGTATGTTTAAAGTACTTCGAACACTGCCTGTTTCCCTGCATATCCTGCACCGGCCCAAACGTAGGCACACGTATTGGGGGGTACTAGTCGTGTTGCTGATCTGTTTCGGTTTTATGTGGCTCAAGCACCATACCTGGCTCTCCAACCTCAATGGCCATATGCTGGGCACCGCCCCGGACGGGATCAAAAACTACATGACCACGATCTGGCACGTGCGGTACGACTCTTCCTATGTGCATTATGATGGCATGAACTACCCTTTCGGGGAGCATGTATTGTTTACCGATAATCAACCAATATTCAGTGCGCTGCTGCAATGGTGGAGCCATAATATATCCGACCTGAACGGGCATATTGTCGGAGCGATGAACAGGTTTATGGCCTTTTCCCTGCTGTTTTCCGCGCTTGTACTCTTTTTACTGCTCCGCAGGATCAACCTCCCGGCCTGGTATGCCGGCCTGGCTACCCTGGGCATACTGTTCCTCAGTCCACAGCACGGCCGCTTCGCCGGGCATTTTGCCCTGGCGCACATTTGGGTGTTTCCGCTGTTGCTGCTGCTGCTGCACAATTATGAAGAGCGGTACAGCCGCCGGTATCAGGCTTTGCTGATCGGGCTGCTGCTGTGGATCAGCGCACAGTTGCATTTCTACTATTTTGGCCTGTCCGCTTTGTTTCTCGGTTTGTATACCGCCTACCGGCTGCTCCTCGACCGGCGCTGGCCCAACTGGCGGTCCAGGATCAGCCATTTTGTGCTCATGGTGATCATCCCGTTCGCCCTGCTCAACGGCTGGGTACAGTGGTCAGATTATGCTGCCGACCGGCCATCGAGCCCGTACGGGTTTACAACTTATATCGGAGAGTGGGAAGGCGTGTTTTTACCCTATGAGGATTTCCCGCTCTACCAATGGATCGACCAGCACCTCGTTTCGATCCGCCGGGTCAATGGCGAAGCGAAGGCCTATGCCGGCATGTTGGCCTTTTTCTTTACGCTTTGGCTGCTGGTATCGGGATTTCGAATGTTTGGCAAGAGTTGGGATAAGGAAAATTACCACCAGGCGAACAAACGGTACCTGCAGGGCATTTTTACTGCCGCCCTGGCCCTGTTGGTCTTTGCCTGCGGTTTTCCATTCGCCATACCGGGCATGGAGTGGCTGGTAGACTACATGGGGCCTTTACGGCAGTTTCGCGGACTCGGCCGTTTTACCTGGGCATATTTCTATGTGATCAACCTGCTGGCCTTTTACAGTCTCTGGAACTGGAGTGTACGGTTCGAGGGATTCCGGAATGGCAAGGCCAAATGGTTCAGGTGGGTCATTGCCCTGGCGCCCGTTCTGGTCCTGAGTTGGGAAGCCTACACGTTCCAGCGCCTCCGTCCGCTGGAGTTGATGGACAGCCTGGAAAAACGCGAAGTGGTGGCGCCCACGCCGGAACATTGGCTGGATCAGGTTGATTTCACCCAATACCAAGCGCTGCTCCCTCTGCCCTATTACCATATCGGTTCGGAAAATATCTGGTTACCGTTCGATTACCTGCAGTTTATTGAGGTGCAATCCACTGCGATCCACACCGGGAAGCCCGATATGGGCGTCAACCTGAGCAGGACATCCTGCCAGCAGACCATCCGGTCTGTCCAGCTGGTCCTGGAGCCCGGCATTTTCCCGTCCATTCTCAACGATTTCCCCGACAGCCGCCCACTGGCCGTGCTGGTGCGCACCTCGGCCTGGGAAGAAGTGCGCCAACGCTATGCGCACCTGATCGACATCGCCACCATGGTGTATGACGGACCGGAAATGAAAGTGTTGTCATTATCGCCCGACAAAATCCGAACCGGTGTCCGGCAGCACAACCTGAATGTCGAACTCGAGCGGCGCGGCCGCATCCTCCGGAAACGGGGCGAATGGCAATGCTCCAACCTGGACGGGGCACTGATCTACCAGTCTTACGACTCACTCCTGACCACCGAACAAACCTTCCAGGGCATGGGCGCGTATACCGGCAATATGGGCGACACCACCAACCTGTGGCAGGGGAGTCTGCCTAAAGGCCAATATGTATTGAGCTGCTGGCTATATGTCAATCAGGATCTCGGCATGAACCACGAATTAAAATTGTTTGAAAACAACCGCGACGACAACCGGGAAGTCCAGTTCAAACACGAGGGCATGCAATATCACCTGAAAAGCATTGTCCGGAACTGGGGCCTGTTTGAGATTCCGTTTGAGGTCCGGGAGGATAACAGCCGGCTCCGCATTTTCCTTTTCAAACAAAATGCCCAACAACCTTTCTTCCTGGATGAGTTCCTGATCCGTCCGCAGGGCACCGATGTGTACCGGCAGGAACGGTATTGGGTGGTGCGCAACAACTACTGGTATAAGTTGTAGAGGGTTGGAGGGTTGGATGGTTGGAGGGTTGGAGGGTTGGATGGTTGGAGGGTTGGAGGGTTGGAGGGTTGGAGGGTTGGATGGTTGGAGGGTTGGATGGTTGGAGGGTTGGAGGGCTGGAGGGTTGGTTACATGGATAGTGGACGCGGCTGTTGTTTGCCGGAGGTAATTGACAGAAAGTGAGATAAACCAGTTGAACTAAATATAAAACCCAATTTTAACCCTGCCTCCTTAAGACCTTAGTACAAAATTGCCCCTAACTTTACCCTCCACAATATCCCAAACCATCAAACCATCAAACCATCAAACCATC